>DASSPT010000045.1:0-21174 GCA_035699465.1 Gemmatimonadota bacterium
GCGAATGCCGATGTGCGGGAGGCGACCTTGAGATCGCTCACCTTGACGAGGGCGTTCAGGATCTCCTCGGTGATCCCGTCGCTGAAGTACTCGTTCTCGGGATCGGAGCTGAGGTTCATGAACGGGAGCACGGCGATCGAGCGCTCGGTGGGGGCCGCCACCGCTGCCGGCTCGGGCGAGTTCGGGCGCTCCTGCGCTGCCGCCACGGGACGGGGCCGGGCTACCTCGGTGACCACGTAGAGATCGAGGGACTCGACTCCCTTGAGCTCGCGCTCGCCCAGTGGCTCGAATCGGAACGTGGATCGGTTGCGAAGCTGCCGCCAGACGTCGCCGCTCACCACGATCTGCCCCGCCTCGGCCACGGTCTGGATCCGCTGCGCGGTGTTCACCCCGTCGCCGTACAGGTCTCCGTCGGGGCCGACGGCCACGTCGCCGAGGTGGATGCCCGTCCGGATCGATTCGCCCGCCCGCATGAGCCCGCGCACCTCGTCCGCGGCGATCACGGCCGCCTCGGCGCTCGGCGATTCGACCAGCGCGGCGTCGCCGATGAACTTGACGATGCGCCCCTTGTCTTCGGACACCACGGCGCGCACGGCGGCCTGGAAGCGCCGCATGAGCGCGATCGCCTTGTCCTCGTCCTCCGCCGTCAAGCTGCTCCATCCCACCAGGTCGCTGAACCACACGACCGACAGGCGATGCGGCAGCCGACGCGAGGATTCGTTCACTGCGGGAATCCGGTCCCGGCGCTCATGGCGGACCCTATGTGGATGGTCTGGTGCCCGGGGAATCTGGCAAGCGGTTGAATATGCGCCGGACCCCGTCCCTGGCCAAGGCGCGGAGGAGCGGGCCGAGGGCCCCCAGAATCCTGCGGGGAGCCTCCGATAGCCCGTCAGGCAATCCGAGCCCATGTTGTTGCGGCTCTTTGCACCGATCTCATGGACACCGGACGGAGAACCGCAATGTACCTGCTCCTCAAGCTTCTTCATGTCGTGGCGGTCATCGCCTTTCTCGGCAACATCACGACCGGTCTCTTCTGGCACTCCCATGCCGCCCGTACGCGGGACCCTCGCCTGCTCGCCCATACCCTGGATGGCATCATCCGGGGTGACCGCTTCTTCACGGTCCCCGGGGTCGTGGGGATCATCGTCACCGGGGTGGCCGCCGCTCTCCGAGCCGACCTTCCTATCCTGGGCACGGACTGGATCCTCTGGACCCTCGTGCTCTTCTCTGTTTCCGGGGTCGTCTTCATGCTTCGGGTAGCGCCGCTTCAGAGGGAGTTGTTCGCCCTCGCCGATTCGGGCGTGCAGTCCGGGGCGTTCGATTACGCGGGTTATCACGCGCTTGCCGTTCGCTGGGAAATCTGGGGTGCCATAGCGCTGTTGACGCCGGTCGGGGGGCTGGTGCTCATGGTGCTGAAACCAAGCCTGTAGGCCGGCGTAACGCCACCCGCCTTGATCCGCCGACCCTCCGCACCCTATCGTGGACCTGTTCCCCCCCGAGTCCGGCCGCGGACTCTTCCTCCGACCCGCACCCCGGAGGTCCTATGCGAGGCCTCGTGTTCGCGCTCCTTCTCGTTCTCGGCCTTCCCTTCGTCGCGCTCGCCCAGACCGGGACGATCCAGGGCCGAATCACCGATCAGGACGGCTCACCGATCGCCGGCGCGACCGTGAGCCTCGAGGGCACCGGCCTAGGGACGCAGACCGACGGTCAGGGCGACTACGTCCTGCGCGGCGTTTCGGCCGGATCGTACACATTGCTCGTCGAGGCCGTGGGCCACGCCACCGAGTCGGAATCCGTCACCGTTGCCGAGGGCGCCGAGGTGCGCCGGGACTACGCGCTTCGCTCCGAAGCGATCCAGGTCGAGACGCTGCGGGTCTTCGTCGGCTCGCGGGCCCAGCACAGCGCGGCCGACGAGCTGGCGGTTCCCGTCGACGTGTACACCTCCGAGCAGATCGCCAGCCATGCCACACCCGAGACGAGCGCGATCCTCGAGGAGCTCTCGCCTTCGGTGAACTTCCCGCGCCAGAGCGTGACCGACGCGACCGACATCGTCCGGCCCTTCACCCTGCGCGGCCTCTCGCCCGACCACACGCTGGTGCTCGTCAACGGCAAGCGACGTCACCACTCGGCGCTCGTCCACATCTTCGGCGCGGGAATGGGCGCCGGGTCGAGCGGCGTGGACCTGAACGCCCTGCCCGCGAGCATGATCGACCGGATCGAGGTCCTCCGCGACGGCGCCGCGGCGCAGTACGGCTCCGACGCGATCGCCGGCGTCGTCAACATGGTGACCAAGTCGGGCGCGTTCCCGCTGACGATCGGAGCGACGACGGGCCGCTACTACCCCGGGGACTTCGACGCCGACGGAACGATCCGGGACGTTAGCGGCGCGATCGGCTTGCCCCTCGGCAACGGCTCGGTCGGCCTGTTCGCCGAATGGCGCGACCGCAACGCGACCAATCGCGCGGGCGCCGACCCCGAGGACCAGATCGTGGAGGGCGACGCGGACATAGTCGACGACGAGGGCAACGTGATCGAGAAGAACAACCCCGTCGACCAGCCCAACCACCACTGGGGCGACGGCAACCAGGAGGACATCCTCACCTTCGCCGACCTGCGGATCCCCGTGACCGCCGACGAGCTGACGCAGCTCTACGCCTTCGGCGGCTACAGCTTCCGCGAGGGCGACGGGCAGGGGTTCCGCCGGCAGGGGATCAGCGATCGGAACTGGCCCGAGATCTATCCGCTGGGGTTTCTGCCCACCTTCGATGCCGACGTCGTCGACGCTTCGGCATCGGGCGGCGTGCGCGGAGTCGCGGCCGGCTGGGTCTGGGACGCGGGCCTGACGTGGGGGCACAACGCGTTCGAGTACAACCTGACGAACACGCTGAACGTCTCGCTCGGTCCGTGTCTCGACACGCCGTGCGCGCCGGGTCTCGACGGAATCCTCGGAAACGCGGACGACCCCGGGATCCCCAACCAGACGGAGTTCTTCGCGGGCGAGCTCAGCCTGAACGAGGTGACGGCCGGCATCGACGTGGCGCGCGAATGGGGCGCGGGGTTCCTCGCCTCCCCGCTCCACCTCGCGCTGGGCGCGGCCTGGCGCCACGAGAACTACAAGATCGAGCCGGGAGAGGAGGCGTCGTTCCTGCAGGGCGGCCATCCGAATCGCAACGGGGACCCCGCGCCTCCCGGCTCCCAGGTCTTCACGGGCTTCTCGGTGCCGGTCGACGAGGGGCGCAGCAATGTCGGCGTCTACGCGGACCTCGAGGCGAGCTTGACCTCGCAGTTCCTGGCCAACATGGCGGCGCGCTTCGAGTCGTACAGCGACTTCGGGGAGAAGCTGACCGGCAAGCTCGCGCTCCGATTCCAACCGACCCGGCAGTTCGTCCTTCGCGGCGCGGTGAGCACGGGCTTCCGCGCGCCCGCGCTGTCTCAGCAGTTCTACCAGAGCACGGTCACGAACTTCATGCAGGGAGAAGGAGGAGAGCCCGTCGCGTTCGAGGCCGGGATCTTCCCGGTCGAGCACCCCGCCGCCGTGGCCCTCGGCGCCGAGCCCCTCGACGAGGAGACCTCGGTCAACGTCAGCGGCGGTCTCGCGGTCACGCCGGTCGACCGGCTCACGTTCACCGCCGACTTCTTCTTCATCACGATCGACGACCGGATCATCCTGACGAGCGAGGTGAGCGGCGAGGAGATCGAGGAGATCCTCGACGAGGCCGGCGTGCCGGATGTCCAGGCCGCCCGCTTCTTCACCAATGGCCTCGACACCGAGACCCGCGGGATCGACCTGACCGCGCGCTATGTGGTCCCCGCCGGACCCGGCACGCTGGACCTCTCGGCTGTCTACAACTGGACCGAGAACGAGGTGACCCAGACCCGGACGCCGCCGGAGCTGGAGGGCACCGGCGCGGAGCTCTTCAGCCCGTTCCTCGAAGGCGGGCTGATCGAGCTCGAGCGCGGCCGCCCCGAGTGGCGGAGCACGTTCGAGGGACTCTGGTCCGACGAGCGGCTGAGTCTCCTGGGGCGGGTCTCGTTCTGGGGGCCCTTCACCTCGGTGCTGCTCGGGATCTGCGGCGAGGCGTGCGTTCAGGAGTACGACTCGAAGACGCTCGTCGACGCCGAGGCTGGCTACCGGTTCGGCGAGCGGTTCCTGGTCGCGGCAGGCGCGAGGAACCTGCTCGACGAGTTCCCGGACCGGGCGATCTTCGACAACAGCTTCGGGATCTTCAACTTCCCGTCGGCGTCGCCGTACGGGTTCAACGGCCGCTACCTGTACGTGCGGACGGAGATCGAAGTCCCCTGGTGAGGCGGCGGGATCAGACCGCGCGCCCCTCGGGGTAGAGCCGCTCGAGCGTCGCCGCCCAGTCCTCGCGGATCGCCGGCAGCTCGCTTCGCGCGTCGCCCCAGGCGGAGAGCCAGAGGGTGACGTCGCGCTCGCCCGTCCCCGAGGTGGCGCAGGGGTCGCTCCCCGCGCGCAGGAGCGCGCCGTCCAGCTTCTCGACGAGCGCCGCCCACTGGCGCGGCGGGGCCTCGAGGATCGGCTCCGCGCCGAGGGGCTTGGAGCCGAGCGCGCCGGGCGCGGCCATCCGCTTCCATATCTCCTCGGCGCCGAGCGGCACCCTCCGGCGCAGGTAGACGACGTCGCGGTCCTGGCCCCGGTGGTGCTCCAGATACTCCTTGAGCGACCGGAGCTCGAAGGCCCAGCCGTCGATCGTCCCCTGGACCCAGTCGTCCCACGCCGCGTCGGTCGGAAATCCCGACGTGACGACGCGGACGATCGTCCGTCCGCCCTTCGATTCGAGGCGGTAGTCGGTCACCTGCGGCGGCTGGTCGCCTTCGTGCATCTCCCAGGTGGTCCTCAGGTGATGCGGCGGGTCCCACTTCAGGATCTTCGACTCCCCCTCGTACTCGTTCCGCCAGCTCATCCAGACCGACCCACCTTCTCCCGGCTCGACCCGCGCGTCGAGCGGGAACCAGCGCTCCAGCTCCCGCGCGTCCGTCAGCGCCTTCCACACCGTTTCGACCGGCGCCTCGATCTCGATCTCCCCCTTCGCCGCGCGGGTCGCGGGCCGCTCCGTCACGGCGCGATCGGCCTTGCTCTCTTCCCTGCCGGCGTCCGGCTCCTTCCTCATGACTCCTCCGTTTCGACGGTAGATGGCTCCGATTCCTTCGCCGGCCAGGCGCCCGCCACGATGCGGAAGCGCCGCCCGCCGGCGGTCGTGTCGTCGGCGTGACGCGCGATCACCTCGCCGATGGCGCGGGCCAGATCCTCGGCGAACGCGGGAAAGTCCGCGGGCCGCGCGAGCCGGACGTCGGCATCGATCGCGAGCGTGGCCAGCCGCTTCTTCGCGCCCGCGGCCTTACCGATCAGCCCCGCGACCTCGCGGATCGCGCGCGCCGCGAGCGCGACGAGATAGGTCGCGCTGAATCGGTCGGCCGGCGGCAGCGGCTCGTCCGCGAGCCCGGCCAGGGCGCCGGGATCGATCAGCCAGTGGCGCGCCTTCGCCTGCAGCACCCGCTCCGTGCAGTTCCCCTTCCTGCGCTCTTCCACGAGCTCCAGGTACCCGGCCTTCTCGAGCTCCCGCAGGTGGTAGTTGAGGAGCTGCCGGCTCGCCCCCAGCCGCTCGGACAGGCCGGTCGCCGAGTCGGGCGCCGTCGCGAGAGCGGCTAGCGCCTGCCGCCGAATTGGCGACAGTGCCCGCGCGGCCCGGGCGGGATCGACGACTACCTGAAGGCTCCGGGGTTGTGTGGTCCTGGGAGAAGGGCGCGACATGCCGCGACTCTATCACCGAAAGGATTTCTTGTCAAGCCAACAAACACCCCGTGACGGAGACCTGCGTCCCGCCCGCATCGCTGCTTCCTGCCGGAGGCTATACTTCGTTCATGGCCCGCCGGGTCGTCTGTTTCGATTGCGACTCGACCCTCTCCGCCATCGAAGGGATCGACTGGCTCGCCGGGCGCGCCGGCGCGGGACCCGAGGTCGAGGCCCTGACCCGACGGGCGATGGAAGGAGAGGTCCCCCTCGAGTCCGTCTATGCCGCGCGGCTCGCCCTCGTCCGGCCCGAGCCCGACGACCTGGCCGCTCTCGCCCGGGCCTACGCCCTGCATGCAGTCGAGGACGCGCGAGAGACCCTGGACGCCCTCGCCGCGGCCGGGATCGAACCGTGGATCGTAAGCGGCGGGATGCTCGAGGCGGTCGGACCCTTCGCCGCCTGGCTGGGGATCGAGCCGGCGCGGGTCCTCGCCGTCCCGGTCCCCTGGTCGGAGGCCGATCCGTGGGCGGCCGCCGCCGCGCACCCGCTGGCATCGACAGGGGGCAAGCGGCTCATGCTCGCGCGGATCGCGGAGGACGCCGAGGTCACGCTGGTCGGCGACGGGGCGAGCGACGCGGCCGCGAAGGCCGCGGTCGACCGGCTGATCGGATTCGGTGGCGTCGTCCGGCACGAGCGGATGCGGAAGGCCGCCGACCTGTGGATCGACGCGTCGAGTCTCTCCCCCGTCGTCCCCTTCCTGGTGGGACGCCGTCCAGGTCCGCTGGCGGGCTCGATTCACGAGGCCGTCTGGAGGAAAGGAACGGCGCTCATCGAAGCCGGACAGGCGTCCTTGCAGCGGCCGCCGCGCGCGCCCTAGGTTCGCGTCGTGCCCGAGCGTCCCCGCCCGCCGCGCCTCTTCCTTCCGGGTCCGACGGAAGTGCGGGAGGAGGTGCTCGCCTCCCAGGCGCAGCGCCTGATCGGACACCGTTCCCGGGAGATCGAAGCGCTCCTGGGATCGATCCAGCCCCGGCTCCGCGAGGTGTTCCGCACCGACCACCGTGTCTACGTCTCGACCAGCTCGGCGACGGGTCTGTTCGAGGCGGCGGCCCGCAACTGCGTGGGGCGGCGCGCTCTGTGCTGCGTCAACGGCGCATTCAGCGATCGCTGGCGGGAGGTGGTCGCAGCCGTCGGCAAGACGCACGACGTGCTGGAGATCGAGTGGGGGAAGCCAGTGACGCCCGGGCTCGTCGACGAGGCGCTCGAGCGCGGCGAGTACGACGCGGTGACGGTCGTCCACAACGAGACCTCGACCGGGGTGACGAGCCCGGTCGCCGAGATCGCCGCGGCCGCGCGCTCGCGCGCACCCGACGCGCTTCTCCTCGTCGACACGGTCTCCTCGCTGGGCGGGATCGACGTCCGGGTCGACGAGTGGGGCCTCGACGTGTGCCTCACCGGCGGCCAGAAGTGTCTCGCGCTGCCCCCCGGCCTCGCCTTCGCGGCGGTCAGCGACCGGGCACTCGAACGCGCGCGGGCGGTACCGGATCGCGGATGGTACTTCGATTTCCTCGTCTTCGAGAAGTATCGCGAGCGGAATCAGACCCCGGCGACTCCGGCGATCACGCTCCTCTACGCCCTCGACGTCCAGCTCGACCGGATCCTCGA
Source organism: Gemmatimonadota bacterium (assembly GCA_035699465.1). Taxonomy (GTDB): domain Bacteria; phylum Gemmatimonadota; class Gemmatimonadetes; order JACCXV01; family JAHWKZ01; genus JAICNR01. Next base: position 7,416 of record DASSPT010000045.1, read on the forward strand.
AGAGGGGCTCGAGGCGCGGTTCGCGCGGCACTCCGCCATGGCGCGGCACGTCCGGGGGTGGGCGCTCGAGCGCCTGGACCTGTTCGCGGCGGAGGGATACCGCTCCGATTCCGTGTCCGCGGTGACGAACACCTTGCAGATCGACATCCGGGCGATGAACCGGTGGATGGCCGAGAACCACGACATGGTCGTGGCCAACGGCTATGGGAAGCTCGCGGACCGGACGTTCCGGATCGGCCACATGGGCGACCACACTGTGGCGGAGGTGGAAGCGCTGACCGCCGCGATCGACGAGTTCCTGAAGGCCGGGGCGTGACGTACCGGATCCTGGTCCCGGATCCCTTCTCCGAAGAAGGGCTCGCGCGGCTGCGCGGGTTCGAAGACGTGGAGGTCGATGCGCCGGGGGCGATGGAGCGCCAGGCCTTCCTCGCGGCCCTGCCGGGCCACCACGCGCTGATCGTTCGCAGCGGAACCCGCGTCGACGCCGAGGCGCTCGCCCGGGCCGACGGGCTCAAGGTCGTGGGACGCGCGGGCGTCGGGCTCGACAACATCGACGTCGAGGCGGCGACCGAGCGGGGCGTCCTCGTCATGAACACGCCGGGAGCCAACGCGACCGCGACCGCCGAACACACCTGGGCGCTCCTGCTGTCGCTCTGCCGCCGGGTGCCCGCGGCGGACGCCAGCGTCCGGCGCGGCGAATGGGAGCGGAAGCGGTTCGTCGGTTTCCAGCTGGCCGGAAAGACTCTGGGAGTGATCGGCCTCGGCCGGGTCGGGCGGCTCGTGGCCGCCCGCGGCCGCGGCTTCGGCATGCAGGCCGTCGGCTGCGACCCCTACCTGTCCGCGGACATCGCAACCGAAATGGGCGTCGAGCTCGCCGATCTCGAGCGGGTGCTCGCGGAAGCGGACGTTCTCACCCTGCACGTGCCGCTGACCGACGAGACCCGCGGGCTGATCGGAGCCGCTGCTCTCGAGCGGATGAAGCCGGGCGCGCTCCTGGTCAACGCCGCCCGCGGAGGTCTGGTGGACGAGGGGGCGGTCGCGGACGCGCTCGCCGCCGGGCGCTTGGCCGGCGCCGCCTTCGACGTCTATGCCGACGAGCCGCCGGCGGGAAGCCCGCTCCTCGCGGCGCCGAACGTCGTCCTGACGCCCCACCTCGCCGCATCGACCGGCGAGGCCCAGCGCGACGTGTCGGTCCAGATCGCCGAACAGGTCGTCGCCGCGCTCCGGGAGGAGGAATTCCGAAACGCCGTCAATCTTCCGTTCGTGGCCACGGGGGGACTGTCCGCGATCCGGCCGTGGCTCGACCTCGCCGAGCGGCTCGGGCGCCTGGCGGAGGCGCTCGCTCCGGGGAGGATCGAGCGCGTGGAGGTCGAGGCCCGCGGACCCGAGGCCGCGCCCCATGCCGGGCCACTCTCCGTGGCGGTCCTCAAGGGGATTCTGACGCCGATCCTGGGAGCGGCCGACGTCAACTACGTCAACGCCGCCCACGTGGCCGCCGAGCGCGGCATCGAAGTATCGCGTAGCCGCCGCGCGTCAGCCGCCGACTACGCCAACCTGGTCGGCTGCCGAATCCGCACCGACGCCGGCGAGCGCAGCGTGGCGGGGACCCTCTTCCAGACCCACCCCCGCGCCGTCGAGATCGACGGCTATCACCTGGACGCCCCGCCGGTCGGGACGGCGCTCCTCGTGTGGAACCGGGACGTGCCGGGCGTGATCGGGCGGGTGGGGACGATGCTCGGAAACGCGGGCGTCAACATCGCCGAGTGGCGCCTCGGCCGGACCGCGCCGGGCCAGACCGCGCTCGCGTTCATCAACCTGGACACCCCCGCCCCGCAGGCCGTGCTGGAAGACCTCCGGGGGATCGAGGGGGTCCGGCAGGTGCGGCAGCTCCAGTTCCCGGGCTGAGCGTGGGCTCCGTCAGGGCTCGGACGAACGCGCCTCGCTGCCCTTCCCGCCGCGCTCGCTCATGGCGATGTGATCGCGCGCGCCGGCAGCGGGCGCATCGTCCCGCCGTAGTACTCGTCGTCGACCCCGGCCCAGATCTCCACGGCCCCGCCCGGCCGCTGACGGGCGGCGAGGCTCTCGACCTTGAGGCCGTCCAGGGCTCCGATCAGAGTCGGAGCGGCGTCGAGCTCCACGGCGCCGTCGCGACCGATGCGGCCGATCCTGTAGACCGCGCTGCGAAACGGCCCAGCGTCGTCGTCCGGATCCTCGGTGGAGGCGGCATAGACGAACCCCCGCGCGTCGACCTCGAGCGCGGCGACGGGACGCGCCGTCGGACCCGTGGGTCCCGGGCTCGAGAACGATCCCGCGCTTCGGAAGTCGCCGAAACGGAGGGGGTCGAGCGACAGCTCCGCGAAGCGGATCTCGCTCGAGCGCGCGCCGTCCGCCCGCTCGGCGAACAGAAAGAGAAGCCGGCCAGCCCCCGCCTCGGCGACCGCGATGCCTTCGACGTTCGTCGTCGGGACGGGCCACACGGCATGGTCGACCACGGTGGCTCCCGCGCCGGTCACCTCGAGCATGAAGATCCGGTTCGAGAAGGGCTTCTCGGAGGCGTCCTCCGTGCTCTCCGCGACGAGAAACCGATCCGCCGCGCCGGGAATCCCCGCGACGCTCTCGAGATCGCTGGCCGGCTGGTCGGGGAACGCCACGTCCAGCGGCGTCCACCGGATGCCGTCCAGGCCGGTCGGTAGCTCGAGCACGCTGACGCGCGGAAAGCCCGCCTCGTCCGGGTACTTGGCGTCGTGGACGGCGAGGAACCGCTCGCCGCCGATCCAGGCGAGGCCGCTGACGTCGGGGAGGAGCGACGCGCGGCGCGAGCTCGTGCCGTACCGGCCATCCGATCCCGGAGGGGCACCGGGGTGGGCGCACGCGCACAGCGCGACGCTGCCGGCGGCGAGCGAAGCGCGCGCCGCAAGGGCGAACCTGGATCGCGACCCGGCTGGATGACCCACGCCGGCAATATCGAGCCCTCGACCCGTGCGACGGAAGTCCGGGGCGGGGCACTCCGCGCGCGCGCCTCGAATGGCGATATTGCGAGGTACCATGGAACGCCTCGACTACACCCCGTTCGCCCCTCGAGCCGCCACCTTCTACGGCATCGTCGAAGGATCCGGACACCGGCTCAAGGCCTACTCCGTCCGATACGGGGAGCGGCCCATCGATTGGGACGAGCATCGCGAGGGGATCGACTTGGCCCTTGCCGCTCTGCCGGAGGCGAATCCCGTAGCGGGCCGCCCCGGCCTCGGGTTTCTCATCGTCCATCGCGGCCGCGCCGCGGAGTACGTCGTGCTCGCCTGGTGGGACCGGCAGAACGAGCTCCCCGTGAAGGTCTTCGTGCGGAACGAAGGCCCCTGGCGGCCGGCGCGCGAGGGGGAGTCGTTCTGCGTCTGGGATCTCGAGCTCTTCGCCCGCGAGCGCGACGCGTACGTAGAGACGGTTCTGGCGAGCGGGGACGCGCAGGCCTATCTCGCGCGGCGAGCGACCCCGACCTGATGACCCTATGGAGGCACCGATGACACGACGAACGGCCTATCTCGCGGTCCTGCTCGCCCTGGCGTGCCGGTCGACCTCGCCGGATCCGACATCACCCGACCTGCGCCCGTCCCCCTCCGGCGACGGCTCGCTCACCGGCACCGCCTGGGTTCTCACGGAGATTCGGGGCGAGCCCGTGCTCGGCAACGAGGAGCTCACGCTCGTGGTGGACGAATCGACGGCCGGCGGCAACTCGGGCTGCAACCACTACGGCGGGACGCCGCAGATCACCGCCGGCACCTTCCGGCTGGTCGACCTCGTCGCCACCGCTCGCGCCTGCGAGGACGCGCGGCTCATGGACCAGGAGAGCGATTACCTCGCGATCCTCGGCCAGAGCTCGGCGTGGGACATCGAGGGTGACACGCTCGAGCTCGTCACGGCGACCGGCGATACCCTCGTATTCCGCGCCTCCGAGGAGGACGCTCAGTAGCCGAAGCGCCCCTCCAGCCGGTCGAGCGCGCTCGACCAGCCCTGCGTGTGGCCTTCCCGGGCATCCGCGGTCGCGAAGCCCTCGTGGATCAGCTCGATCCGGGTCGCGTCCTCGAGTTCGGCGAGCTCGACCGTCACGAGCGTTTCGCCTTCCTTCGGCCCCTCGCCCTCCTCCCAGCGCCAGCTGAACACGAGCCGGGCGGGGGGATCGATCTCGCGGTAGACGCCCGTCGCCACGCTGAGCCCGTGCGGCATCCGCATCGCGATCCGGTATCTCCCGCCGACCCTGAGGTCGCTCTCGGCCGCCTCGACCGTGCCCCCTTCCGGGCAGAACCATTCCCGCATGGCCGCCGGCTCCGTCCAGGCGCGGAAGACCGCCTCGCGGTCGGCGCGGATGAGGCGCGTGAGTCGCAGGGAGAGCGTGGTGTCCGTCGTCATGACCTGCCTCGCTTTCGTCGTGAGTGCGGTCGTCCGGCCGGAGCTTCCGGCCCTTCCAGATAGCGCGCGAGCGAGTCGAGTCGCTCGCCCCAGAACGCGCGGTAGCGTCCGATCCACTCGGCGGCGTCGCGCATCGGCTCGGCGTCCAGCTCGCAACGGCTGACGCGCCCGTCGCGCTTCCGCTCGACGAGACCCGCCCCCTCCAGCACGCGCAGGTGCTTGGAGATCGCGGGGCGGGACACGCGAAACGGGCGCGCCAGCTCGCCCACCGTCGCTTCCCCGTCCGCCAGCCGCGCGAGGATCGACCGGCGCGTCGGGTCGGACAGAGCGGCGAACGTGCGGTCGAGCTTCCTAGAATTGGTAACCATATGGTTACCATTATGACATGATCTTACGTGCTTGTCAACATCTAGCGTAGTCTCCCTCAGCCTCTCGGTATTTGGCCGCTTGGTAACCTGGCGCTCGCGGCAGCGGCTTCGCGGCCCTAAATTTCCATTGTGGATCGTTCCGATTACCCGACCCGGCTCCAGCGATTGGGCGAGGAGCCTCGCGAGCGCGACACGCGCACGCCTGCCGAGCGTATCGCCATGGTCTGGACCCTCACACTCCAGGCCTGGGCGTTCAAGGGAGGAGGCGACGCTGAATCGCGACTTCGTCGAGATGTTGGCCGCGTTGTACGCGGAGAGCGCTGAATACCTGGTCGTCGGAGCGCACGCTCTCGCCGCGCATGGCCTTCCTCGCGCCACGGGGGATCTGGACCTATGGGTGCGACCAACGCCGGAGAATGCACGCCGCGTCTGGCGCGCGCTCGAGGCCTTCGGCGCGCCCCTTCACGAGCTGACGCTCGACGATCTCTCCCAGCCTGGGGTCGTCTTCCAGATCGGTCTCGCACCGAATCGGATAGACATCCTCACATCTATCACCGGCGTGAATTTCGAAGAGGCTTCTAAGAACCGGATACTGGTGGAGCTCGAAGGATTGGAAGTCCCCGTTCTGGGCCGAGACGAACTCATCCGGAACAAGCGGGTCGTGGGGCGTGCCCGCGACCTGGCCGACATCGAAGAGCTCCGCGAAGAACGGTAGAACGCCCCGGCGCCGGCGAGGCGGGGGACCGCCGATCTCCGGCGTCCCCCGCCGACCGGTTGACCTAGTCGCTCAGCTGCCCGCGGATCTCTCCGCCGGAATTCGCCGAGGTGTGCACGTTCACGTAGGTGTCGCCGGCTTCCATCGCCGCGATCAGCTCCTCCATCGTGTCGACACCGCTGGCGGGATTGATGTCGGTCTCGTCGAACGTGCCCGTGGCGAGCGTGGCCCGGTCGGTGAAATCGACCGGGTTGCCTCCGGCGTTGAACAGCTCGACCGCGATCGGTCCCGCGGTGTTCGCGTCGCCGATGTGGATGTGCGCGAGCGTCACGTCGGTGATGTCTTCCACCTCGACCTCGAAGGTGCCTCCGTCCTCGTCGACATCCACGGTGGCGCTCCCCGAGGCGTCGGTCGTGACGGGATCGGGCCTCTCGGCCGCTCCCGTCAGCGTGGCGTCGAACTCGCCGCCGAGGCCGGGACCGGTGGGATCGTCATCGTCGTCGCACTCCCCTGCCATCGTCAGGGTCGCGATCAGGGCTATGGCCAGGAATCGGGTCATCGTAGAAACGGTGCGCATGCGGACTCTCCTCTGCTCACGGTTCTCCGCGGCTACATAGGAGATTGCCGCTCACTCCATCTCCTGTCTGTCTGACATCCGACACGGTGTGTCTGATGTCCGGCACGGCTCGTCGGATCCTACTCACCGGCTGGACTACCGCGGCGCGTACGTGCCGTCGAAGCCTCCCACCGTGAGGCCGCCATCCACGCTCTGCTCCTGAAGTTGACGGACGCGCCCGTCCGGCAACGGAGTCCAGGTCCAGCGGTTGAAGGAGCCCGGGGGGCCGGGCGGGTTCGGCGACTCCATGATCATCTCCTCTCCCACGAGCTCCCCGATCAGAACCATGCGCTGCCCGTTCGAGAAGTAGAACGTCTGATGCCACATCCCGTCGACGGGGCTGAACACGTTGATGCTTCGTCCGTTCCCGTTCGCGAAGTTCTCGAACATCGCGCAGCCGCCGGGCTCGAGCGTGATGTCGCTGGGGACCGGCAGTCCTCCGGGAGAGGTCACGTTCCACTCCCCGACCCAGAAGTCGAACTGCCGGTACTCCGGATCGGTGCACGGCTCGCTCGCGGGCGCGCGCGCGACCGCGAAGGCGCCGAGCCGGTCGATCTCCGCGGACACTTCGTCCGCGCCGGCATCGACCGCGCCTCCCAGCGACACGAGATTCGACCCCTGCACCCGATGCAGGCGGAACGCGGTCTCGGCGACGCCGCTCGGACCGTTGCCGGGGACGTAGGGGATCCGGAGCTCGGCCGGCACGGAGAATTCCACAGTGGCCGGCCCGATCACGACGCGGCTTCCCGTCACCTGACTGGGGTCGGTGGGCAAGGCGCCGCCGGCCTCGAAGGTGATCGCCGTCTCCGCCGCGAGGGCGCCGGCCGGAACCACCAGCTCGACCGCACCGCCGAGGGCGGTCAGGGTTCCGCCCGCGGCCCCGATCAGAGCGCCCTCCCGAACGTCGATCGTTACGCCGTCGCTCTTCCCTTCGCTCGTCGCCGTGACGGTCGCCCGCCCGGCGCCGATTGCGGTCACGAGGCCGGTCGCGGAAACGGTGGCCACGGCCTCGCTCGAGCTCGAGAACGTCACGGGGCGGTCAATCAACTCGACTCCCTCCGCGTCCCGGACGACGACCGCGATCTGCTTCGTTTGTCCGGCGACGATCACACCCGCCGGAGCGGTGGCTTCGACGGTCGCGACGGGCTCGGGTCCGCCGTTCGGCGGCGGCTGGATGGGCCCGCCACCTCCTCCATCGCCACACGCGCCGCCCGCCAGGGCGGCGATCACGAGAAGACACCCGACGGAAATCGCTCGCATGGAATCCTCCTTGTAGTGCGTACGCGCTGGCGGCTGGGCTCGGCGCGAGCATGACACAAGGCGGGGATAACGGAAACGAGATGGGGACGACTTTCGCGGACGGGCGGACCGTCGACTGCCGGTCGGGGACGAGTGGCGGACGCGCGAGGAGTCCGGAGAGCCTCAGCGGCGCGTCTCGAGAAGCTCCTGGAGGCGGACGCTGTGGCGGCGGCTGGTCGTGAGCTGCTCCCCGGTCGTGAGCACGATGACGTACTCGCCGTGGAACCAGGGCTGGATCTCGCGCACGCGGTCGAGGTTGACGATCCGCGAGCGGTGAATCCGCACGAACGTGTCGGGATCGAGCCGGTCCTCGAGTCCCTTCATCGTGTCGCGCACCATGTGGACGTCCTTCCCCGAATGGAGCCGCACGTAGTTCCCAGCGGCTTCCATCCAGTCGATCTCGGAGGGCTGGAGGAAGAAGACACGCCCCGCCGCCTTGACCACGATCCGCTGCCGCGGGCGTCGATCGCGGCGAAGATCGGCCACGAGCGCGAGGACCCGACGGCCGGCGTCGGCGGCACGCAGGTCGAGGCGCGCGCGCTCGAGCGCCGAGGCGAAGCGCTCCCGGTCGAAGGGCTTGAGCAGGTAGTCGACCGCGTGCACGTCGAACGCCTTGAGCGCGTAGCGGTCGTGCGCGGTGACGAACACGACCGCCGGCAGGTCTTCGGGACCCAGCGCCTCCAGGACGTCGAAGCCGTCCATCCCCGGCATCTGGACGTCCAGGAAGACGACGTCGGGGCGCGACTCGCGGAACGCAGCCACCGCCTCCACGCCATCGGCGCACTCGGCCACGACGCTCACGTCGCGCACGGATTCGAGCAGCGTGCGGAGCCGCTCGCGCGCGAGCGGCTCGTCGTCCACGACGAGGACGCGGAGGCTCACGGCTCGACTCCCCTGGCGGACATCTCCCCGGTGTGGAACGGGACCCGCAGCGAGACCCGGAAGCCACCCGCGGGGAGCGGCGCGGCGCGAAAGCGATGCTCCCGGCCGTAGAGCCGACGCAGGCGACGGCGGGTATTCGCGAGTCCGATCCCCGATGATTCCGGATTCGCGGGTGCCTCGGCGCCGAGCCCGTCGTCGGCGACCACGACCCGCAGGGACCCGCCCGCGCGCCACGCGCGGACGTCGACCGTCCCCGGCCCCCGCCGCGGACCCACTCCGTGCCTGAGGGCGTTCTCGACCAGCGGCTGGAGGAAGAGTCGCGGCACGTGGGCCTCCATGGCTCCTTCCGCGACGTCGACCGTGACGCGGATCCGATCCCCGAACCGGACACGCTCGATGTCGAGGTACCGCTCGAGGAACTCCACCTCTTCCCGGAGCGGGACCTCGTGGGTGTCCTTAGACTCCAGCGACGTCCGCAGGAGATCGCCGATCCGCGCGAGCATGGTGTCGGCCGCCGCGACGTCCCGGTGCATCAGGGTCGACACGGTGTTGAGCGCATTGAAGAGGAAGTGCGGATCGAGCTCCGAGCGCAGCACCTGGAGCTGGCTCCGCGCGAGCTCGGCCTCGAGGCGCGCCTCGCGCAACCTGCGGTCCTCGAACCGCTGGCGCCACAGGTGCGCCTGAGTCACGCCGACGATCACGCCGAAGAACTGCACGGACGCCATGAAGTGCCCTGTCGCGGTGTTCCGCACGCGGTCGAAGAACCCCAGCCCCACCACCGGCGACCACGCGATCACGTGGAGCCAGCGGCCGTCGACGAAGACGTACACGATCGCCTCCACGAACACCGCGGCGACGAAGAGCAGGGCCTGGATCCCCCAACCGCGGGGGTCCCGGCCGAGGGGTCGCTGGAGCGACGCGAGCGCGATCGCCGGTAGCAGGAGTCCCCACGTGAGACCGACCGACACCTCGAGAAGGACCACGTTTCTCGGAACCTCGCGGCCGAGCGAGGCCCAGTATCCGGCTCGCTGGAAGGCGAGAAGGGCGACCATCCCGAACCAGAAGAGCTGCGCGAGGGCGATCCCGCGCCACGGGATGCGGTCCATCCGTGGGGGCTCCCCCGCGGAGGCCCGTCGCCGCCTGAGGGAAGGGACGCGGTCCACCTAAATCCGCAGCGTAGGGGAGAATCGGCTCGACGACCACGACATGGGGACCGGTCCGCCTGGGGCGGGGACGGTCCCTTCCGCGTCCGGGACCGTCGGAGCCGCCGTCCACCCAGTGAACGGCGCCCGACCTACCGAGGTTGGAGCTAGATTGGAGGCATGTCTCGCCTGCCGGCTTTCGTACGCCGTTCGGCGGCCCTGGGTCTCTGCCTCGCCGCGTGCTCGTCCGGCCCCACGAGCCCGGGCGGCCCGCTCCCGGAATGCACCGGCCCGGTGACGATCGAGGTCTCCTCCGGCACGTCGCCGTCTTTCGACTGGAGCCCCGCCTGCCGGCTCTTCTTCCTGATCGTCGAGCTGGGCGCCGACGACCAGTGGCTCGTCATCACCGACGGCGCGAACGCGATTGCGCCCCCGGTCCGCTACGGGGTGCTCCCCGCCGGCGCCCGCCAGCGCGACCCCGCGATTCCGCTCGAAGCCGGCGAGACCTACGACGTCAATGTCGCGCGATGGACCGGTCCGGGATCAGAGGACGGCGTCCTGATCGGCAGCCGGGACTTCACACCCTGATCCCGAGGACACCGCGAACGCGTCGGCTCGACGCGTCCTAGGCGAACGGATCGACGACCTCGATCCCCGGGATTCTCCGGAACGACGTGTCGCGGGTCAGGATGCGGCTCACCCGGTTCTCGCGCATGACCGCGGCGATGCGACAGTCGTGGACGAAGTTCCCTTCCACGACGCCCGCCTCCCGGCACACCGCCTCGAACACTTCCAGATGATCGGGCCCCGGATCGATCCGCGAGATCCGAGGGTGCTCCAGGAGGCCGCGCATGTTCTCCAGCGCGCTGGAGAGCGCGAGAGGAGCCGGCCGGACGAGGCGCCGATGGGTGACGCTCCGCAGATACTCGAAGACGTTGATCCAGGTGAGGTAGTGCTGCGCCGCGCCCCCCAGGATCTCTTCCAGAAGGGATCGCGCCCTCGTGTGCTCCGGAAAGCCGGGGATCGTCGCGTAGATCAGGACGTTCGTGTCGATCAGGCTCAATCCGACTCGTCCAGGAAGTCGAGGTACGACCGGTCTGCCGGATCGAACCCTTCCGCGGGAGATGCGCCTTCGGCCACGTGCCAGGGGAGCGGCCGCGCCCCATGGAGCTCTCTCTGGTGGCGCTCCAGAGCGTCGCGCAGAAGCCGATTGGCCGTCCGGCTCATGCTCTCCCGACCTCGGGCAGCCAGGTACTTCAGCTCCCGGATCAGACCGGGATCCAGATCGAGGGTGGTCCGCGCCATTTCCTCCTCCTCCTGGATGCATCATGACGATACATGCCATACGTCATGATGACAAGCCTGTCTCGTCGCACTCCCTCGGCTCTACCCCTCTCCTGGATATTGACTGGGCTGCCATCTAGTGTTATAGTTATGTAGAACGCTATGTCGGCTCGGCCGACTCGCCTGGAACAGAACACCCAAGGAGAACCACGATGAAGCACCTATGGCTCACACTCTTCCTGCTCGCCCTTCCCGCGAGCACCGCCGTGGCCCAGCCCGCGGCCGTCCCCTCCGAGCAAGTCTCCCTGCCCATGGACGCCAAGGAGGCGTTCGAGAAGCTGAAGACGCTGGCGGGCTCGTGGGTCGGTCAGCTCGACCTGGGGGACGCGGTGGACGACCCCTTCAACGGCCGCTTCGCGCAATTCTCTCTTCGGGAGACCTCTCGAGGGAACGCACTCGTCCACGAGCTGTCCCTCTCGGGCGTGCCTGATCACCCGGTCACCGTGTTCTACCTGGAAGGGGATCGCCTGATCGGGACCCACTACTGTGATGCGGGCAATCGGCCCCGGTTCGAGGGCAAGATCTCCCCGGACGGCAAGACGATCGACTTCGAGTTCCTCGATCTCTCCGGAGGGGACGAGCACGGGCACATGCACCACATCACGTTCACGTTCGGCGACGAGAACAACCACGTCGAGGAATGGACGTACCAGTTCCCGCAGGGGCCGTTCCTCGGCCGATTCGAGCTGCAGCGGACCAGTGGGGAAAGCGCTGCCCTCGCGAACTGACGCGCAAAGGAATCCCTGATGGAACGTGAGTGGAACGATGGTAAGCCGATCTACCGCCAGCTTCGAGACCGCGTCGTGGCGATGATCCTCGACGACGTCCTCAAGGAAGGCGAGCCGCTGCCGTCGGTGCGGACGGTCGCCGCGGAGTATCGGGTCAATCCACTCACGGTCCTGAAGGGGTACCAGGAGCTGGTGGACGAAGGGCTGGTGGAGGCGCGGCGCGGGCTCGGCATGTTCATCAATCCCGGCGCCCGCGCCATGCTGCTCGAGAGCGAACGGCGGCAGTTCCTCGACGAGGAGTGGCCCCGGATCCAGGAGCGGATCCGGCGGCTCGGCCTGACGCCGGGCGAGCTCCCACACGACGCGAAGCATCCAACACCGAAGGAGCGCTGAACCGATGGCGTACATAGAGGCCCGCGGGCTCCGCAAGACGTACGGCGCGACCGTCGCCCTGGACGGCATCGACCTCGATGTCCAGGAGGGCCGCATCCTCGGCCTCATCGGGCCCAACGGGGCCGGGAAGACCACGGCGCTGAACGCGATCGTCGGCCTCACGTCCTACGAGGGAGAGCTCCGCGTGCTGGGGCGCGACCCCTGGACCGACCGCGCGCGACTGATGCGGGACGCCACCTTCATCGCCGACGTGGCCGTCCTGCCCCGCTGGATCCGGGTGTCGCAGGCGCTCGACTACCTGGCGGGGGTCCACCCCGGGTTCGATCGCGCGAAAGCCGAGGGCTTTCTGGCGAAGACCTCCATCCGGCCGGCCAGCAGGGTCAGGGAGCTGTCGAAGGGCATGGTCACGCAGCTCCACCTCGCGCTCGTCATGGCCATCGACGCGCGGCTGCTCGTCCTGGACGAGCCCACGCTCGGATTAGACCTCCTGTTTCGGAAGCAGTTCTACGACTCGCTCCTCAGCGACTATTTCGAGCGGAGCCGCACGGTGGTGGTGGCCACGCACCAGGTGGACGAGGTCCAGCACGTCCTCACCGACATCGTGTTCCTCGACCGCGGCCGCATCGTGTTCCGCCGGAGCATGGAGGAGATCGAGGAACGGTTTCACGAGGTGGCGGTCCATCCCGACAGGATCGCGGCGGCGCGCGCCCTCCATCCGGTCCACGAGCGGCAGAGCGTGGGTCGCGGCATCCTGTTGTTCGAAGGCCAGGACCGGGAGCGCCTGGCCGCCTTGGGCGACGTGCGGACGCCCAGCGTCGCCGACCTCTTCGTCGCGATCCTGAGCTCACGCGGCGGCCAACCGCAGGGAGCAGCCCGATGAGCACCCCGTCGAACGTGCTGGCGGACCTGCAGTCACGGTCGGAGGCCATGGCGCCGGCCGAGATCTCGCCGCTACGGCGCCTCGTCTGGTCGGTGCGCCGCGAGCTCTGGGAGAACCGCTCCATCTACCTCGCGCCCTTGGCGGTCGCCGCGCTCTTCCTGGCCGGCTTCCTCGTCGCGCTCGTCCGTCTCCCGCATACCGTGCGCGCCGCATCGGCGCTCGGGCCGATCCAGCGGCAGGCGGCCATCGAGCAGCCGTACGTGATCGCGGCCATCATGCTGATGGCCATCGCCATGCTCGTGGCCGTGTTCTACTGCGTCGACGCGCTGTACGGGGAGCGCCGGGACCGCAGCACCCTCTTCTGGAAGTCCCTGCCGGTCTCGGATTGGACGACCGTGCTCTCCAAGGCGAGCATCCCCATCCTGGTCCTCCCGCTCGTCACGTTCGCCGTCACCGTGGTCACCCAGTTCGTGATGCTCCTCGCGAGCAGCGCCGTCCTCGCCGCCAGCGGCCTGAGCGTCCGGACATTGTGGAGCGACGTGCCCTTCTTCGAGATATCGGGGATCCATCTCTCGCACATCGTGGGATTCCACGGGATCTGGTGGGCGCCCATCTACGGCTGGCTGCTCCTGGTCTCCGCCTGGGCGAAGCGGGCCCCGTTCCTCTGGGCCACGCTGCCCCCCGTGGCGATCGGCGCCGCCGAGCGGATCGCATTCGGCACGTCCCATTTCTCCAGCTTCCTCCAGAATCACTTCCTCGGGGGGCCGATCACGGGCGGCTCCGATAGCGGGATGTCGATGGACATGCTGGGAGAGGATCCCTGGGGGTGGTTTCTCCTCGACCCCGGGCTCTACGTCGGCCTGGCCGTGACCGCGGCGTTCCTCCTCGCGGCGGTCTGGCTGCGCCGCTGGCGCGGACCTATCTGAGCGGCTCGCCCTCGCGCTGGACGACCTCGACGATCCGGTCCACGCCTACCACGCCGTATCCCGCA
>DASSPT010000046.1:0-11235 GCA_035699465.1 Gemmatimonadota bacterium
TCCACTTCCACCCATGGGTGGCCAGCCACTCATCCTGGTCGCCGACGGGAACCGCGAAGCCCGAGCCGGCGGCGATGTTCAAATACCGCTCGGCGTCCCGGAGAACCGTCACCTTCGGCGTCACTTCGATTCCGCCGAAGGCAGACGCGCCTCCGCCGAACTCGGGGTCGAACTGAACGAGCGACGCCTCCGCTTCGAGGCCCACGCGACGACCGATCGTCCATGCCAGGAGAACCGATTCCCGATACTGATCCCCCGCCGCGTCGCCGATCACCTCGAAACTCGGCTGGATCGTGCGCCGCAGGAACGCCGGGTCGATGACGAAGAAGCTCACGGGGCGAGGAACGGCGTCCGCGGTGGCGCCGCCGCCCGCAGCCTCCTGTGCGGCGGCCACACCGGAACACAGAAAAACGGCCAGAACCGATGCGGCGAGGAAGAAAAAACCGATCACACTTGCAACGTACCAATCTGTTGGATCAGCCGCTACTCCGGCACCGGACCGCCCCAGTGCTCGGCGAACGACTTGAGCCGCTCGCGCAGCTCGGGGGCGATCGGACGCGGGCGGCCGGTCTTGGGATCGATCATGACCTGGACGGTCTTCCCGCGCGCGATCAGCCGGTCGCTCTGCTCGTCGAACATCTCGTAATCGAGCACGAACGAGGTCGTGCCGATCTTCGAGAGCCACACCTCGACCCTGACGACCTCGCGCAGCATCGCCGCCGACACGTAGTCGCACTCGGCGCGCGCCACGACGAAGTCCAGCACGTCGTAGGAGTAGTCGTGGTGGAGCTCCTGCCAGTACGCGGTGCGTGCCACCTCGAGGTACGTGAAATACACGGAGTTGTTGACGTGGCCCATGGGGTCCAGGTCCCGGAACCGCACCGGGATCTTGACGTGGAAGCGGCGCGTGGTGGGATGCTTGCTCATGGGCCCGCGAAGCTAGCGCGCCCGCCGCGGCGCTCGCCACGCGCGGGCGGGCTGCGTTGCCCGGCATCGCAGCCCGGCCTACGTTCCCGCCGCGGTGTCTCACCCCACGCCCCTCGCCCCCTTCGCCGACCTCCTCGCGGCGGAGTACCCGCGGACCGGAGACGGAATCTTCCTCAACTCGGCCGCGCAGGGGATCCTTCCCCGCCGGACCCTCGATGCGATGGCACGCTTCGAAGCGGCGCGTGCGTACCCCAACCGCATCGACGACGCGATCCTCCTCGACGTCGAGACGACGTGCCGGGAGCGGGTCGCGCGTCTCGTCGGTGCGCGGCCCGAGCTCGTCGGCCTCGCGGTCAACACCTCGGAGGGGATCAATGTCGCGTCGCTCCATCTTCCGCTCGCGCATGGCGACCGTGTGCTGGTCGCGCGCGGGGAGTTCCCGGCCAACGTGTATCCGTGGCTGGCCCTCGGCCGGCGGGGAGTCGAGACCGTGTTCCTCGAGAAGGAGGGCGCGCATCTCGACGCCGGCCGCGTGGCGGAGACGCTGGACGCCGACCCGGCGATCCGCGCCGTGTCGATGTCCTTGGTCCAGTTCTCGAACGGGCACCGCAACCCCGTCGAGGCGGTCGGCCGCGTCTGCAAGGAGCGAGGAGTCTTCTTCGTCGTCGACGCGATGCAGGGGCTGGGCGCCGTCGAGCTCGAGTGGGCAGAGCTGAACGCCGACGTCCTCGCGTGCGGCGGCCAGAAATGGCTCTGTGCCCCGTGGGGTAGCGGTTTCTTCGTGGTGGCGGACTGGATGTGCGCGGAGGTCGAGCCGGTGCGGGTCGGTTGGCTCCAGGTGGCCGGCGCGCGCAACTACCAGTCGCTCTGCGACTACGACCTCCGATTCGAGCAGGACGCGCGGCGATTCGAGGTCGGCACGTATCCGTACACCGCGCTCCTCGGCCTGTCCGAGAGCCTCGACCTGATCGACACGCTGGGCGTCGCGAAGATCGCGGCGCACTCGATGGCGCTCCTCGCGCGCATCGAGGAGGGGCTGGAGGCGCTGGGGGCAACGGTCGTCTCGTGCACGATGCCCCACTGCCGGTCGTCGATTCTCTGTTTCCGCGCCGACGACGAGCCGGCCACCCGCAGGGTCCACGCCGCGCTCCTCGCGGGCGGCGTCACGTGCGCGCTCCGCGAGGGCTCGGTGCGGCTGTCTCCGCACTTCTACAACACGGCCGACGAGATCGACCGCGTACTCGAGATCGTCGAGACCGCCTGGCACGCTCCGGCGCGGGCGCGATGACGGGGGAGCGATGACGTCTCCCGCCGTCCGCCGTGTCCCGTATGTCTGCTGCGCGCTCGCCGCGCTCCTGATCGTCCTGCTCCCTGCGGCGGCGGGGGCCCAGGGGTTCCTTCACTGGCCCCAGAGCCCGCGCGCGACCGCGATGGGCGGGACGGGGACGGGGCTGGCTGCGGGCCCCGAGGCGGCCTTCCACTCGCCGGCCGGCATCGCCTGGCTCGACGGCACCCAGCTCCAGGTCGGCGCGCGGCTCGCGGCCGACGGCGGCTCCTTCCACGCCTTCGGGGAGGGCGAGTTCGACCGGGACGAGGGTCTCGCCGCCGCACCCATGGTGTTCGCGACGCACGCGATCGCCCGCGACCTGACCGCCGGGCTGGCGTTCACGTCACCCTGGGGGATCGCGGTGGAATGGGAGCGGCCCGACGAGTTCGCCGGCCGGTTCCTGACTTCCGGGACGCGGCTCACGTCGCTCGACGCCACTCTGACGCTCGCCTGGCGCGCGGGCGAGCGGTGGGGCGTCTCGGCCGGCCCCGACATCGTGTACCTGCGGCTCGACCGCGATCGACTCGCCCACGATCCCGAGCTGAGCGCACTCGGCGGCGACGGCCCGATCGCGCTGGCCCGCGCGGGCTACGACATCGACGGGACCGCGATCGGACTGGTCTTCGGAGCCTTCGGCACGCCGCGCCCGGGCGTATCGCTGGGAGCTTCCTTCCGCGCGCCGACCGAGGTCTCCCTCGATGGAATCGTGGATTTCACGATCGTCGCCCCCGAGGAGCTGAAGGCGCTGGTCCGCGGCGACCGCACGATCGGGGAGATCCTGGAGGAGACGTACGTCGACCAGAGCGCGCGACTCGACGTTCCGCTTCCATACGTGCTGTCGCTCGGCGGCGCTTGGGAGCCCGCGCCTTCGGTCACGCTCGCCCTCGACGTGCAGCGGGTCGGCTGGGGGGACATGGAGGAGCTCGACTTCACGCCGCTCGGCCCTGCCCCCTCCGACCAGGTCTCCCTGAAGTGGGAGGACGTCTGGGCGTGGCGCCTCGGCGCGGAGATGCGCCGCCCCGGGGGGTTGGCGCTGAGGGTCGGGTACGCGCGCGAAGAAAGCCCCGCGCCTCGCGCCGGCGTCACGCCGCTATTCCCCGACGCAGAGCGCGAGACGCTGTCCGCTGGAGCCGCTTTCTCCGTGCGCGGGATCGAACTCGAAGCGGCGTACAGTCTGACCGTGCTCGACGATCGCGAGGGCGTCGCCCTGCCCTCCACGACGCCGGACCCCGACGGCGTGTACGAGTCGACCGAGCACGACGTCTCCGTCGCGGTCGTGCGCCGCTTCTAGTTGCTGGCCCACGGGCGAGCCTCTATACTCGATCGAGCCATGAAAACCGCGCAGAAACAGCAGGACGAGTTCATCGCGCGGTGCCGGCGCGCGGGCTTGTCCGTCACGCACCAGCGTCTCGCGATCTTCGAGGCCATGATGGCCAACGGGGAACTGCATCCCTCCGCCGAGGTCATCTACCACTCCGTGCGCGAGCGGTATCCGACGATCTCCTTCAACACGATCTACAAGAACCTCGAGACGTTCGAGGCGATGGGGATCGTCGTGAAGGTCAATCCGCTCTACAACGAGGCGCGCTACGACGTCGACGTGCAGCCCCATCATCACCTGATCTGCCGGCAGTGTAAGACGATCGTCGACGTCTACGACAAGAAGCTCGACGCCCTCCCCGCGCCCGAGGAAGCCGGTGGCGGCTTCCATGTCGAGAACTGGAGCGTTCAGTTCACGGGCCTCTGCGCCGATTGCCAGCCGGCCGTGGCCACCGGCTGAGCTCCGGAGGCCGGGCGCGACCGGGAACGGCCGCGCCCGCTGGAACTCGGGAACCCGGTACGGCGTATCCAGAGTCGGGCCCGGCTTCGCCCAACGCCCCTCGCGGAGGTTCCTCCATGATCCGTCCACTCGTCCGCTTCGGCGCCTTGTCGCTGACAGCATTCGCTCTCGGTTGCGGTGGAGGCCCGGAGGCCGCTTCCGATACACCCCGCCGGGTCGTCGTGCGGGGAGCCGACCTCGCGGCTCCTCCCAGCGCGGCGGACGGCATCGAGCTCGGTCCGAGCGCCGAGGCGGCGCCCGAGATCGTCATCCTCCCCGATCCGGCCCCCGAGTCCCGCACGCGCGTCGTCCACGAGACCGTCGTCGTCGATCCGCCGGAGGCTCCCGCCCCCAGCGGCTCCGCGGCCGACCTGACGGGTGCCGGCGCGGTCCTGCCGGCTCCGATGCCCGACGGCCCGGAGACGGCCGCCGTCACGCTCCCCGCCGGCCGGACCCAGATCTTCGTCTCGGCCTCGACGCGGGTGACGAGCGACGAGAGCCAGGCCGGCGACCCCGTCGAGGCCGTGACCGCCGAGCCGGTCGTCGTCGACGGGGAGATCGTGATTCCCGAAGGCTCCTCCGTGCGCGGCCGGATCGAGAGCGTCGATCCCGGCGAGTACCCGCTACGCCGCCCGTCGATAGAGATCGTCTATGACCGGATCGAGACCCCCGACGGCCGCGTGATCCCGATCGAGGCGCGGACCAGCGGCGAGGTGGGCACCGTCGTCCAGCACCCGCGCGGCGACCACGACCGCATGCGGAACGTGCTCCTCGGCGCCGGCGTGGGCGCCGGAGTCGGAGGCGCGACCGGCGGCAAGCGCGGCGCGCTTCTCGGCGCGATCGCGGGCGCGGCGATGGGCGCGGGCGTCGGCCACGGCGGCATCGACTGGTGCGCGACCGTGGAGCCCGGCGACTCGATCCTCATCATTCTCGATCGCGACGCTGTCGTCCCGCGCGGCCCGGTGATCGTCAACCTCTCGCGCTGAGCCGCGGGGTCCCGATGACAGTCCGATTCCGGCCGTCCGCGGTCGCGGCGCTCGTGTCCGCGAGCGCTGCGCTTCTCTCCGCGTGCGAGGTGGGGTGGCCCACCGACCCCTTCGACGATCACCGGGTGAGCGGTCCCTGGCGGGTCACGGCGAGCGCGATCTCCAGCACCTGTGGTTTCGCCGACGACGAGCCCTTCGAGATGCGGGTCATCCAGAACGGGGAGATCCTCCAGTTCGTCGTCGAGATTCAGGGCTTCGGACCGGTCCGGTACGATGGCTGGCTGGACAGGAGCGGCGACTTCGAGGTGGACCACAGCACGGTGTTCGCGTCGCGTGGGCTCGAGGATCACGCCATCGTCGACGGCCGGTTCGGCTCCGGCGGCCGCACGCTTTCAGGCACCGAGGTCGAGACGATCACCGATCTCCTGACCGGCGAGCGATGCCGGATCCACTGGCGCTGGTCGGGCAGGCGATCGTGACGGAGAACGCGGCGGGGGGCTCCCTGACCCCCGAGCTGGAGCGCGTCCTCGACACCTTCTCGCGCCTGGGGCGCGAGCAGACCATGCAGGCGCTCGTCGAGTTCGCCAACCGGTTTCCCGCACTCCCGGAGCGGTTCGCCGCGCTGGCGGCGAGCGAGGAGCACAAGGTCCACGAGTGCATGACCCCGGTAGCGCTCTTCAGCGAGGTCGACGACGGCCGGATCCGCTTCTACGCGGACGTGCCCCGGAACGCGCCCACGATCCGGGCGCTCCTGTCGATCCTCATGAGCGGGCTCAACGACCACCCCGCCGAAGACGTGCTGGCGATCCCCCCGGACTTCGTGTCGCGACTCATGCGGAACGTCGGCCTGTCTACCCGGGAACGCGGCCTGCAGGCCATACTCGCGCGTATGAAGCGTCATGCGCGCGAGGCGATCGCGGCTTGACGGTCGCACGCCTCTGGACCCATCCTCGTCTAGCCAACCCCACTCCGGAGGATACCCTATGAAGGGCAGCACCCGCGTCCCGTTCCTGCTGGGAGCAGTCTTCGCCGTTGCGCTCTCGTTTGCCGCACCTACCCTCGCCCAGCGGATGGAGGATTTCGATCCGGGCACCCGCGCCGCGCTCGAGGAGATCCGCGCGGCCACGGAGAAGTACGAGGACCCCGAGGTCGCCCTCGCGGACGGCTACATCCGCGAGCCGATGAACCTCTGCGCCCATGCCGGGGACGAGGACCTGCCGCCCCAATTGGGTGCGATGGGCATCCATTTCTTCCGCCCCGACCTGCTCGGGATCACCGCGGCCGAGCCGCGGGTGAACGGCAACGGCATTCACACGGACTTCCTGAAGCCGTCGATCCTCGTGTATCACACCACCGCGGAGGGATCGCTGAAGCTCGGCGCGGTGGAGAACCTGGTCTGGGAGAAGGCCTGGAAGGAAGCCGGGAACGAGAGCCCCCCCGAGTTCCACGGGTTCCGCTACTATCACCGGATCGACAATCCGGTAACGACGTACGCGGACGAGGCCCATCTCTTCGAGCCGCACTACGAGCTTCACATGTGGCTCTACGAGGAGAATCCGGCCGGGGTCTTCGCCCAGTTCAACCCGCGCGTCAGCTGCGATTACCACGACGGACCGACGACGATGGCCGAGGCGATCGCCCAGATGCAGGCAGGCTCCCAGACGGGAAATCCCTGAGGCGGATCCGGCAGCGGCCCTTGTGCGACGCGCTACATGGTTGAATCCTACCCGGAGGGAAGCCGCGTAACCGGCCCCGGCACGCCGTTCTCCAGGAGGGTTCCATGACCGTTCAGCGCATCGCTCAGATCTTCGGCTGGGTGTTCGTCCTCGTAGCCGTCTGGGGGTTCTTCATAACCGGCGGAAGCATGGAGGCAGGGATGGACGCGCCGGCGATCCTGGGCCTGTTTCCGGTGAACGTCCTGCACAACCTGGCGCATCTCCTCCTGGGCATCTGGGGGATCGTCGCGTCCCGGAGCTTCGGAAGCGCCAGGTCCTACGCCCAGATCGCCGGGATTCTCTACCTGGTGCTCGCGGTGCTGGGATTCGTCGATCCGACGGGGTTCGGGCTGCTCCCGCTGGGTGGCGGGGACATCGGGCTGCACGCGGTGCTGGGCCTCATTCTGGCGGGCGTCGGCTTCACGGCGAAGCAGGGCCGGGCGGCGACCGCTTAGCCATCGCGGGGGCGGCGCGACCTCCGCGCCCACCCCCGCATGGGCTAGCGCTCGATCGGCGCGCGCACGGAGTTGCCCCACTCGGTCCACGATCCGTCGTAGTTCCTGACGTCGTCGAAGCCGAGGAGGTACGTGAGCGCGAACCAGGTGTGGCTCGAGCGCTCGCCGATCCGGCAATAGGCCACCGTGCTCGCGTCCTTCGACAGGCCCTGCTCCTCGCAGTAGATCGCGCGCAGCTCGTCCGCGGACTTGAACGTGTGGCTGTCGGGATCGACCGCCCGCGCCCATGGCACGCTCTTCGCTCCCGGGATGTGGCCACCCCGCAGCGCGCCCTCCTGCGGGTACTCCGGCATGTGGAGGAGCTCGCCCGAGTACTCCTGCGGGCTCCGCACGTCGACCAGCTGCCCGCCTCCCTGCATGTGCTCGAGGACCTCCTCGCGGAAGGCGCGGATCGGGGCGTCGTAGCGCTTCGGAACCGGATAGTCGCCGGCCGGATACTTCGGGACCTCCATCGTCATCGGCCGCCCCTCTGCCTCCCACTTCGCCCGCCCCCCGTCCATGACCCGGCAGTCCTCGTGTCCGAAGAGCTTGAACACCCACAGCGCGTACGTGGCCCACCAGTTGTTCTTGTCCCCGTAGAAGATCACCGTCGTGTCGCGGGAGATCCCCTTCTCCCCCATCCGCTCGGCGAACTGCTCGCCGTCCAGGTAGTCGCGAACGAGCGGATCGTTGAGATCGGCGTGCCAGTCGATCTTGACCGCGCCCGGAATGTGGCCGGTGTCGTAGAGGAGCACGTCCTCGTTGGATTCGACGAGCCGGATGGACGGGTCGTCGAGGTGCTCGGCGACCCAGTCGGTGGAGACGAGGGCCTCGGGGTGGGCGTAGCCGCGCTCTTCGATCGGGGCGACATCCTTGGATGCCATCGAGATACCTCCGCGTTCGGGAAATGTGCGAATGGCGAATTCTAGTCTCGCGGCGCTCAGACGGGCAGCCCGCGGTCCCGGAAGAACGCCAGCGTCCGCTCGGTCGCGCCGCGCGCGGATTCGATGGCCGCCCGCGCGGCCGCTCCGGCGCGTTGCCGCGCCGCGGGGTCCTCCAGCCACGCGCCCCAGCGCTCTGCGAGGGCGCTCGCGGTCGCCACGGTCACGAGGCCGCCGTCTCGCTCCAGCGCCCCCACCTCCGCCGGCTCGCCGTGGTCCGGACCCACCGCCACCGGCACGCCATGCGCCGCCGGCTCGACCGTGTTGTGGACCGACCCGCCGAACCCGCCCCCGACGTATGCGACGTCCGCCAGGCGATAGAGCCGGTACAGGAGTCCCATCCGGTCCACGATGACGACCTCCGGGGCGCGATCGCCGTCCGCGACGGCGGCGGCCGTGGCCCCGGCCCCGATGCGTCTCGCGCCGAGGCCCGACTCCCCGGCCCGGCGCGCGATCCTCTCGACCGCCGACTCGCTGGGCTCGTGCGGGACGATGATCGCTACGAGACCGGGATGGCGCACCCTCAGCCGGGCCACGGCCGGGAGCACGACGGCCTCGTCGGCGGGCCACGTGCTCCCGGCCACCACGATCGGTCCGGCGCCCGCCGGAGGCTGCCACGGGGGAGGAAGGGCCGCCGCCTCCTCGACTCTGCTCAGCGAGACGTCGATCCGCGTGTCGCCGGTCACCGCGACCGCGTCGCGGGAGATCCCCATTCCGATCAGGAGCTCGGCGTCCTCTTCGGTGACCGCCCCGATCGCCCGGAACTCACGGTAGAGCCGCGCCGTGAGGGCCCGGGCCGTGCGCTCCATGCGCGCGCTGCCGCCGGCGAGGCGGCCGCAGGCCTGGGCGAGCGGGATCCCGCGATCGGCCGCCGTCCAGATCAGGTTCGGCCACAGCTCCCCCGCCACGAGGACGATCGCGTCCGGGTCCAGCGACTCGACCTGGGCGCGCATCGCCGCGGGCCAGTCGAAGGGCAGATAATCGGCCGCGTCGGGCGCCTTCCAGCTCGCGACCATGCGCTCTGCGGAGGGCGAGAAATAGGAGTAGAAGAGCGCGCCGTCTGGGTGCGCCGCGCGGACCGCGTCGCCCAGCGGACGGGCCTGGAGCGTCTCGCCCGCGCTCGCCGCATGGATCCAGATCCGCGGGTGGCGGCCCGCGGTCCGTAGCGCGGCCTCGCTCCACCGCTGTTCGAGACCCCGGCGGGCCTCGATGCCCCGCGCGAGCTTGGGCTGGACCCGGGCCAGTCCCGCGAGCGCGATTCGGGCGGCGGGGACGACGAGCGCGTTGTAGGCCAGCGGCCAGAACCGGCCCCGGAACGAAGAGAGCCGGAGGGATCTCCCTCCGGCTCTCTCGATGTCGCTGCCCCCCGAGCCGCTCAGATCGCGTCGACCCGCTCGATCCCCGGCACCATCTCGCGCAGTCGCTGCTCGATGCCGCGCTTTAGCGTCATCGTGCTCATCGGGCAACCGCCACAGGCACCCATCATGCGGAGCGTCACCACACCTTCCTCGATATCCAGGAGCTCGACGTTTCCGCCATCCATGGCGATTGCGGGACGAATCGTATCGAGCGCGGCTTCCACGCGCTCGCGAAGGGCCTCGCCGTCGTGCGTCTCGGCCGCCTCGGCCTCGGTTGCGCCGGGCGCGTCCAGCAGCGTGGTATCGACTCTATCTTCGGTCATCTCGCCCACCTCCGTGGGATGGAATTCCTGTTCAAGGTAGGACTCGGGAGATGGGCCGGCAAACTCAGCTCGCGCTCTGACGGGCGGCCTGGTAGCGGGCATCGCGCTCCTCCCGCAGGCGGGCCAGCAGCTCGTGGAGCTCCGCATAGAGCGGCTCCACGGGCCGCGGATCGGCGAGCCCGCCTTCCTTGCGGATCCGCCCGCGTTCCAGCATGTGCATCATGCTGGTCTTGTCGTAGAGCTCTTCGATGACCGTGTTGTAAAGCTCGGTTTCGCTCCGGAAGTAGTCCTCGAGGAGATTCCAGATCAGCTCGTTCGCGGGCACCGAGTCCACCGCCCGGTCGCGCATGAGGGCCCGCACCTCGAGGAAGAAGTTCAGCATGAACCCCTTGTAGGCGATCTGGGCGTGCTGGAAGAGCGCGCGGTGGAGCGCCCGCAGGTGGATGACCAGGGCGGCGACCGAGATCGCGAGCAGGACGAGCGCGGTGACCACGACCAGCTCGAATGCCGAGGCACCACCGAGGTAGAGACCGGCGTAGGCGGCCCCGATCGCGGCGATCGCCACAATCGCGCCGAGGACTTTGAAGACGTGCTTGAGCATGGCCGCGCACGAGAGTAGTCGTGGAACGGGCCCTTGGCAATCGGGTACCTTTGCGGCGATGTGTCTCCTATGCCTGCTTCCGTGAACCGCTGATGCCGGACCCCAAGCGCATCCTCTGGGTCGACGACGAGATCGGCGGCCTCAAATCCCACATCCTGTTCCTCGAGAATCGCGGCTTCGACGTCCAGACCGCTCCCAACGGACAGGACGCCCTCGCGCTGCTCGGCGAAAACGGCTTCGATTGCGTGCTCCTCGACGAGCAGATGCCGGGCATGCACGGGATGGCCGTATTCGAAGAAATCCGCGACCGCCACCCCCGCCTGCCGGTCGTGATGGTGACCAAGAGCGAAGAGGAAGGGCTCATGGATGAGGCGATCGGCCGGCGGGTGGACGACTACCTGGTGAAGCCGATCAATCCCAACCAGGTGCTGTCGGTCCTCAAGCGCCTGCTCGAAGGATCCCAGATCCGGCATCAGACGATCGCGCAGGAGTTCAGCCGCCGATACCTGGAGCTCGAGGACGAGCGGAAGAACCGCGTCACCTGGGACGACTGGGTCGCGCTGTATCGCGAGCTCCTGACGTGGGAGATGCGCCTGATCGAGGCCGGCGAGCGGGGGCTCCTGGAGAGCCAGCGCGAGGTCATGAAAGCGGCCAACGCGGATTTCGTCCGCTACGTCCGGGAGCGCTACCGCGGGTGGGTGGCGGCGGAGCCGGGCGAGCGCCCGATCCTCTCCCCGGACGTGG
>DASSPT010000047.1:0-3285 GCA_035699465.1 Gemmatimonadota bacterium
AGGAACCCGAGCGCCTGCGCGAATCCGTTCGAGAGCGACGCCACCGAAGCGATGCGCGCGAGCCACGTCATCCAGCCGACTTCGAAACCCACGAAGTTGCCGAACGCCTCGCGCGTGTAGACGTAGCCGCCGCCCGGCTCGTCGAAGTGGCTGGCCGCCTCGGCGAAGCAGAGCACGAGGAGGGCCACCGCCCCTCCCGTCACCAGGACCGCCCACAGGCTGGCGGGCCCGAGTAGCGCCGCCGCGGCGGCGGGTAGCAGGTACACGCCGCTCCCGATGACGTCGTTGACCGCGAGCCCGACGATCTCCCAGCGGGAGACCGCCCGTCGTAGCGAAGGTCCCCGGCTGACCCGCGCCTCCGTCATCCGCGATCGGGGTCCGCGCTCAGGAACGCGTCCAGCAGTTCGTCGATTTCCGCACGCGAAGCGTGCGCGGGGCGCCCTTCCGTGGGGTCCGACTCGACTCGCCGCGGCTCGATCCCGCCGATCCCCGCCGCCCAGCGCCGATAGAACTCCATCGCGCCCAGGGTGATGAAGCCGAGCTTGCGGGCCGGCTCCCGTACATCGCCGTCCGAGGACACGACCCAGGTGGAAGCCGGGCGGGCTGAGAAGGGCCCGCGACAGAGCTCGAGGAGCCGGACGTCGGCGCTCGTTCCAGCGGCGGTGTAGAGGATCGTCAGGCGGCCGGCGCGCTTCTGGCGGCTGCCGTCGCGGCCGTCCCAGACGAGGACACAGCGCTCGACGCCGGCACGAGCGGCGGCGTCGGCGAGCCAGGCCTCGAAGCGATCGCGGGCGGAACCCAGGTCCCGCCCGCGCGGCGCGAACTTCGGAATGGCATGCAGGACGTTGTAGCCGTCGACCAGGACGGCGTTAGGCCCCGGCACTAGCCGCGCACTCGAAGCACTATCGCGGGGTGCCCGCCGTGGCCGGCGCTTCGGCCGAGGCGGTCGACTGGGCGGCGCGATCGGCGGCCGCCTCACGCTCGAGGCGCGCCAGCCGGAACAGGTCCGCCAGCGTATCGGCCTCCGAGAGGAGCTCCACCGCCTTCGCCAGCGGCAAGTCGGCGCTCAGCACGGCCTGCCTCGCCTCGCCCTCGCCATGATACTGGCTGATCAGCGTATAGCGCAGGAAGTCGTTGATGTAGTCGCTCTCGGAATCGAACGCCTCGTCCGAGAAGTCGATCTCCTTGACCTCTCGCAGGTAGGCCCGGAATTCCTCGAGCACCGCCGCGTCGGGCCTGTAGTCACGCGGGATCGACGGATGCGCGGCACGGAAACGGACCGCGAAGGAGAAGAACGCGTTCTCCACGAAGATCTCCTGCAGGAGGTCGCGCGAAACCTCGGCGATCTCGCTGGCGCGAACGACCACGTCCGGCATGACGCCACCGCCGCCGTAGACCGTGCGCCCCATGTCGGTCTGAAAGACGAGACTGTCGGGAATCTCCTGGCTCGAAAGAGGGTTTCCCTCGTCGTCCAGGGGCGCCTCTTCGGGCGTCCAGGGCCAGACGACCGCGTTGAAATCGATGCCCAGCGTCTCGTCGCGCTGAATGCTGCGGCCACTCGGCGTGAAGTAGCGAGCGGTAGTCAGCTTGAGAAAGTAGCCGTCGTCGAGCGGGAAGAGGCTCTGGACGAGCCCCTTGCCCCATGTCGTCTGGCCGACGAGGAGCGCGCGGTCGTGGTCCTGGAGCGCCCCGGAGACGATCTCGCTGGCCGACGCGCTCGCCCGGTTCACCAGGACGATCATGGGATGGACCGAGAAGTCGTCGTTGTCGCGCGCGTTATAGACCCGGTCCGACTCCGACATCCGGCCCCGGGTGGCCACGATCTCGGCGCCCCGTGGCAGGAACAGGTCGGTGACCTCGATGGCCTGGTCGAGCAGGCCGCCCGGATTGTCCCGCAGGTCCAGGATCAGGCTCCGCATCCCCTGCTTCTCCAGGTCGCGCACCGCCTCGCGGATCTCGTCTCTTCCGTGCTCGGAGAACTGCGTGAACCGGACGTAGCCGATGCCCTCCTGGAGCATGAACGCGTACGGGACGGACGAAAGCGAGATCGGCTGGCGCTCTATCGCGACGTCGAGAGGCTCTTCCAGCCCTTCGCGCGCGATCGACAGGGTGACCTCGCTACCCCGTGGCCCGCGCAGCTCCTGCACGGCCCGCTCCTCGCTCCAGCCCTTGGTCGGTGTCCCGTCGACGGCCACGATGCGGTCGCCGGGGAGCAGCCCCGCCTTGTACGCCGGCGTGCCTTCGATCGGAGAGATCACGGTCAGCACCTGGTCGACGATGTCGATGCGGATCCCCAGGCCCTCGTAGTTCCCCTGCGTGTGGATCTGGAGATCCTCGTAGTCCTTGGGCGTCAGGAGCTGGGAGTACGGATCGAGGGACAGGAGCATCCCGTTGAGAGCTCGCAGGTACAGGCTGTCCGAGGGGATCGAGTCGACGTACTTGTCGGAAACCTGATGGATCGTCTCGTTCAGGAGCTTGATCGCCTGATAGGGATCGTCTTCGCTGGACGCGGACAGGTCGTCGTAGATGATCCCGCCGGTCAGGACGGCGAGAAAGAACAGGATGACGAACAGGGACCCGATCCGCTTTCTGATCATGAGGTTTCCGTCCTTGGAGTTGGGATCCGCTCGGCCAGGGTTTCCAGAACCGCGGCGCGGATCGCTGACTGCACCGAATCTATCGGATCTGTACCATCCAAAACGACGAACCGTTCCGGTTCGTTCAGTGCCATCTCCCGGTACCCACCCCGCACCCGTTCATGGAACGAGCGCCCGGCACGCTCGATGCGGTCGGCCGGCCGCTGTCGGGACCGCTCCGCGGACGCCTCCACCGGAACGTCGATCAGGACGGTGAGATCGGGCGTCAGCCCGTTCGTGAAGTACGCGTTCAGCGTCTTCACGCGGTCCGGGTCCAGCCCCCGCCCGTACCCCTGATACGCGACCGAGGAATCGCCGTACCGATCGAGGAGGACGACCTTTCCCGCCTCTAGGGAGGGCCGCACGACCTCGACGACGAGCTCCGCGCGGGCAGCCAGGAACAGGGCCAGCTCGGACTCCGGCGACAGATCCTCGCGCGCGGTGCGGAGGAGGATCTCACGGACCGCCTCCCCCACCTGCGTGGTCCCCGGCTCACGGGCCGTCACCACCTCGTGACCCTCGTCGAGCAAGAAATCGGCCAGCCGTTCGATCTGGGTCGACTTCCCGCTCCCTTCCCCTCCCTCGAACGTCACCAGGAGGCCGGGGTCGCGTCGAGGGGTCCTCTGCACCGGCCGGAATATCGTCCGGG
>DASSPT010000048.1:0-10736 GCA_035699465.1 Gemmatimonadota bacterium
GGCCGTCGGACTCGTGCTCGCGCCCCATTACTCGCTCCGCTCCATCGCCGAGTACGAGCGCTATGCCGAGGACGCACGGCCGAGCGGCTTCGTCCTCGACGTCATCCGCTCCTGGCACGACGATCCCGGACTGGTCGCGTATCTCGCGGCTCGGCTCCGCGAGGCGCTCGGGCGGTCGGACGGCGATTCGCGGGTCGTCTTCACGGCGCACAGCGTTCCCGAGCCCCCGGAGGGCCTCGACGACCCGTACGCGGAACAGCTCCTGCAGACGTGCGAGCTCGTGGCGGAAGCGGCGGGGCTCGAGGGCTGGGAGTTCGCCTTCCAGAGCGCCGGGCGGACCGCCGACCGATGGCTGGGGCCGGACGTTCTCGCCACGATCGCGAAGGTCGCCGACCGCGGCCACAGCGGCGTGGTGCTGCAGGCCGTGGGGTTCGTGGCGGACCATCTGGAGACTCTCTATGATCTCGACGTCGAGGCGCGCCGCGCCGCCGCGTCGCGAGGGCTCGGCTACACGCGCGCGGCGATGCCGAACGACGATCCAGGCTTCGTCGACGTCCTGGCCAACATCGTCGAGTCGAGGCTCTGAGAGGACCTGGGAAGATGTCTTACAACCGCGAATCCATGGAACGGGTACACTCATCGAGCCGGGAGGAGCCGACATGGGCATTCTGACACGAGCGGTTGTATGGCGCTGGCTCGCGCGCTGGCTCATGCGCGGGAGCCCGGCGGCCGTCGTCGCCAAGCTGGCGGCGGTGGGGGCGATCGGCGCGTGGCGCTACCACCGCAAGCGAAAGAGGCTGGCGGAGCACGAGCCGGGAAGGATCGAAGCGGAGTACGAGGTGCTGGGGCCCGATCGCATCGGGCCGGGCGGGGTGCGGTCGGCGTCGGAACCGCGCTCGAGCCCGAAGGGTAGTGGGGGAGGAGAGATCGATGAAGGTCCCCCGACGTTCTGATCGATACATGACGAGGAGGAACAGATGATACAGAGATTCCCATGGATAGCAGGAGCGATCGCTTTCCTGGCGCTCGCCGGTCCGCTGGCGGCACAGGATCCAGCCGAGAACGCGCCGGTCGTCGAGCCGCCCTCCGCCCAGGAGCCGGCCATGGAGCAGCCGCCCGTAGCCGATCCGGCCGCGGAGCAGGCCGACGCGGCCCAGCCCGCGCACGATTGGGAGTTCGCGCTGGCTCCGACGGAGAAGGCTCCGGGCGCCTCGGCGACCGTGATGGTCGTCGACGGCGAACAGGGGAGCGATTTCACGATCGTGGTCAATGGTCTGCCGGCGGTCGACGAGCTCGACGCCGAGAACGCGGACGTGAACGCCTACACGGTGTGGATCGTGCCGGGCAAGGACAAGGTCAACGAGTCTGAGCTGGCGGGCGTGCTGACGGTAACTCCGGAAGGCACCGGCCGGCTCGAGGCCGAGACCGAGCTGGAGACGTTCGGTGTCATCGTGACCGCCACCCCGGATGGAGCGCCGACGCAGATCAGCGGCGTTCCGGTTCTGACGGGGATCCCGGTCCAGGCCGATGCGCCGCCGGAGGCCGTCGAGGAAGCCGCCGAGGGAGCGCAGGACGTGGCCGAAGAGGCCGCGGAGGTCGATCAAGCCGCTCCAGAGGATCGGGCCGAGGAAGCCGCCGAAGTGGGCGAGCAGATGGGCGAAGAGATGGAGGACATCGCCGACGAGGCCGAAGACGCGCAGGATTCGGACCCCGATCTGCTGGATGCCGCCGAGGACGCCGCCGATGACGTTGCCGACGAGGTCGAGGAAGAGGCCGCCGAGGTGACGGAGGATTCGGAGACCCCGTAACCCGGCAAAACACCGAATCTCAGAACAGCGTATCGTTCCACGACCCGCCCCCGAATCCGGGGGCGGGTTTTTTTTGCCCGCCGGCTTGACACACTCGAGCGGCTGCCCCTACAATGGGGGTCACTGTGGGACGAAATGGGAGAAAGTGGGATCCAAGGGGAAGAGATGATCGTCAGCTTGCGGGGTCGTTACGACGTACCTGGGTCAGTTCAAGCACTCGGTCGATGAGAAGGGACGCGCCAACCTCCCGGCACGGTTTCGCGACGGCGAGGCGGGGGAGCAGTTCGTCGCGACGCGGGGTCTCGGCCGATCCCTGTTCCTGTACCCGCTCGCGGAATGGGAGAAGGTCCTGGTACGTCTCGAACGCCAGAAGGCGCGCGTCGATCCCGAGCAGCGACGCAACTACCTCCAGCTCATGGAGCACACGGCAGACGCCGCGCTCGACGCCCAGGGGCGCGTGACGATCCCCGCGCATCTCGCGCGGCATGCCGGAATCAAGAAGGAAGTGCTGTTCGTCGGCGCCGGGGAAGTGATCGAGATGTGGGATCCGGGCACCTATCGCAAGTACGTGGGTGGCGCTGAGAAGGACTTCGATGCCTGGATGACCAATTTCCTGTGAGGCGCCGACGGCTGCGGGACAGCGCGTGAGCGTCGACGGGTGGAGCGAACACGAACCCGTTCTCTTGTCGGAGACGATCAGTTTGCTGGAGCCACGTTCGAACGGCCTGTACCTCGACGGAACTCTGGGCGGTGGCGGTCACGCCGAGGCGATCCTCGAGGCCTCTTCGCCCGCCGGAAGACTGATCGGGCTCGATCGCGACCCGCGGGCGATCGAGCGCTCCAGGATCCGACTCGTTCGTTTCGGCGACCGGGTCGAGTTGCACGAGCGGAATTTCGCGACGCTCGCCGAATCGCCGGAGCTGGCGGTCGTCCGACTGGACGGCGCGCTCCTGGACCTCGGCGTCAGCAGCGCACAGATAGACGAAAAGGCGCGCGGCTTCAGTTACCAGCAGGATGCTCCGCTGGATATGCGGATGGGGCCCAGAGGGGAGCCTGCACGGGACTTGTTGGCGCGCGCCGACATCGACGAACTCACCGAGATCATCCGGCGCTACGGTGAGGAGCGTCATGCACGCCGCATCGCGCTCGCGATCGTTCGCGAGCGCGAGCGGCTACCCATAGAGACCACCGGCCGCTTGCGCGAGATCGTCGAGCGGGCGGTGCCGAGGTCGGAGCATCCGCTCAAATCGGTCGCGCGGGTGTTCCAGGCGCTTCGGATCGCGGTCAACGAGGAGCTGGAATCGCTCGCTTCGGGACTGCCTCAGATCGTCGAGCGTATGGTCGAAGGAGCGCGATTCGTAGTCGTCTCGTATCACTCCCTGGAAGACAGGATCGTCAAGCACTACTTCCGGGATCTGGCCACCGATTGCATCTGCCCGCCGGGCCTGCCCGTATGCCGCTGCGACAAGCGCTCGGAGGCGGTCATCCTGACACCCCGACCGTTGACGCCCGCGCCCGCGGAGACCGAACGCAACCCACGTGCGCGCAGCGCTCGGCTGCGAGCCATCGAACGGCGCGCGGCTGCATGAAGCCGCGCAGGAGTCGTCCGTGAACGTCTACGTCCACGAGTACGAGAAGATCGAGACTCGAACCCGCCGCCGGGACAACTTCCTGCTGCGCTACCTGCCCATGCTGCTGCTGATGGCGGCCGGGATCGTCGTGGGGAAGATCTACGTGCAGTCGGTCGCGATCCGGTGGTCCCGCGACCTGATAGAGCGCAACGAGGCGGCGCGCGATCTGGAGCTCCAGAACCAGGAGCTGACGCGCTCGATCGCCGCGCTGAAGGCTCGATCGCGAGTCGCGCGTGACGCCGCCGACCGGCTGGGGATGGTCGTGCCAGGCGACGAGGACGTGGTGTGGCTGACCGTTCCGGCGCGGGCCCCCGTCGCCGCCGTCGCCGAAATCGACGCCGACGAGGGGAAGGGGGGAGCCGTGGCGGTCATGCAGGGGTGGCTCGACGCGCTCTGGCAGGAGGAAGCTCTAGCGCTCACGAGCCAGTAGCCGGCCGTGGAGCCGCAGCGCCTGAACGTCGCCCGCCGCCGCCAGGCCTGGCTGTACGTCCTTCTCCTCCTCTTCGGGGCCCGCCTGGCGTGGGCCTTCGTCGACATCCAGGTCCTCTCGCACTCCCGCTACGTCGTAGACGCCCAGAAGCAGCAGAAGAAGCGGATCGAGATCCCGCCCGAGCGCGGGATCATCGAGGATCGCAACGGCGTCCCGCTGGCCGTCAACCGCGAGCAGTACGCGATCTACCTCGTTCCCAGGCACATCGTCGACGTCGACCACTTCGTCGAGCGGTTCACGGAAGTCGTTCCGTTCGACGAAACCGTGTTGCGGGAGCGGGTCGCCGAGGGCGGATGGTACCTGCGTCTCGTCAAGGGGGTCACGCGGGAGACGGTCAAGAGGCTCGAGGAGGCCGACATCGACGGGGTAGGGATAGAGTCGTACCAGGTGCGTCACTATCCGTACGGCGATCTGGCTGACGACCTGCTGGGCCGGGTCGACGTCGACAACGTGGGGCTCGAGGGAGTCGAGCTGTTCTACGACGAGCCGCTCCGCGGGACTCCCGGGTTCACCGTCCATCAGCGGGACGCCCTCGGCAAGGAGTACCCGAACTTCACCTATCCCGTCCAGGCCCCCGTCCACGGCCAGACCGTCCAGCTGACGATCGATCTCGGCCTGCAGGAGATCGTCGAGGACGCGCTGGACTCCGCCATGGAACGGACACGCGCCCGGAAGGGCAGCGTCGTGGTCGTCGATCCGCGGACCGGCGAGATCCTCGCGATGGCAAACCGCTCGCCGGAGGAGGACCCGGCCAGCCCCCGCAACTACGCCGTGATCGACCAGTTCGAGCCGGGATCGACGTTCAAGCTCGTCACGCTGGCGGGCCTCTATGAAGAGGGGGACACGGCCCCCACCGACTCCCTGTTCTGCGAGAACGGGACCTGGAGCTGGAACGGCAGGACCTTGCGCGACGTCCATCCGTACGGCTACCTGACCGTCGAGCAGGTCATCGAGGAGTCCTCGAACATCTGCGCCGCCAAGCTGGCCGACCGGCTCGGCGAAGAGGACCTGTACGACTTCGCTCGGCGCTTCGGCTTCGGGCTGCCGACCGGCCTCGACTTCCCGGGCGAGCCTCGCGGGCTGCTCAAGCGTCCGGACGAGTGGGGGGCGATGACCACCGCCTCGGTGGCCATGGGGTACGAGGTCATGGTGACCTCGGTCCAGATGGCGATGGCGTACGCGGCGATCGCCAACGGCGGGGAACTGTTGCGTCCCTACCTGGTACGGAAGATCGTCCGTCCGGACGGAACTCCCGGTTACAGCGGCGAGCCGCAGCGCGTGCGGCAGGTGGTGGGACCTCGCACAGCCTCCATGATCACCGAGGCCCTCGTCAGGGTCGTCGAGCTCGGAACCGCCAAGAGCGCGCAGATCGAAGTGCTACCCGTGGCGGGCAAGACGGGCACGGCGCTGAAGACGGGTGAGCACGGGTACGAGAGGGGACGCTACACGTCGTCTTTCGTGGGATTCTTCCCGGCCGTGGAACCCAGGTACGTGGTGTTCGTCCGGATCGACGAGCCGCAGGGCGCGTTCTACGGCGGAGCCGTCGCGGCCCCCGTCTTCCGCGAGGCGATGGAGGGCACCGTCCTGACGTCGACGATGTCCGACGCGCCGAGCCTCATGGAGCGGGTCCGCTCTCCCGATCGGGTGGTGTGGAGGGTCTCGGACAGCTTCACCGCCCTGCCGGACACGGGGAGCGCGCAAGGGCATGTCGATCCGCCCGCGGACTCCGCTGCCGGATGGACTCCGATGATCGAGCCGCCGCGGGAGCTGTCGGACTGGGACCTGGGTCCGACGGTGGTCGACGTCTCGGGTAATCGGGCGCCGCTCGACTGGGATCCGCGCACGCAGGTCAAGGTGCCCGATTTCCAGGCCCTGTCGCTGCGGGAGGCGATTCGGCGGGCGAGCCGCCTGGGAATCGAGCTATCGTTCAGCGGGGTGGGCCGCGTGACGTCCCAGGATCCCGAGCCCGGCGAG
Organism: Gemmatimonadota bacterium; assembly: GCA_035699465.1. Classification (GTDB taxonomy): domain Bacteria; phylum Gemmatimonadota; class Gemmatimonadetes; order JACCXV01; family JAHWKZ01; genus JAICNR01. Next base: position 5,904 of record DASSPT010000048.1, read on the forward strand.
GTCGTCGCTCGCGGGTCGACCGTGCGCGTCGTGACGGACGCGGGAGGATAGGAGCTGGTGGGACATGCCCCTCCGCACACCTTGGGCGAGCTCGCCGGGCTCGTCGGGGGCCGCGTCCAGGGCGATCCGCACGTGCGGGTTACCGGCTTGACTCACGACAGCCGGCGGGTGCGCGAAGGGGATCTGTTCGCGGCGATCCCCGGATTCGAGCGCGACGGGCACGCGTTCGTGCCCGAAGCGGCGGCCGCCGGCGCGGCCGCCGTCATGGTCGAGCGCGAGGGCGCCTGGCCGCTTCCGGCCATCGTGGTGCCCGACGTGCGCGAGGCGCTGGGGCCGGCCGCGCACGCGGTGTGGGGTGACCCGACACGGCGCATCGTCATCGCCGGGATCACCGGCACGAACGGCAAGACGACGACGTCCTTCCTGACGGCGGCGATCCTGGAGTCGCTCCACGGCGAGACCGCGATCCTCGGCACGCTGGGTCTCAGGCGAGGCGAGAGGATGGTCGAGACCGGCTTCACGACGCCGGAGGCGAGCGACGTCGCGCGCCTCCTGGCGGATCTCGAGGCCGACGGCGTCCGGGCCCTCAGCATGGAGGTCTCGAGCCATGCGATCGAGCTCGGCCGGGTGGCGGGAATCCACTTCGATGCCGGAGCGTTCACGAATCTGAGCCCCGAGCACCTCGACTTTCACGGCACCATGGAGGAGTACGGCGCGGTGAAGCTCAAGTTCTTCCGGCTGCTGGCGGAGCTCGACGCGGTGGCCGCGGTGAACGCCGATGATCCGTGGGCCGAACGGTTCGTCATGGCGGGTCCGAAGCGGACGCTGCGGTACTCGCTGGAGAGCCCGGGCGCCGACGTCTTCGCCGAGGAATATCGCGGCGACCCGGCTGGCACGGCGCTCACGGTGCGGACGCCCGCCGGAAGTTTCGACGCGCGGCTCAGGCTCGCCGGGCGGTTCAACGCCGCCAACGCGCTCGCCGCGGCATCCATCGGGATCGGGCTCGGACTCGACCCCGATCGCGTGGCGGGCGCGCTGGAGTCGGTCGAGCGCGTGCCCGGACGCTACGAGGTCTACCGAGGCGGCGGTGTGACGGTGGTGCTCGACTACGCCCATACGCCGCTAGCCTTCGAGCGCATTCTCCGGACCGTACGAGACAGCGGCGCCGCGCGCGTGTTCTGCGTGTTCGGCAGCGGAGGCGAGCGCGATCGCGGCAAGCGCCCCGTCATGGCGCGCATCGCCGGCGAGCTGGCGGACGTGGTGTACGTGACGATCGACAACCCGCGGCGGGAGTCACTCGAGCAGATCATGTCCGACACGCTGGCCGGCCTCGAGGGCGCGGGCGTCACCTGGGAGCGGATCGACGACCGCGCCGCGGCCATCCGCCGCGCGATCGTCCACGAGGCCCGGCCCGGCGATGTCGTGTGCCTGCTGGGAAAGGGAGACGAGGGATATCAGCTGATCGGCACCACCAAGCATCCGTACTCCGACCGCGACGAGGCCCGGAAGGCTCTCGCCGATCGCGTGGCCGCCGCGTGAGCGCCGATTTCACGGTCCGGGAGGTGGGCGCGGCGCTCGAGCGCATGCCTGAGGGGAGAGCGGAGGGCCCCTTCCGGCGGGTGGCGATCGACAGCCGCCGGGTCCTTCCCGGGGACCTGTTCGTCGCGATCCGCGGCGAGCGCCACGACGGCAACCGCTTCATGGCGGCGGCCGTCGAGGCCGGCTCGGCCGGCGTGGTGGGGGAGGATCGCCCGTTCGAGGGCCGCGAGCGCGTGGCCTTCTGGCCCGTTCCCGACGGGCGGGCCGCGCTCCAGGCGCTGGCCGGCTTCCACCGCCGACGGCTCGACGTCAGGGTCGTGGGCGTCACGGGATCGAACGGGAAGACGACCACCAAGGAGCTCGTCGCCGCCGTCCTGTCTCAGGGGTTTCCCACCGCGCGCACGACGGGAAACCTCAACAACCAGGTCGGCGTGCCTCTGACCCTGCTCGAGATCGGCCCCGAGCATCGCTGGGCGGTCGTCGAGATGGGCATGAACCGCCCCGGGGAGATCGCGCCGCTGGCCCGGATCTCCGCCCCGGACGTGGCCGTCATCACGAATGTGGCCGCCAGCCATCTCGAAGGTCTGGGGAGCGTCGAGGCGGTCATGCAGGAGAAGCTCGAGCTGCCACGGGCGCTGGACAGCGAGGGACTCCTCGTCTATCACGGCGACCAGCCCATGCTGCGCGAAGCGGCGCGGAGGCTCCATTGCCGCACCCTCTCGTACGGCCTCCATCCGTCCAACGACCTGGCTCCCGACGAGTGGTCCCTGGACGAGGACGGACGCGGCTCGTTCCGCGTCGACGGCCGCACGTTCCGCCTGCGCCTTACCGGCAAGCACAACATCGTCAACGCGCTGGCCGCCGTCGCCGTCGGCCGCGAAGCCGGCCTGCCGGTGGGGACGATCGCGGGCGGAGTCGCCGAGCCGGACTCGCTGCCGCTCCGGATGCAGCTCGAGCGGTGGGGAGAGGTGGTGGCGCTGGTCGACTGCTACAACGCGAATCCCGAGAGCGTGATATCGGCCGCCGCGACGCTCTCGACCTTGTCCGGCGTCCGGCGCCGTGTCGCGGTCCTGGGCGAGATGCTGGAGCTGGGGCCCGCCAGCGCCGACTGGCACGAGTGGGTGGGGCGCGAGCTCGGCAAGGGGGCCGTCGACCTGGTCGTGACGGTCGGTCCCGGAGCCGCGCCGATCGCCGCCGGCGCCGAGGCCGCGGGCCTCGCCACGCGCAGGTTCGCCGATCGCCGCGAGGCGGAGGAGTGGCTGGTCGAGAACGTGATCCCGGGCGACGCGATCCTGTTCAAGGCCAGCCGGGGAGCGGAACTGGAAACGGTCGTCAAGCCGGTCCGGGACGCGTGCCTGGAGGGCGCGCCGGCCGCCAACGGCAACGGCGGAGCCCACGGATGAGCACCGCGAGGCATTGATGCTCTACCACCTCCTCTATCCCTTCGCGGACCAGCACGCGTTCTTCAACGTCTTCCGCTACATCACGTTCCGGTCGGCGTACGCGACCGTGACGGCGCTCCTGCTGGCGTTCGTGCTGGGGCCCTGGGTGATCCGCAAGCTGCGCGATCTCAAGGCGGGCCAGATGATCCGCGAGGAAGGGCCGCAGGCGCATCAGAGGAAGGCCGGCACGCCGACGATGGGCGGAGTCCTGATCATCGTCGCGATCGTCGTCCCGACCGTTCTGTGGGCCGACATCAGCGAGCCGTGGATCCAGATGGTCCTCGTGGCGACCCTGTGGATGGGTGTCCTGGGGTTCCTCGACGACTACCTGAAGGTCGTCAAGCGGCGATCGAAGGGACTCATCGCGACACAGAAGATCGTGGGCCAGGCGCTGTTCGGAGTCGTGCTGGGCGCGTGGCTCTACCTCGAACCCGTGCATGGCGGAATGACGACGATGACCGCGGTTCCGTTCTTCAAGACGCGGTTCGTCGACTTCGGCTGGCTCTACATCCCCTTCATCATCTTCGTCGTGATCGCCGCCACCAACGCGGTAAACCTGACCGATGGGCTCGACGGACTCGCGATCGGGTTGGCGGGCATAGCGGCGGCGGCGTTCGCGGCCTTCGCGTACGTCATCGGCCGGGCGGACTGGTCGCAGTACCTGCAGATCCCGTACCTGCCGGGCAGCGGCGAGCTGACCGTGTACTGCGCGGCGCTAATGGGGGCGGCGCTCGGGTTTCTGTGGTTCAACGCCCATCCGGCGCAGGTGTTCATGGGCGACACCGGCTCGCTGGCCCTCGGCGGCGCGTTCGGCACGCTCGCGATCCTGCTCAAGATGGAATTCGTGCTGGTGATCGTCGGCGGGGTGTTCGTTCTCGAGACGCTGTCGGTGATCATCCAGGTGATCTCGTTCAAGTGGCGCGGCAAGCGCGTGTTCAAGATGAGCCCGCTGCACCACCACTTCGAGCTGTCGGGCTGGGCCGAGGAGCAGATCGTGATGCGGTTCTACATCCTGGGGGTGCTGTGCGCGCTGGTCGCGGCCTCCACGCTGAAGCTCCGATGAGCCGGGCGCCCGTCGCCGTCCGAGGCGCGCGCGTGGGCGTGCTGGGTCTGGCGAAGTCGGGGAGCGCCGTCGCGCGGCTCCTCGCCGAGCGGGGCGCGCGCGTCTACGCCTCCGACCTGACCGAGGGCGGGAAGGCCGCCGTGGTGGCGGCCGAGCTGGAGGGCGTGGGCGTGGAAGTCGAGCTCGGGCGGCACGACACGGCGCGGCTCGCGACCTGCGACTGGGTCGTCACGAGCCCCGGCATCCCCCCGCAGGCGCCGGTCCTCGGCGATCCGGCGGTCGCGGCGCTCCCCATATTCAGCGAGATCGAGGTCGCGAGCTGGTTCGCCGAAGCGCCGATCGCGGCCGTCACGGGAACCAACGGCAAGACGACGACCACCGAGCTCCTGGGCCGGATCGCGCGCGCCGGGGGCATCGCCGCGAGCGTCGCGGGAAACATCGGACGCGCGTTCTCGACGGCGATCCTCGAGGATCCGCAAGCGGAGTGGTACGTGATCGAGGTCTCCTCGTTCCAGCTGGCGCGGATCGCGACCTTCCGGCCCCGCGTCGCGGTCGTCCTCAACCTGACCGCCGACCATCTCGACGTGTACGCCTCGTTGAAGGAGTACGTCGCCGACAAGGTCCGGATCGCCGAGAACATGGGGCCGGGGGACGCCCTCTGCCTGAACGCGGAGGATCCCGCTCTGGAAGCCTTCGGGGCCGGTCGCGACGTGGAGCGGCATTCCTTCCACCGGAGCCGCCCGGTCGAGCGGGGGGCGTGGGTAGAGGACGGATGGATCGCGCTCGCCG
>DASSPT010000049.1:0-10196 GCA_035699465.1 Gemmatimonadota bacterium
CCAGACGACGATGGACACCGGGGAAGGCGGGGTGAACGACAACCTGTTCTTCGGGAACGACTTCAGCCACAACTGGCGCCAGCGCCTGGAGAGCGGGATCGAGGGGGAAAGCCTGGTGGACTGGCAGAGCTACCACCAGAACGATTCCGACGAGTGGCTCCGCTACGGCGCCGGGATATACCTCGCGGGCGTGGAGGGCGGAGAGGTGGTGGACAACCGGGTGGTCCAAGGCCAGAACGGGCTCATGGTCACCCGCTCGCGCGGGCTCAGGATCTGGAACAACACGTTCTCGTGGCTCTCAGGCATCGGGATCGGCCTCTACCGCTCCAGCGACGACACGATCATGCACAATCGCGTGGATTTCGCCATCCGCGGATACAGCCACGGCTTCTACAACCGGGGGCAGGACTCCGCCGCGATCCTCCTGTACGAGCAGAGCATGCGAAACGTCGTGGCGTACAACTCGGCCACGCACTCGGGCGACGGGCTCTTCGTGTGGGCCGGCCAGACGACGATGGACACCGGGGAAGGCGGGGTGAACGACAACCTGTTCTTCGGGAACGACTTCAGCTTCGCCTCGAACAACGCGATCGAGGCCACGTTCAGCCGGAACGTTTTCGCGGCGAACGTAGCCGAGGAGAGCGACTACGGGATGTGGGGCGGCTACAGCTGGGAATCGCGCATCGTGGGGAATCGCTTCGGCGGGAATCGCGTGGGGATCGCGATCGAGCACGGACAGGACAACGAGATCGCGCACAACGTCTTCGCGGGAGACTCCACCGCGATCCGACTTTGGGGAGACCCGATCGAGCCGTCCGACTGGGGCTATCCGAGGCATCGCGACACCGCGAGCCGTGGCTACCGGATCCACGACAACGCGTTCTCCCGCCACCGGGTCGCTCTGCGCGTCACCGACACGCAAAGCCTCGAGATCGTCGGCAACGCGTTCGCGGATGTCGACACGCTCGCGGTGTGGACCGGCGCGTCCGATCCGGTGCCGATCGACTCCTTCCGGGGGGAGCCGGCCGGCGCCGGGCCAGGGGCGGTGGACTCGCTGGCCCCGGATCCCCTGCCAGGGGGGATCGATCCCACGATCCCGGCGGACGGCAGGCGCGGGCGCGAGTGGATCGTGGTCGACGAGTGGGGACCCTACGACTACCGCTCGCCGAAGCTCTGGCCCGCGGGCGATCCGGAGGCGAGCCCGCTCGAGCTTCGGGTCATGGGACCGCCGGGTCGCTGGCGGCTGATCGAGTCGCGCGGCGGCGTTCGTGTGGTGCCCGAGGCCGGCGAGGTCCCGGGCGTCGTGGCCGTGACCCCTCCTCCCGGGCCCGCGGCGGACTGGGCGATCGCGCTCGAGTACACGGGTGAGGACGTCGTGACCCTGTTCGGCGACTCGATCTCCGCCGGGAGGCCGGTCCCCTTCGGCTGGATACGATTCTTCGCGCCGATCGATTGGCGGCTCAGCGCGCACGCGTGGGACGATGCGACCGATCCACGTTCGCGGCCGGAGGCGTTCCGCGATCTGCTTGGAAGCGGGGTTCCGCTGCTCGAGCAGGCGGTCGATCGGCTCGCCTGGCTCTGGTACCGTCCGCGGCTCGAAGGGATTCCGCTCGAGCGTTGGGCGCTCCGCGCGGAAGGCGACGTAACGCTCCCGCCGGGAGACTTCCGGCTCGAGGCGATCAGCGACGACGGGATCCGCGTCTGGGTCGACGGCCGGCTCGCGATCGACGCGTGGGCCCCGCACGAGTCGCGCGTCGACACCGCGCCCCTCTCCGGCGGCCACCACGAGCTCGCCGTCGAGTACTACCAGGTCGATGGCTGGGTGGAGCTGTCCCTCGACATCCAGCCGGTGCGGCGGCCCTGAGCGACAGGCGTGGTGAGACGACGGACCGCGGCGACGCGAGGACGCAGTTCGACGTCGCGCGATCGTGGCGCGGCCGGGTCGGCCTCTTCTTCGCCCCGATCGGCTTCCTCGTCCTCCTCGCGCTGCCGCAGCCCGCCGGCCTCGAGCCCGTCGCATGGCGAACGGCGGCCTGCGCGGCGGCGATGGCGATCCTCTGGGTCACGGAGGCGATCCCGATCCCGGCCACCGGACTTCTCCCGCTCGCGCTGTTCCCGCTTCTCGGCGTGGGCTCGATCGAGGAGACCGCCGCCCCGTACTCGAACCCCATCATCTTCCTCTTCCTCGGAGGTTTCCTGATGGCCGCCGCGATGGAGCGCTGGGGCCTCCACCGGAGGCTCGCCCTCTCGATCATCGGCGCCGTCGGAACCGCCCCCCGGCGGCTCGTGGCCGGCTTCCTCGCAAGCGCCGCCTTCCTCAGCATGTGGATCAGCAACACGGCCGCCACTCTCCTTCTGCTGCCGATCGGGATATCGGTCCTCGAGCTCGGCGACCGGGCCAGCAACGGCCTGGAAGACGCGGGCGATGGCACGCGCGGCGGCCGCGGCGGCGATCCCGGCATCGACGACCTCGCCCCGGCGGTCCTGGCGGCGATTGCGTTCGGCGCCGGAATCGGGGGGATCGCCACGTTGATCGGAACCCCGCCCAACGCCCTCACCGCGGCGTTCGTGCTCGAGACCTATGGGATCCGGATCGGCTTCGCGCGGTGGATGGCGGTCGGCGTACCGCTCGCCGTGATCGCGCTGCCGATCACGTATGCGATCCTGGTCCGGATCGCGTTTCGAGTGAGGGGCGGGGCGATCCCCGGCGGTCGCGCGCTGATCGAGCGCGAGGTCCTTTCGCTCGGCGGGGTGAGTCGCGGGGAGAAGATCGTGGCGGCGGCGTTCCTCCTGGCGGGCGCAGGATGGATCACGCGGCCGATCCTCGAGCGCTGGATCCCCGGGCTCAGCGACGCGGGCATCGCGATGCTGGCCGCGCTCCTCCTGTTTCTCGTCCCCGTGTCGTGGAGACGTCGCGAGTTCGCGCTGGACTGGTCGAGCGCTCAGCGCGTGCCCTGGGGCGTGATCGTCCTGTTCGGTGGCGGGCTCTCGCTGGCCGATGCGATCGACCGGACCGGGCTCGCGGCCTGGATGGCCAGCGCCTTCGGCGGCCTCGGCGCGTGGGGAATGGTGGAGATCATCGCCCTCGTCGCGTTCGTCGTCATCCTGTTCAGCGAGCTGGCCAGCAACACGGCCACCGCCGCAGCGTTCCTGCCGGTGGTCGGGGCCCTCGCGATCGCGACCGGACTGGATCCGCTCCCGCTCGTCATCGGCGCGGGCCTCGCGGCCAGCGGCGGCTACATGCTGCCCGTCGCCACCCCGCCCAACGCGATCGTATACGGTACCGGCCGGATCACGGTGCCCCAGCTGGTCCGCGCCGGAGCGCTGCTCGACCTGCTGTTCTTCGTCCTCGTGTCGGTCGGTGCGGCCCTGCTCGTGCCGCTCGTGTTCGAGGGCTGAGCAGGTGATCCCTCGTGGACCGCGGGACGGGAATGTCTGTTCGCTGGTAAGGAAGGGGGTCCTCAAGGGGGAAGTCCACGCGCACGCCGACACCACAAAGGCGCTCGCCGATGTCGAGATCGGCGCCGCGCGCGTGCTCGCGAACAGGGCCTCCGGCGCCGCACCACGTCCGGCGCCGGAGGCATGATTCAGGGCCGCATGTCGTCCAGCGACTCGATCCGGCGGCGGGCGCGCTCTTCGGGGGTGTCGTCGGACTCCTCGTAGAGGGCTCCCTCCCACGAACCGTAGACGGGATTGGGCAGCATGATCCAGCGGTCGCCCCAGCGGTCGCCGTATCGTTCGAGGAGGCGGTCGCGCTCCGCGCGCGGGAGGCGGGCGGAGACGAAGTCGTTGAGGTCGTCGCCGACGAGGAGCACGATCCGGTAACGCTCGGCGATCGCCTCTCTCCGGGAGGCCTTGTCGCTGCCCCAGCCCTCCCGCTCGCCGCGGGAGAGGATCGTGTCGAGTTCCGGGTCGAGGGGCAGGCCTTCCGCTTCGAGGTTCCGGCGGGTCGCCTCCTCCAGCGGCTGGTCGCGATTCGTCACGTAGAAGAGGGCGACGCCCAGCGAATCGGCGAGCGCCAGGAACTCCCTGGCCCCCGGCACCGCCGGCGCCCGCGCCTCGTTCACCCACGCCCCCCAGACCTCGGGATCGAACGCGCCGCCGGCGAGGATCGTGCGCGCCTGTTGCGGGGAATTGTCGAGCACGGTCTCGTCGACGTCGAGAACGACGGCGGGCGGGAGCATGGAGAAGTCGTCGCCTTCCTGCTCGATCGCCGCCGTCCAGCCCGAGTCGGCGAGCGCGACGGGGAGCACTTCGCTCGCCTCGTCGTAGGCCTGCATCGCGGCCGCGCGGTACTCGGCGGAGGTCTGCTGCCAGAGGGTCGCGAACAGAGTGGGGTTCTCGGCGGGATCGGGGGCGTCCTCCGTCTCGGGAGCCTCGGCGCGCGCAGCCGCATCCGTGCGCGGCCCCTCACGGGACGTGGCGCACGCCGCCGGCGCGAGGACCAGCGCTAGCGCTGCCAGCATCCTGACGATTCGCGTACCCATGCGCGCGAAGCTAGTGCAGTGCCGCGGTAGCCGCTTCACAGGACGACCGGCTGGTCCGGCAGTCCCGCCGCGGGTCCTCCCTCGTGAGGGAAGTGCAGGCGCAAATGCTCGCCCACGGCCTGGATGCCCCAGATCACGCCCCCCTCGAAGTCTCCGTCTCGAATCCGCTCCTCCATGCCCCTGCAGATCGCCTCCCATCCTTCGGGCCCGACTCGCGCGTCGATACCCCGATCGCCGATGATCTCGAAGTCGCGGTCGGCAAGCAGGAAGTAGATGAGGACCCCGTTGTTGTGCTCGGTGTCCCAGACCCCCAGCTCGCCGAACACCTCGATCGCGCGCTGCCGCGCCGTGATCCCGCGCAGGACCTCGCGCGTGTCGAGCGAGTGCTGGACGGCGAAGCGGATCTGGCCGCTATGGGCGGTCTCGCTCTCGCCGATCGCCGCCTCGATCCTGGCGAGCGACTCCGGCGGGAACACCTTGCTGACGCTCCACGCGGTCGTGAACAGGTGCCGCAGCGTCCGCTCGAGATCCACGCGCCCCCTCTACCAGCGGCCCGAGGCGCCGCCGCCGCCGAACCCGCCCCCGCCGCCGCTCCAGCCCCCTCCGCCGGACCATCCTCCCGAGGGCCAGCCGGCGCCCCCCCAGCCCCCGCGGCGGTAGCCGCCGCGCCGCTGGCCGGGCATGCCGCCGAGGAGCGTGAAGAAGAACGCGATCATCGCCACGACGACTGCGGCGATGAGCGAGGCCACGAGCGCCCAGGCGATCGCGCCGGTCAGGCCCGCGGTGATGACCGCCGCCGGCAGGCGCCCGAAGATCGCCCTCAGGACGCTCCCCACGACGACCACCATGATGAACCCGATCGTCAGGAGCCCGCCCAGCCCGCCGCCACCGTCGCCCGGCCACGGCTGAGGGGCCTCGGGCTCGGGGAGCGGTTCGCCGTCGACGACCCCGATGATCGCGTCGACCCCGGCGTTCACGCCGCCGGCGAAGTCGCCCACCCGGAAGCGAGGCACCACGATGTCCTCGACGATCCGGTTGGCAGTGGCGTCGGGAAGCGCGCCCTCCAGGCCGTAGCCGACCTCCAGGCGCAGCGTGCGGTCTTCTTTCGCCACGAGGAACAGGACGCCGTCGTCGACGTCTGCGCGGCCGAGCTTCCACTCGTCGACCACACGGATCCCGTATTGCTCGATCGTCTCCGGCCCCGTGGTGGGGACGAACAGCAGGGCGATCTGGCTGCCCTTCCGCTCTTCGAATGCGGCGAGCTTCTGCTCGACCGCCGCGATCTCGTCGGCGGACAGGGTGCCGGTGAGGTCGGTGACGCGGCGCTCCAGGGGCGGAACCGGCACCTGGCCCTGCGCCGCGGCGCGGGGCGCGAGCCCGGGCCCGAAAACCGAAAGCACGGCGACCGCGGCGGCGAGCCGGCGCGTCATGGAGCGCGGTGCAACGCCGGAGACGCTTACGGGTTCGCCGGGGCCGGCGTCGTCGGCTCTTGTGTCGTGTCGGGCCGTGAGAAGTCGACCGGCGGCGGCTCGGCGATCTCCGCTTCGTCCTCGACCGTGAAGTTCGGCTTGGTGTCGTAGCCGAAGATCTTCGCGGTCAGGTTCACCGGGAATCTGCGGACCGTGGTGTTGAACTCCCGCACGGAATCGATGTAGCGGTTACGCGCCACCGCGATCCGGTTCTCGGTGCCTTCGAGCTGGGCCTGGAGCTCGCGGAAGCTCTGGTCCGATTTCAGGTCCGGGTAGTTCTCCACCACCACGAGGAGGCGCGACAAGGCGGACGACATCTCGGCCTGGGCCTGCTGAAACTCGGCGAATGCCGCCGGGTCTTCGATCAGCTCCGGCGTCGCCTGGATCGAGCCCACCCTGGCCCGCGCGTTCGTCACGTTCTGGAGCACTTCGCGCTCTTGCGCGGCATAGCCCCGCACCGTTTCGACCAGGTTGGGAATCAGGTCCGCGCGGCGCTGGTACTGATTGACCACCTCGCTCCAGGCGGCGGTCACCGTTTCGTCCTGCTCCTGAATCGTGTTGTACCCGCAACCGTAGAGCGCGAGACCCGATGCGACGATCGCTACCGCCTTCATGACTCGATTCATGCGAAGCCCTCCTGTCGATGGGAGGCGCAAGATACACGCGAGGCCTTCCGTCAACCCACCACCGCAGCTCCGTGAACCGGCGCTCCGTTCACCTCCATCGTAGCCTGGATGCGCGTCCCGGCTCCCGGGCGGCTGTCGATTGCGAGACGGCCTCCGGCGGCTCGAGCGCGCTCCCGCATCTCGAACAGACCGAGCGCGTCCCCGGCCAGCGTGGCGTCGACATCGAAGCCGCGACCGTCGTCTTCGACGCTGACGACGATCTCACCCGCGCTCCTCGCGATACGGACGATCGCGTGCCGAGCGTCGGAATGGAGAGCCACATTGTCGAGCGCTTCCCGCACGATGCGATAGAGGTTCCGCTCGAGCTCGGGCTGGCGCCGCGAGCCGTTCGCGTTCCCTTCCACGTACACGGTCAGGCCCGCCGCTTCGAGCTGATTCGCATAGGCCTCCACCGCGGCCTCGAGCCCCATCTCCTCGAGAACTTTGGGCCGCCTCGCGACCGCGTATCCCCGGATCACCGCGAGCGCGGTCGCGATCTCCTCGCGCGTCTCCTCGAGGAGTCCTTCCAGCGCCTCCGACTGCCCAGCCACCATGCGCAGCCGAAGGAGCAGCGCCGCTAGCCGCTGGGAGATCTCCTCCTCCAGTTCATGAGCGACGCGCTCCCGCTCGATCTCCTCGTGGTGTGCCGCGCGCGCCGCCGCCTCGCCGAGCTTGCGACGGTAGACGACCATCTGTCCGAGCGCGTCGTTGAACGCCTCCGCCAGCCGTGCCAGGTCCCGGTCCGCGAGCGCACTGCGAGGCGCTCGCACCGCCAGCTCCCCTTCGCGCACGCGTTCCGCCGCGCGCTCGAGCTGATGGAGCGGATGCAGGGCCAGGCGAAGGATGATGGCGTCCACGAGGATCGTCAGCGCGATCCCCGCGAGGATGACGGGCACGGCGACAGCGAGGGCGCGACGCTCCCCGCCGGTGGCGAGTTGCGCCCCGGCGAGGACTCCCGCCAGGGCGGTCAGCATGACGAGCACGGAGTTGGCGACCAGGATCTTCGTGAACAGCCGGACACGCAGGAGATTCCTCAGCCTGTCCACCAGTCTCATGGGCATACCTGGGAGTCTCATGGGCATACCAGGGGCATGTGCCAGGGACGCGCTGCTTCTCAACGGGATGAGCCTCCTGTCCGCGGCTCATCCTACCGCTCGCCGCCCGTGGAGTCTGTCGGGAGCCGGGCAGCGATCCGTGTGGGGAAACTCCCGTCGGCGTGGGGAGTGGATCCCCCTCCGAGCGGAGGGGGCTAGAGCCCCTTCAGGAGGCCCGCGCGCAGCGCGAAGCGGACGAGCTGGGCTCGGTGATTGAGGCCGAGCTTCTCCATGATGCGCGAACGGTAGGTGTCCACGGTCTTGGGAGAGATGAAGAGCTTCTCGCCGATCTCCTTCGAGCTGTATCCCTCGGCGGTCAGAGCGAGGACCTCCTGCTCCCTCGCGCTGAGCTGATGTAGGGGATCGGCCGGGCCCTCGCCAGAGCCCGTCGCGCGGTACTCGCGCAGGAGGAGCTTCGTGGCCTGGGGCGGCAGGAACACCTCGCCCCGTGCGACGACCCGGATCGCCTCGATCAGCGAGCGGTCGGCGGACGTCTTGGTGAGGTACCCGCTGGCACCCGCGTCCAGCACCGGGACCAGGTACTCCTGCTCGGCGTGCATGGTCAGGACGAGGACGCGCGTGTCCAGCCCGAGAGCGACGATCCGCCGCGTGGCCTCGAGACCGCCGGAGCCCGGCATCGAGAGATCCATCACGACGATGGTCGGCTGGAGCTCACGCACGAGATCGACGGCTTCGTCCCCGGTCGAGGCCTCGCCGACGATCTCGATCCCCATCTCCCCTTCGAGCAGCGCACGCAAGCCCGCGCGCAGGACGACGTGGTCGTCGGCGAGGACCACACGGATCACGCTCACGGTCTCGACCCTTTGCGGGGGAGCGTCACCCGGACCCGTGTTCCGGCACCCGGGGCGCCGTCGATCTCGAGCGTGCCGCCCGCGTTGCGCGCGCGCTCCCGCATGCCGACCAGCCCCAGCCCCTGCCCGTCATCGGAGAACGGCCGCTCCGTCGCGAATCCCCGCCCGTCGTCGCGAACCTCGGCGCGCAGCACGTGATCCTCCTCGTGAAGGGCAACGGCCACCCGGGATGCGCCCGAATGCCGGATCGCGTTGGAGAGCGCCTCCTGCACGATCCGGTACATGGCGAGCTCGGAGTCCGGATGCAGCCGTCCGACCGGACGCTCCATGGATAGATCGATGTCGAGCCCGTGCGCGTGGCGGAGAGTCCGGACGAGTGACTCCAAGGCCGCGGGGAGCCCGAACTCGTCGAGGATCGGCGGCCGGAGCCCCCGCGCGATCCGCCGCACCGCATCGGCGGCGGCGCCGATCTCCTCGCGAACCTGCTCGATTCGCGCCTCGCGCTCCTTCGCGTCCTCCGTCCGGCTGGCCGCCTTGAGCATGAGCATGAGACCCGCCAATCGCTGCGCCGTGTCGTCGTGGAGCTCGCGCGCGATCCGCTGGCGCTCCTCCTCTGCCGCGCGCACGGCGCCCGCGCCGAACGCCTGCAACGCCCGCCTCTCGGTGAGATCGCGAACGATGCTGATGACGTAGCCCTCCCCGGCCTCCGTCACCGGGCTCAGGCTGATCTCGACCGGGAACTCGCTGCCGTTCTTGCGCAGACCCCTGAGCTCGACACCCACGCCCATCGGGCGCGCACGCGGCGCTCCCATGTAGCGGTGGCGGTGGTCGACGTGGCTCCGCTGCAGCTCTCGCGGCACGAGCATCTCGACGGCCTGACCCACGACCTCGACGCGCTCGTATCCGAACATACGGAGCGCGCAAGGGTTGACGTCCACGATCGCTCCGTCGGCACCCACGAGGACGATGCCGTCCGGCGCGGCTTCGAAGACCGCCCGGTATTCCACCTCTGCGTCATGGCTCGCTTCTTGTCGGCCTCTCACGCCTACAGAGTATAGAGACTATGCCTACGAATGACCCCCGTTGCGAGCATCCGCGCTCCTCCCGGTCGACATCCTGCGGGACTTCCTGCCCGGCGGCGCGCTGCACGCACGACGGCTGTCGACTAGGGAACCCCATCGGCCGTCTCGCCGCGCGACCGTTCGTGGGGTGGAACGCGAAGGACGACGACGAAGGGTTGGCGCTGGATCCTCATGAAATAGACGTGCTCGTCTGGGGGTTCTCCTCACGGCAAGCCGCAGGTGCTGAAGCGGCAACCGTCTTCCCTCGAAACGGAATCGCGTTTCCACGCGCTCCGGGCCACGCCCCAATCTGTTGCAGTCCGCGTCTCTCGCCGCTGGCGTCCAGGGCTGCCCCGGCCGCCTCGATTGCGGGTGCAACTCTTTCCTGGATAACGGGCTGAGCCCTGTGCGGCGGAATCGCCGGACGGCGCGGGCCCACGCCTTGCTGAGGAAGCGTTGCACCGACACGAAGCGCACCCACCCCGACCCTCGGAGGGCTCATGAACGCATCCTTCTCACGAACGCCGTTCTCCTGCGGATTCCTCCTGCGCCTGCCTGCCGCGAGCCCGTCCGAGCTGTCCTGTGCGAGCGACTACGACAGGCCGACG
>DASSPT010000050.1:0-7143 GCA_035699465.1 Gemmatimonadota bacterium
GTTCCCGGTCATCAGCGTGACGCGCGAGGAGTACGATCCGAGATCGACGGGAGTGAGGCTCGTGTCGGCGGTGACGACGTGGATCTCGAACGGATCGACGCCCAGGACCTCGGCGACGATGTAGGCGAGGATCGAGTCCGACCCCTGGCCGATGTCGGTCGAGCCGCAGAAGACGGTCACGCCGCCGCTTCGGTCGAGCTTGAGCTGGACGCCCGAGTGCGGCATCGCGTTCCAGTAGATCGGTAGCCCGGCGCCCGAGAGGTAGCTCCCGCACGCCAGGCCGATGCCCCGGCCGGGCGGGAGCTGGCCGCGCTTGCCGTCCCAGCCGGACGCGGCGACGACCTTCTCGATACAGGCGCCGAGGCCCATCGACCCGACCCGGATCCAGTTGGCGGTGACCGAACCGGCGGGCAGCAGGTTGTCGAGCCGCATGCGCGCGGGATCGAGGCCGAGTCGCTCGGCCGCCTTGTCGAGCTGGACCTCGAGCGCGAACCGGGGCTGTGGGGTCCCGTGCCCGCGCTTGGGTCCGCACGGCGGCTTGTTGGTGAACGCGCGCAGCCCTTCGAAGCGGTACGCGGGCACCGGATACGTCACGGTCTGGAGCGCCCCCGTGTAGTACGTCGACGCCACTCCGTAGCTCCCGTACGCGCCGCCGTCCAGGAACGACCGGAAGTGCATGCCGGTCATCGAGCCGTCCCGGCGAAAGCCCGTCTTGACCCCCATCAGAACCGGGTGTCGTCCGCGATGGCAGTAGAAGACCTCCTCGCGCGTGAGACAGACCTTGACCGGGCGGCCGGTCCGGCGCGACAGAGCGGCCACGACGATCTCGTGGTTGAAGGGATCGCTCTTGCCGCCGAACCCGCCTCCGTTGGGAGTGGCGATGACGCGGATCCGGCTCGCGGGGAGCTCCAGCACTCGGGCCAGCGCCCGATGGACGTAGTGGGGCGTCTGCGTGGAAGACCAGAGCGTCAGCTTGCCGTCCGGCGTCCACTCCGCGAGCGCGGCGTGCTGCTCCATCGGCAGGTGCGTGTTCCCCTCGTAGAAGAACGTGTCCTCGAGGACGACGTCCGCGTCCGCCAGCGCGGCGTCGACGTCTCCGAACTCCATCGCCACCGCCTTGTGGACGTTGTGCCCGTCGCCGTAGAGGTGGATGCGCGGGTCCTCGGCGTCGAGCGCGTCCTCGATCGAGGCGACCGGTTCGAGCTCGGCGTATTCGACCGCGATCGCGTGGCAGGCGGCTTCCGCCGTCTCCTCGTCGACGGCGGCGACCGCGGCCACGGGATCGCCGATGAACCGGACCTTGTCGAGGCAGAGCGTGTGCTCGTCCTGGCTGACCGGGAGGATGCCATAGGGGATCGGCAGATCGCTTCCGACGAGGACGGCCGCGACGCCGGGCATCGCCGCGGCGGCGCTCGCGTCGATGGAGCGGATCTCGGCGTGGGGGGTGGTCGCGCGCAGCATCTTGCAGTGGAGCATGCGCGGCAGGACCAGATCGTCGGCGAAGCGCGTCCGCCCCGTGACCTTCGCGACGGCGTCGACCTTGGGCAGCGAGCGGCCGACGACGCGGAGCTGCGACAGGGGCGGTCCGCCGTCGCCCGGCGGAGACTCAGGCTTCGCCATACAGCGCCTCGTGTGGCGCCTCGGCGTGCTCCCCGCGCATCCGCGCGGCGGCCAGCTCGACGGCTTCGTAGATCTTCAGATAGCCGGTGCAGCGGCAGAGGTTCCCGCCCAGCGCCTCCACGATCTCGGCGCGGGTCGGGGTGGGCGTCTCCTCGAGGAGCGACTTGCCGGCGAGCAGGAACCCGGGAGTGCAGTACCCGCACTGGGCCGCGCCGAGCTCCGCGAACGCCTGCTGCAACGGGTGGAGCCCCTCGGCCGACTCCATCCCTTCGATCGTCGTGATCTCCCGTCTCCCCAGCGCGGCGGGGATCTCCAGACAGGACAGGACCGGCCGGCCGTCGACCAGGACGGTGCACGTCCCGCACTCGCCCAGCTCGCAGCCGTGCTTGGTGCCGGTCAGCCCCAGCTCTTCTCTAAGCACTTCAAGGAGAGTATGGTGAAGCGGCGCGGTGACGGAGCGCGTTTCCCCGTTCACGGTGAGCGTGAGCTGCACGAGCCCTGGCTGCATGAGGACAAGGTAAATGCCGCCGGAGCGCCTTGCACCGACCGTCGGGATCGGGGCTACCTTGTACGGATGGGACGCCGGGGCGAGCAGGGGGCGACGGAAGATCCGCGTCTCGATCGATTGCGCCGGCTGGTCGCCCACGCCTACGAGCGGGTGCCGTTCTATCGCGAGCGGTTCCAGCTCGCGGGTGTCCAGCCCGAGGACATCCGCGCCATCGACGACATCTCCCTCCTCCCGATCACCGATAAGCGCGACCTGGTCGACCGGCCCGCCGGCGAGATCACCACCTCGGGGCTCGATCCGGCGCGGCTCGTCGCCACCATGACATCGGGGTATTCGGGTGAGCCCTTCGTCATCCGCCGGACGCGCCGCGAGCAGACGCGCTGGGCTCGCAGCTGGCTGCCCGATCTCCTCGCGGCGGGACTGCGCACCGGCGACCGGGTGGCTTCCGTGTTCGCGGTCCGCGAGGAGCGGACCGACGGCGTGGGACTCCTGGAGGCCCTGGGGCTGGTCAGCGAGACCGTCATCGACTGCGCCGAGGACCCGCCCGAGATCGTTCGCCAGCTGGCAAGAGCCCGGCCCGACTTCCTCCGCGGCATGGCCGGCGTCCTCGAGCACCTGGCGCAGGACTTGTCCGTCGCGGAGCCACCCATCCGTCCGCGTGTCGTCTGGGTGTCGGGCGAGGTCCTGACGGCGGTCGCGCGCCGGCGGATCGAAGCCGCATTCGCCGCGCCCGTCCACAACGCGTACGGGACGCACGAGATCGGACTGCTGGCATCCGACTGCCGGGAAAGCGGGCTCATGCACGTATCTTCCCCGGGATCGATCGTCGAGATCCTGACGCCGGACAACCTGCCGGCGAAGGAGGGCGAGACCGGCGAGGTCGTGGTCACCGCGCTCGATTTCTTCGCGGCCCCGTTCATTCGATACCGACTCAAGGACCTGGCGACGCGCGGGGCGGCGGCCTGTCCCTGCGGAGCCCGGTCCCCGACCATCGCGCACATCGACGGGCGATCGATCGACTACTTCGAGATGCCGGACGGACGCTACGTCCATCCCTACCGGATCCTCGGTCCGGCGCTGGCGGCCGCGCCCTGGATCCGGCAGTACCAGCTGGTGCAGGAGAGTCGCCACCGCATCGTGCTGCGACTCGTGCGGGAGGGCCCGCTCGACGAGGCCGAGCGGCGGCGACTGGGCAGCACGGTCGACTCCCTGCTGGGACCCGACGTCCGCTTCCGAGTGGAGGCCGTTCCCCGGATCGCGGTCACCGCGGGTGGAAAGTCGCGCGCCATCGTTTCGCTCGTGGAGTGACGTGCCGTCTTCCGTGCCCGACGCCCGCAGGACGGTGTTCCTCCACAGCCCCTCGGAAGCGCCGGACGCGCGGACGGTGGCGCTGCAGGTGCCCGAGTTCGAGTGGTACGGCGAGCGCGCACTTCTCCTCGCGAGGCGGTCCGACATCGTCGCCGTCGCGCATCCCGTCGACGAGCGCTATCTGCGCTATCTGCATAGCCTCGGAATCGGACCCCGCTTCGAGAACGTGATCGTCGTCGAGGGCGTGTCGCCGGGCGCCGGTCTCTCCGAGGTGCTGGGCGCGCAGCCCGGCGCGATCGAGCGCTTGGCGGGCCGTCTGCAAGGCGTCGAGTCGGTCGTCCTGAGCCCGTTCTTCGCAACGCCCGCCATCGAGGCGCTGGCGAACTCGCTGGGGGAGCTGCTCGGTCGGCCCGTGCGGGTGGCGGGAGGCCCGCCGGAACTCGTGCGCAAGCTCCACGACAAGCCGTTCTTGCGGGGGCTTGCCCAGTCCTTGCAGATCCCCGTTGCGCCCGGAGAGGTCGTCGCGCTCCCCCGTTCGTCCGAGCGAACGCCGCGGGATCTGGACCCGCTTCGGCGCGCGATCGAGCGGCGGGTGGACACGACCGGGCGGGTCATCGTGCGGGGCGCGTCCGGCGCCTCGGGATCGTCCACGTTCCTTGCAGGACCCGACGAGGTCGAGGTGGTGGTCGAGTCCATCGCTGCCAGGGCCGACAATCGCGTGTACCTGGTCGAGCCGCTCTTCCCCGCTACCAGCTCCCCCAACGTGGAGGTCGTCGTGGACACCGGCGATGCTCCACCGCGGGTCGGGGTGACCGATCAGGTGCTGAACGTCGACCTCGTCTACCTCGGAAGCGTGTGGCCTACGAGCGCGAGCCGCGCGAAGGAGATGGTCGACGACGCCCTCGCCATCGCAGCCTGGATGCGGCGGCGCGGGTTCTCCGGGCGGGCGGG
The DNA here is from genome assembly GCA_035699465.1 of Gemmatimonadota bacterium. GTDB lineage: Bacteria > Gemmatimonadota > Gemmatimonadetes > JACCXV01 > JAHWKZ01 > JAICNR01. The sequence goes on from DASSPT010000050.1 coordinate 4,388, forward strand.
CTTCGACTTCGTCGAGCACGAGCGCGCGGACGGAACCTCGGCCTACTTCCTGACCGAGATCAACCCCCGCGTCAACGGCGCCTCGTATCCGCTCGCCCTCCGGGCGCGGCTGGCGGAGCGTGCGGGCGGCGGCGCACCGGCCCCCGCAGCATTCCGCTCCAGCAACGTCGCGGTCGCCGCGCGCGACTTCGCTGGGCTCGAGGCGCTGTGCGGATCGCTGCTCTACGACCTCCGGCGCGGGGAAGGCGTGATCCCCTACGCGGTGGGCGCGCTCGCCGCCGGCAAGGTGGGGATCGCGTGTTTCGGTGCCGACCCGGCGCGCGTCGACGCGCTGTTCGCGGAGCTCGTGTACGCGGTGGCGGACCCGCCCGCACGCTCGGCGGCGGCATCGTGATCCGGAGAGCACGCCGGGGTCTCCTCGTCGCCGGGCTCGCAGCGCTCATCGTCGCGCCGGACCCCGCCGATGGGGCCGTCCAGAGCGGGGTGGTGGGCCAGGAACCCGAGCCGCCCTCGCGGCCGACGATCGGGCTGGTCCTCTCCGGAGGCGGCGCGCGGGGCCTCGCCCACGTCGGGGTGCTCGAGGTCTTGGAGGAGCTGCGAGTTCCGGTGGATCTGATCGCCGGGACCAGCATGGGCGCGATCGTCGGTGGGCTGTATGCGTCGGGGATCCCCAGTGATAGCCTTCGGGCCATAGTCGCCGATATCGAGTGGGATCGGATCCTCGCCGACACGCCGCCGAGATCCTCGCTCGCGTTTCAGCGCAGGGCGCAGCAACGGCGCTATCCGGTCGAGCTCGAGATCGGGATCACCGGAGAAGGGCTGGCGCTCCCCAGCGGGCTGATCGCCGGGCAGGATCTGGGGCTCCTTCTCCGCCGCCGGAGTCTCCCCGTCGCGGCTGTGGAAGACTTCTCGCGGCTCCCCATCCCTTTTGCTGCCGTGGCCACCGATATCGAGACCGGCGAGCGGGTGGTCCTGGATAGAGGCGATCTCGTCGAGGCGATGCGGGCCAGCATGGCGATCCCGGTCGTTTTCTCGCCGGTCGAGCGAGACGGCCGGATCCTCGTGGACGGCGGGCTCGTGGACAATCTGCCGGTCGAGCTGGCCCGCGCGATGGGAGCCGACGTGATCATCGCCGTCGACGCCAGCCCACCGCTTCTCGAGCGCGACAGGCTGCGGACCCTGCTGGGTATCTCCGAGCAAGTCGTCATCCTCCTCGGCCGCCAGGATTTGCAGCGACAGATGGAGAGGGCCGACGTCGCGCTCGATCTCGGGTTCGAGGACGTGGGAATTTTCGACTTCCGCGACGCCGACTCGATCATAGGCAGAGGGAGCGTCGTCGCCCGCGACAGCGCGGGGGCGCTGTCCGCATGGTCTATCTCCGAGGCCGAGTACGAGAGGTATCGCTCCGAGCGCGACCGGCGGCGCCGACTCCTGCCTTCGCATCCCGCCGGGCTTTCGATCGAGGCGCCCGACTGGGTCGACGAGCGGCTCGTCCGCGCCCGCATCGATCCAAAGATCCTGAACGCGTTCGATCCCGAGCTCGCTGAGCGCGCGGCGCGCGATGTCTACGCGATCGGAGAGTTCGAGCGCGCCACCTACGATCTCTCCGGCGGAAACTCCACGCCGAACATCGTCATCGAAGCGCACGCGAAGCCGCGGGGACCGCATCTCCTGCGCCTGGGGATCGACTTGGCCACGGACTCCGCCGGCGAGGCCCCCGCCCTCCTCGCCTTCACCGCCCACGCCGCCTACGTCCGCACCCGCATAGGAAGCCGGGCCGCGGAGTGGCGGACGGATGTCCACATGGGAACGACCTCGGGGGTGGAGTCGGCGTTTCGCCAGCCGCTCGACTTCGCGGGCCATTGGTTCGTGGAGCCGTCCGCGATCGCGACTGAGGTGCAGCGGCCGATCTATGCGGCAGGCCGATCGGTGAGCGAATACGAGACCCGGCGACTTGCGGCCGCGGTCGACTTCGGGCGCTCGATCGGCCTCTCCACGGAGCTCCGCGCGGGGTTGGCCTGGGGGCGCGCGACCTCGGGACTCGACACCCAGGTCGATGGGTCAGCGGTTCTGTTTCCCGATGAGGCCGAGGACGAGGCGGAGTTGCGCGCAGCGTTCGTGGTCGACCGGCTGGACTCCGTCAACCTCCCGCGTGGAGGGGCGCTTGCGAGCGTCGAGGTCCGCTCCTCGCGCGAGGAGCTGGGGGCCGACAGGTCGTGGACGCGATGGTCATTCCAAGGCCGCGTGTACCGCAGCCGAGGTCCCCACACCGGGTTCGCTTCCGTTTCCGGCGGGGTCGCGACACCTGCCGACGAGCTTCCGGTGCGCGAGCACTTCCTTCTCGGAGGATTCGCGTCGATGTCGGGTTTCGGCGAAGCGGAGCTTCGAGGCGACGCGTTCGCCGTCGGACGCCTGGGGTGGCTTGGGCGAATCGTCGAAACCCCGCCTGCGCTCAGAGCGATCGTCGCGGGGGGTTGGGTCGAGGCGGGCGACGCATGGGATCAATCGGACGATGAAGAGATGAGCATTCGGCCGTCGGTCAGCTTGGCGGCCGGTGCGGAGACCCTCCTGGGGCCGCTGTTCTTCGCGTGGTCGCGAGCGGAAGGCGGCGCCGGCCGTGTAACCGTCTCGCTCGGGCGCTATCCGTGACTGCCCGCTCCTTGCAGCCCATCGCGCCTTCTTCCCAACTTGGCTCGATGGAGCGCATCGAGGGGATCGCCAAGCTGACGGGAACCGAGCGCTACGTCGACGACCTG
>DASSPT010000051.1:0-5468 GCA_035699465.1 Gemmatimonadota bacterium
GCCCTTCTTGAACTGGGTGGAGTCGGGATGCGCGTCGGATGCCACCTCGGCGGTCCCGTAGACGCCGAGCACGTCGGTGCTGGAATGGTAGAAGAGGAGTCCGTGACCGGGTCGCATCTCGTCTCGCATGTAGCTTCTCGCCTTGTAGTTCCGGATGCCCGACCACTCGGTCGTGCCGTCGCGCTCGAGATCTGCGATCGAGTAGACGCTCGGCTCGGACTTGATCAGCCAGTGAATGGTCTCCATCGTGCGCATACGGTGAATCGGGACGGCCCGGAGGTCAACCCGCCGCGGTCGGGGACCGGGAAGGCCACGAACCGGAGGGGGAGCGATGATGGCGGACGTGCGCGAGAAGCTTCGGCGAGCGTTCACCCGCGAGGAGTACGAGGCGGTGAGGGATCTCTGGAAGGCGCACTCGCTGGCCGAGGACGCGCGCGACCTCGAGGGCCTGATCGCGACGCTGACGGACGACTGTGTGTACGAGGTCGTGCCCACCGGGCACCGCTGGGAGGGGCACGAAGGCGCGCGGAGCTTCTATCGTGCGCTCCTGGGAGCCTTCCCGGACGTGCGCTTCGAGCTTTCGGACATCGTGATCGGGCCGCAGGGGGTGTGCGAGGAGGCGCGGTTGACGGGCACGCACGAGCGGAACTGGCTGGAGTACGCCGCCACGGGTCGCGCGATGGACTTCCAGGTCGTGATCTTCTTCCCGTGGGATCCCGCGCGCCGGCTATTCCTCGGCGAACGCGTCCACTTCGACCCTATCGCCGCCGGTCTCGTGGATCAGGGCTGATCTCAGAGGTCGAGTGACGGCTGTCTCGCGCTTTCGCTACGGCCGACCGATTTCGTAGACGAGCACCTCGCCGACTTCGGGATCCTCGGCCGTCCCGGTCATCACGAAGCCGATCTTCTCCGCCATCCGGACCGAAGGCTTGTTCCAGTCCGGGATCGTCGCGCGCACGCCGTCGACCCCGTCGTGCGAGAGCGCCCAGTTCACGGCCGCGGCCGTGGCCTCGGTGCCGTAGCCGCGTCCCTGGTGGCGCTCGTAGACCGTGTAGCCGATCGTAGCCACGCCGTCATCGGGGTGCCCGGCGAATCCGACCGAGCCCACCGGCTCGCCCGTCTCCGTCAGGGTCGCCAGCCAGCCCCACCATCCGAACGCCTCGGGGCCCCAGTGGGCCGCTGCCAGGTCGCGGATCTTCGGCAGGTCATCCTCGAGCAGAGGCGGCGCGGCGGCGTCCACGAAGGGGATCCCGGTCGCGGCCGTCAGCGCTCTGGCGTCGCCGGCGGCCCAGGCCGAGTACGCCTCGGGCGTCAGCGCGACGAGCGTCAGGCGCTCGGTCTGGAGCGTCGGAAGGGTCGGGTCGGTCTCGGACATCTGGACAATATACCCCGAACCCGGTCGAATCTTCCGAAAGGGAAGCGAGCCTTGACAGAACCCGAAAAATACCCGAATATACGAGGCCCATCCTCCGACCCGTCCAGAAGGAGACGGCCATGGGCCATCCCACCATCCAGGGGCGCGGCGCCGCGCTCAATCCGAAAAACCGGTTCCACGAGATCGAAGTGGAGCGCGACGAGTGGGTGGAGGCGGAGGATCCCGCTCCCCGCACCCGCTTCTACCGCGACCCCACCCGCACGATCATCGCCACGAACGACAGCCCGGACGTCGGATTCGAGGCGAGCATCAATCCGTACAGGGGATGCGCCCATGGCTGTGTTTACTGCTTCGCGAGACCCTTTCATGAGTACCTGGACCTGTCCGCCGGCCTGGACTTCGAGACAAAGATATTTGTGAAAGAAGATGCACCTGAACTTCTTCGAAAAGAGCTCTCTGCGCGATCGTGGGAGCCGAAGTTTCTGCTCATGAGCGGCGTCACGGACCCGTATCAGCACATAGAGCGGCGGTTGAAGATCACGCGGAGGTGCCTCGAGGTCCTCGCCGAGTTTCGGAATCCCGTCGGTGTCATCACGAAAAGCGACCTCGTGACGCGGGACGTCGACGTGCTGTCGGAGATGGCCAGGCACAACCTCGTGTCTGCCACTCTCTCGATCACGACGCTGAGCAAGGAGCTGAAGCGCGTCATGGAGCCGCGCGCGGCGCTTCCGGAGAAGCGGCTCGAGGCGATCCGGCGGCTGTCGGAGGCGGGGATCCCCGTCGGCGTCAACGTCGCGCCCGTCATCCCGGGACTGACCGATCACGAGATGCCGGAGATCCTCCAGCGCGCGGCGGAGGCGGGGGCCATCAGCGCGGCGTGGATCATGCTTCGGCTGCCGCACGCGGTGAAGGACCTCTTCGCGGACTGGCTCGAGCGCCATTTCCCGGACCGCAAGGAGAAGGTGCTGAACCGGCTGCGCGACCTGCGGGGTGGGGTGCTCTACGATTCGCGCTGGGGCGCGCGCATGCGAGGCGACGGGCCGTTCACGGAACAGGTTCGGCAGGTGTTCGACGTGTCGTGCAGGAAGTTCGGCCTGAACGAGGTATCGGTGGAGCTTTCGACCGCGGGATTCCGACGTCCCGCGCGCGGCGGCCAGCTGGGTTTGTTCGACGGCAGTTGATCGACCCGATAGTTTTCTCGGCGTATGCGGACATTCTTCGTGATTCTGCTGGCGGCCACGTCGGTTCTGTCGGCGATGGGCGCCTGTGACCGCACCTCCGAAACCGAGCAGGCCGGCGCTCGCGTGGAAACCACGCCCGGGCCCGACGTGCGCGCGCTGACCGACGGGCTCGCGATGTGGCGGGCGGACGGGTTCACTATGCTGGTCCCGGACGACGCGGACATCGTGCCGACGGACCCGACGGCTCCCGCGACGTGGGCCGTGATCGTGGCCGGGCCGGGATTCGTGCGCGAGGTCGACGGGCTCAGACAGCCCGGGCCTCCGGCATACCGCCTGGACGCGGCGACGTACGCGAAGCCGGACACGGTCGCGCTCGAAGATTGGGTGGCCGCTCGGCTGGGGGAGCGCGGAGAGGGTGGCGGTGAGGCAGGTATCACGGTTCCGCTCGCCGGAGAATCCGCACTGAGGACGGGGTCCGCTCCAGGACTCGCGGGCTCCGCGTCCTACTGGCTCGAGCGGAACGGCAAGGTGGTCGAGCTCAAGCTCGACGAGGAGCCGGAGAGCCCGCTCAGCGGGATCCAGCGCCACATCCAGTCCCTGATGCTGTCCACGTTCCGTTGGTCGGTAGAGTCGGTAGAGTCGGAAGAGTCGGGGGAGTCGACCGAAGCGCGCTAGCCGCGCGCGCCCGCCCGACCGACCAGCGCGGTCTCGATCCGCCTCCGCTCGTCCCGTGATTCCTCTTCCCGGAAGATCCGGCGCTCGCGGCCGAGCCTCGCCGCCACCGGCACGCCGTCCCGATAGAGGACGACGTTGGCGGGAGTCGACGCGATCCGCTCGCCGGGTGTTATGACGCCCGTCAGGTTGAGCGGGTCTCCGGCGCCGACCGCGAGCAGCGAGCCGTCGGACTCGCGTCGGCGCGTCGCGCGGAGCGCTTCGACCGCCTGGGGCAAGGCGAACTGCTCACCTGAAGCTCCCTGCAGGAAGCGCCCGCCCCGGACCTCGCCCCGCATCTCGAGGCGCCTCAACACGCGCGCGACGTCCCGCCACGGAGCGAGGGGAGGCTCCTTCTCGAGAAGCCGCCGGACGACAACACCGTAGCGGGAGAGAAGCTGGCGCACCCAGCGCTCGACCGCGAGCTCGCGGTCGTCCAGCCGGAACGCGCCCTCCCGGAACAGCGCCCAGCGGCCGGCCAGCGTGTCGTCCGTGAAGCGGGGCTGCCGTCCCCGGCGGGCGAGCGGCCGCCGGGCCCGACGCTCGCTCTCGGGGACGATGAGGGCGCGGAGACCGGCCACCCCGTCGGCGGTCACCATCCCCCACGACGCGAGCTCGGCGAGCCCGCGCTCCACCTGCGCGGGGAGGAGGCCGGTCCGGGCCACCAGGTCCTGGTGGAACGCCGGCCCGCCCGCGCGCAGAGCGTCCAGCGTCTCGTTTGCATAGTGGGTGAGCGGCGCGGCGTCCGGATCGGGATCCCGTGCGAGCGCCAGCCACGATGGGAGATCGGCGCGGACCAAGAGGGACAGCGGCGACGCTCGGACCGGACCGGAGCGCGGACGATCGATTCCGGACGCGGACGGGGGCACGAGCCGTCCCCAGGCGACCGCTCCGGACAGCGAGAGGCCGTCCAGCCATTCCGGATCGTAGTCCGCGACGCGCGCGGGAAGTATGTCGGACTCCCATGCGGCCGCCGGCGCGTCGAACGCCTGGAGCATCTCGACTACCTCCCGCACGCCGCGCGCGCCCATGAGTCGCGCCGCCGGGTCCAGATGCTGCCAGCGGAAGAGATAACGCATGAAGTCGGCCTGCGTGGCGGGCTCGATCTCCGCCCGCAGCCGGTCGATCGTGTAGCGGTGGATGCGCGCGAGGAGCCGCCGGTGGCACCACTCGAGGGCGTCGGAATCGACCGCTGGCTCCTGATCGGTCGTGCGTTGACCGGCACGCGGCGTGAAGCGCCCGCGCAGGACGGTGCCCTCCACCTCGAGCGCGACCATCGCGGCTTCGACGCGGACCGGCTCGAGCCCCAGCTCCGCGGCAACCCCCGCGACCGTCACCGGGCCCAGCCCTTCGAGCCTTCCTCGCAGGAGCGCGGTCAATGCGTCGCGCGCATCCCACTCGACCGCCGCGTTTCGCGCGGGCGCCTCGATCGCCACCCTGAGCGCCAACCCCGGCCAGACGGCGCGCGCCTCGGGCAGTCGCTCGGCAGCCACCCAGAACCGCGCGTCTCCCGCCGTCGCCAGGGTCGCGCGGCGCTCGCCCTCGAGAGCGTTCAGCCACTCGCGCCACGAATCGGCCTCCAGCGCGGTGACGATCCCCAGCCAGTCGAGCGCGTCGTGGACCTCGTCGGCGTCTCGTGGGTCCGGCCAGGCCTCGGCGCGGACGCGCGCGATCGCCTCCGGATCGAGGGTGGCGAAATCGTCGGCGGAGTACTCGAGGTTACGCCGCGTCGAGACGGCGAGCGTTCGCCGCTCCTCCGCGGGCGCGTCGTCCAGGAAGGCATACGGGCGCGCGTTCAGGATCTCGTGCGCCATGGGCGAAGGCTCGGGAACGTCGCGCGCGACGAGCTCGAACTCGCCGGCCCGGATCCGCGTCAGGATCGTCTCGAGAGCCTCGATGTCCATGGCCTCGGTCAGGCAGTCCTCGACCGTCTGGCGCACGACCGGGTGTTCCCACGGCACCTCGATGTCGCCATGGATGTGCTCGAAGCATGCGGCGGCCTGGGGGAACGCGGCGGCCAGCAGGTCCTCGGCCTGCATGCGAAGGAGCTGGGCGGGGGTCTTCTTGCCGCCGCGCATCCTAAGGATCGCCAGCGATCGACCGGCATTCCAGCGCCAGCGGGTCTGGAACATCGGGGCCGGCAGGAGCGCCTGGATCAGCGTCTCGCGCGCGGTCTCCGGCTTGAGATAGCCGAACACGTC
>DASSPT010000052.1:0-23676 GCA_035699465.1 Gemmatimonadota bacterium
GACGCAGCCACGCGAGCGCGAACGTCGAGTCTGCTCCTACCGCTTGCCGGTAGGCCTCGATGGCCGCCGGCCAGTCGGCCCTGCGGTACAGGACTTCCCCTTCGAGGTACGCCTTGAGGGCGGGCAGGGACGAGGTCGTCACGCGGGCGAGCTCCACACGCGGCAGATCGTCGGCCGGGCGACCCAGGATCGTCTTCAGCGCCTCGATCGAGAGGCGGTCGACCAGCATGTACACGGAATCCGGGGCGCCCTCGACCTGCGCTTGCCCGAGGCTCTTGCCGCTGGCGACGTCATAGACGTCAGCGGTGAGGCGCAGGTCGCGGCCCAGCGCCACGGCCGTGCCGAGGAGCGCGTAGCGCGCCCCGGTTCGGCGCGCCACGTCGAGCGAAGTCGCGAGGTCGGGCCGCTCGCCTTCGTCCACGGTCTCGTGCCAGCGCGCGAGAAGGGTGCGGCTGTCGATGGCGCGAAGCCCGGCCGCGCCGTCGATGTTCGAGCTCACCAGGTCGACCGCCCCCTCGCGCCACACGTCCAATCCTTCTCCCTGAACCGTGAACGGAAGCACCGCCACTCCGGGGGCCGCGTCGGCGAGGGCCTCCTCCGGGGCGAAGCTCCGGCCGCGATCCTGGATCACTACCCAGAGGCCGGCCGCACCGAACAGCATCGCGAACGCGAACGCTCCGCCGGCGAGTGCGCGACCCCACGTCAGCTGGGGGACTTTGCCGCGCCGCACCGCACGGGCGGCGCCGAGGAGATCGAGGCCCCGGGCACGCCGATCCGGCGTTTCCGAGTGCGCCTGGACCCACGCGGTGGCGAGGACGACCGCGAGGCCGATGACGAGGAGCAGCACCGTGACTCCCGGAACCCAGTCGGGGAGGCCGAGCCCCGAGCGAAGGAGAGTGGACAGAGCGAGGACCGCGGCGCTGGCGGCGAGATACAGGGCGAGGACCGGAACGAGCCTGGCCTGTGCGGCGCGCTGGAGGAAGCCCTGCTGGCTCGCGACGGGCCGGAGAGAGCGGACGGCATGCTCCGGGATCTCGGTCAGCGCATAGATCGGCCACTCCCCCGCGACGCCCTTCAGCGCGTGACGTCCACGGTCCTCGAAGCCGAAGTCCGAGCCCGCCTCGGCGTCGCGCACGGTGCCCGAGACCAGGATCTCGTTGGGGCCGGCGAGCGCCGCCACCCTCGCTCCGATGTGGACCGCGATTCCGCCCACGTCGCCGTCCTCGCGCTCGACCTCCCCCATATGGATTCCGCAGCGTATCGCCAGATCGAGATCGCGAACGGCGTCCCGGATGGCGGCCGCGCAGAGCAGCGCGTGGGCCGGGCTGTCGAACACCGAGAGGAATCCGTCGCCGGCGGTGGCGATCTCGTGCCCGCGGTGGCGCCGAAGCTCTTCGCGTACGGCGGCATGATGGGCGCGCAGCACCTCGCGCCAGCGGCGGTCACCCAGCTCCGACGCGTGCTCGGTCGAACCGACTATGTCGGTGAAGAGGACGGTCGCGATCATGCGGCGGGATTCCAGCTTGCCTCCGGGGCTGGTGGTGCGATCTCAATATGCCGGGCGCAGGCAGGCCCGGGTAGCGCAGCTCAGTCCGGTGGAGTCAAGTCCTTCCCCGGGCGGGAGGATGGCGCATCACCGTCGGCAAGCCGGCGCGCTCGCTCGGCGAGAACGAGCGCCCCCAGCACGCCGGCGCGGTCGCCGAGGAGCGGAGGGGTCACGAACCGGTCGATGCCGGAGCCCAGCGCGCCGCTCTGGATGTACCCGCCGAGCTGCCGCTGGAGCTCGTGGCGGACCAGCGGAAGGAGCCGCGCCCGCCGCATGACGCCCCCACCGATCACGATCCGCCGCGGCGAGAGCGTGCACACCCACGTGGCGAGGCCGAGGCCGATGTATTCCGCTTCCAGCTCCCACGCAGGGTGATCGTCGGGAATGTCCTCCGCGGACCTGCCCCATCGCCGCTCGATCGCCGGTCCGGACGCCAGCCCCTCGAGGCAGTCGCCGTGGTAGGGACAGCTGCCGGGGAACGGATCGCGCTCGGGATCGTGCGGCACCCGGATGTGGCCCATCTCGGGATGGACGAGTCCGTGGACGACGTTGCCGCCGACCACGGCGCCGCCGCCGATTCCGGTTCCGACGGTGAGATAGAGGAAGTCGGTCAACCCCCGCGCCGCGCCCCAGCGGCCTTCCCCGAGCGCGGCCGCGTTGACGTCGGTGTCGAACCCGACGGGGACTTCGAGCGCCCTCGCGATCGTCCCCGCGAGATCGAACTGCCGCCAGCCCGGCTTGGGGGTCGATGTGATGTGGCCGTACGTAGAGGACTCCGGGTCGAGGTCGAGCGGGCCGAACGATCCGACGCCCACCGCTGACGGGGACGCATGGCGAAAGAATCGGATCACGCTATCGAGCGTGGCGTCGGGCGACGTGGTCGGAAAGGACTCCACGATCACGTCCTCGGGCGAGCTCCCGACGCCGCATACGAACTTGGTGCCGCCGGCCTCCACGCCGCCGAGGCCGGCCGACTCGCTCAACTGAGCGCCACGTCGAGGACCATCATGACCGCGAAGCCGACCATGGTGGCGACGGTGGCGAGGTCGGCGTTGCCACCGGCCTGGCTCTCCGGAATCAGCTCCTCCACGACGACGTAGATCATGGCCCCGGCCGCGAACGCGAGCGCGTACGGGAGGATGGCCCCGATCAGGAGCACGGCCGCCGCGCCGGTCACCGCGGCCACCGGTTCGACCAGGGCCGAGAGCTGGCCGTACCAGAACGACTTGAGCGGCCTGACGCCCTCGCGGCGGAGCGGCATCGCGACGGCGATCCCCTCGGGGAAGTTCTGGAGGCCGATCCCGACGGCGAGGGCGACAGCTCCCCCGAACGTGGCGCCGCCGGCCACGTCGAGGTTCTGCGCCGCGGCCGCGAACGCGACCCCGACCGCGAGGCCCTCGGGGATGTTGTGGAGCGTGATCGCGAGGACGAGGAGCGTCGCCCGGTGCCACGCGGTGTGCACGCCCTCGGCCTGATCCATGCGAAGGCGCGGGTGGAGGTGCGGCAGGAAGTTGTCGGCGACGCGCAGGAAAGCGCCCCCCGCGAGGAATCCCACCACCGCGGGCAGCCACCGCACGCCGCCCGCCGCGGCGGCCATGTCGATGGCGGGAACGAGCAGCGACCAGAAACTGGCGGCGATCATCACGCCGGCCGCGAAACCCAGCATCGCGTCCAGTACCGCGGGGCTCAGCCGACGGGTGACCAGCACGATCGCGGCCCCGAGCGCGGTCACCGCCCAGGTGAAGCCCCCCGCCAGCAACGCCTGGAAGAGGGGGTCGAGTCCGCGAAGCGTTTCGAACATGCGGGGCCGCAACATCATCCGAAGTGCGCGGGAGGAGCAAGGCTCCTTGACTCCGGGCGCGCCCGCGGGCGACTCTTGCGCCTCCCGTGAAGCGCGTACTCCTCATCCTGTTGGCCGTCCTCGCGATCGTCGCCATCGTGGTCTACGCGGGCGTGATGCTCATGGGGCCCCTGTTCCGCTACGGTCCCCGGGTCGACGTCGATGCCCCCGCGATCCTCGTCCTCGACCTGCAGGGCCGGGTCGTCGAGCAGGCGCCGCCGGACTTCTTCTCCGCCGAGATGGAGGGCGCCGATCACCAGATGCACGACCTGCGACTGGCCCTCGAGCGGGCCGCCCATGACGATCGCATCGCGGGCGTGCATCTGCGGGTGGGTGCGCCGGGGTACGGATGGGCCAAAGCGGAAGACCTGAGGGAGGCGCTGGCGGAGTTTCGCGCTAGCGGGAAATTCGTCTACGCGTTCACTTCGATCACCGACGAGCTCGGATACTACGTAGCGCTTTCCGCCGACAGCCTGTTCCTGCTGCCCAATTCCGGGGTCGAAATGAACGGCTTCCGCGTAGAGACGCCGTTCGTGCAGGAGATGTTCGAGAAGGTGGGTGTCGAGCCTCAGGTGGAGGCGATCGGAGTCTACAAGAGCGCGGCCGACATGTTCCGGCGGACGAACATGAGCGAGCCGGACCGCGAGGCGACGCGAGCGATCCTGGACGGCATCTACGGCCGGTTCGTGGGCGCGGTCATCGAAGCGCGCGGAGTGGACCGGGAGCGTCTACACGCGAGCCTCGACGGGGGGGTTTACCTGAGTCGCGATCTCAAGGCGCTGGGTCTCGTCGACGGCGAGCTCCAGGACGCGGAGGTGCGGCGCCGCGCGGTGGCCCGCGCACTCGATGCCGCCCCCGAGAGCCTGTCGCCGGCGGACGTCGAGACCCACCTCGTAGACATCCGCGACTACGTGGCCACGCTGCCGGAAGGTCCCCGGAACGCCGAGGGCACCATCGGCCTCGTGTACGCCATCGGAGCGATCACCTCCGGAGAGAGCGGATACGACCCGGTGTTCGGCAGGACGATCGGGGCGGAGACGATGAAGCGCCTCCTGGCGGAGGTCGCCGAGGACGGTGACCTGAACGCGGTCGTCCTGCGCGTGGACAGCCCCGGAGGTGACGCGATCGCCTCCGAGGAGATCTGGGGCGCGGTCGGAGAGCTGCAGAGAGCGCTCCCCGTCGTCGTCTCGATGGGTGACGTAGCGGCTTCGGGCGGCTACTACATGTCGGCGGGCGCGGACGCGATCGTCGCCTCGCCGTCGACGCTGACCGGGTCGATCGGCGTCTTCGGCATCCTGTTCAACGCCAGCGACCTGTACGACAAGGTCGGAATCGACTGGGATGTCCTGGAGACCAATCCCGCCGCGGACTTCCCCACGTCCACCCGGCCGCTGTCGGAGGAGGAGCGGGCGATCTTCCGAGGACTGATCGAGCACACGTATCGGACGTTCCTCGGGCGGGTGGCGGAAGGCAGGGGGATGAGCGAGGCCGAGGTCGATGCCGTAGCCCAGGGACGTGTCTGGTCGGGCGCCGACGCCGCGAATCGCGGTCTCGTCGACCGGGTGGGCGGCCTGGAGACGGCGCTCGTGGCCGCGAAGGAGGCCGCCGGTCTCGACCCCGACGCGCCCGTCACGCTCCATGTCTATCCGCGCCGCGAGTCGCTCCTCGACCGGATGCGCGACGCGATGGTCCTGCGGCAGCTGGGTGCGGGGCGCGCCGGCGCCCCGTCCGCGCGCGAGCGCGCCGTCGTTTACGCACTCGGCGACCTCGTGCGGGGCCTCTCCGGTTTCGCAGTCGCTCTGCGCCATGACCCGGGACGCGCGATCGCGGCCCTGCCGTGGGTCCCCGAGATCCGCTGACCGACCCGACCGCCGACGCTCCATCGGGCGCGCTGTCGCTCACCGAAGCACACATGCGCGAGCTCGGCTACCGGGTCGTCGACCTGGTGGTCGACCACCTCGCCGGGATCCGCGATCAACCGGCGGTGCGGCGGGGTCGTCGCTCCGACCTGGAGGGCGTCCTTCGCGAGCCGATCCCCGAATCGGGGTCCGATCCCGGGGAGGTCCTCGATCGCGTCGTGCGGGAAATCCTTCCCTGGACTGCGCGGGTCGACCACCCGCGCTTCTTCGCGTTCGTGCCCGGGCCCGGCAACTACGTCGGGTTCCTGGCCGATGCGCTGGCGAGCGGGTTCAACGTGTTCGCCGGAACCTGGCTCGGCGCCTCGGGCCCCGCCATGGTCGAGATCGTGACCGTGGACTGGCTGCGGCAGCTGTGCGGCCTGCCGGAGGAGTCCGGCGGCCTCTTCGTCAGCGGCGGCTCGATGGCGAGCCTGACGGCCCTGGCGGTCGCCCGCGAGACGAAGCTCGGCTCGCGCCTCGTTGACGGCGTCGCCTACGCCTCCGATCAGACGCACTCGGCGGTCGCGCGGGCGCTCCGCGTGCTCGGCTTCGCGCCCGCGCAGCTGCGCCTCCTGCCCGTCGACGAGGAGTTCCGGCTGCGGCCCGCCGATCTCGCGCGCGCGATCGCCGAGGACCGCGCCGCCGGCCGGGTCCCGTTCTGCGTGATCGCGAATGCGGGCACGACCAACACGGGGGCCGTCGACCCGCTCCCCGAGCTCGCCGAGATCGCTGCAGCCGAGGGGCTCTGGCTCCATGCCGACGCCGCCTACGGCGGCGGCGCCCTCCTCAGCGACCGGGGCAGGCTCGCGCTGGCCGGGATCGAGCGCGCGGATTCCCTCGCGCTCGATCCCCACAAGTGGCTCTTCCAGCCCTTCGAGATCGGATGCGTGCTCGTGCGCGACGGCCGGCTCCTGGCGGAGGTCTTCCGCACTCGGCCCGATTACCTGCGCGACGTCCACCGGGCGGAGGAAGAGGTGAACTTCTCCGATCTCGGGGTGCAGCTCACGCGCAGCTTTCGCGCGCTCAAGCTCTGGATGTCGCTCCAGGTGTTCGGCCTGGCCGCGTTCCGCGAGGCCGTCGACCGGGGGATCGCCAACGCCGAGCTCGCCGAGGCGCGGATCGCGGCGTCCGGCAAGTGGCGGATCGTGTCGCCCGCGCGCCTCGGGACAGTGGCCTTCGGCTGGTCGCCGGGCGGCGTCGCGGAGGAAGAGGCGGACGCGGTGACCCACGGTCTGGCGGAGGCCTCGCTCGCCGACGGCTTCGCTTTCCTGAGCTCGACGGTGCTGCGCGGACGGCCCGCGCTCCGGCTCTGCGCGCTCAACCCGCGCACGACCGAGGGGGACATCGTGAGTACGATCGAGCGCCTGGAGAGACTGGCGGGCGGCTAGGTCGCGAGCAGGAGCTTTCCCATCGTGTGCCGTCCCTCGAGGATCTGGTGCGCGAGGGCGGCGTCCTCCAGCGGGAGCACGCGGTCGATCCGCGCCCTGAGCGTTCCCTCGGCCGCCGCCGCCATCACCGGAACGGCGAGCGCGAGGAGATCGTCGCGCGACTGCGCGTAGTCGAAGAGCGACGCGGTCGTGAGCGTCCGGCTCCCCAGCAGGCGGCGCGGCTGGATCGGATCCGGCGCACCGCTCGCCTGCCCGAAGAAGATCACGTGTCCGCGGATCCGCGTGGCGCGGACGCTGTCCTCGAAGGTCGCCCTTCCGACGCCGTCGATCGCCACGTCGACGCCACGGCCGCTCGTCAGCTCGAGCACGCGGTCGGCGAAGTTCACCAGGTCGTAGCGGATCACGTGATCGGCGCCGAGCTCCCGAACGCGCGCGGCTTTCTCCTCCGAGGAGCAGGTGGCGAACACCACCGCGCCTGCCTGCTTGGCCATCTGGACGGCGAGATGCCCGACCCCTCCGGCCGCGGCGTGGATGAGCACCGTGTCCTCCGGTCCCAGCGGACGGATCTCGTGGGTCAGATAGCGCGCGGTCATTCCCTGGAGCGGAAGCGCGGCGGCCTGGAGGTCGTCGATCCCGGAGGGCAACGGAATCGCGCGCGCCGCGGCAATCACGACCGATTCCGCGTAGGAGCCCCGCGCGTCGAAGAACGCCACGCGGTCGCCGGGCGCGACGCCTTCGACTCCGGGTCCCGCGGCGTCCACGCGGCCGGCCCCCTCCTTCCCGGCGATGGCCGGCAGCGGTCCGGGATCGTAGGCACCGGTCCGCAGGTAGGTGTCGACGAAGTTGACGCCCGCGTGGTCGACCCGGACGCGGACCTGTCGGGGGCCGGGCTCCGGTCGGGGCACGTCGTCGAGGACGAGGACCTCAGGACCGCCCGTATGGTGGAAGCGAACCGCGCGCATGGCCGCCATCGTGGCCGCCGGCGGTCCGCCTGTCAACCGCGCTGAAACGGAATCGATCGGGATGTGACGCAGCCCGCGGCGATCACGCGACCGCTCCGCTCCCCGATCCGTGCGCTAGTGACCGCCTTCGATCGGGTGCTCGGAACCGCCCGGGCTCCACCATCTTCCTGGTGTGGTCGCGGCGTCGGCACACTAGACACATTGCCCATCGTGATCGCGATCGACCGCTGGCTGGACTGTGAGCCCGCTCCGCAGGGCCCGCTATTGCCACGGACCGCCCCGGTGGTGGATAATGCTAGGACGGACCCACAGGGACCCCTACCCAAGGAGAGGCAAGAATGGTGTTTCCGAAGTACATGATGTTGGTTGCTGGACTGGCCATGGTGGTGGCCTGCGGGGGAATGACCACGACCGGTGATCCGGATCACTGGCACGCGAAGGTGTATCGCGGGACCGAGGGCAAGGTCGGCGAGCAGAAGTCGGTCGCCCACACGAGCGCGACGAAGCTCTCCGAGGAGCGCACGCGGGTCAGCGTGAGCCTGCCGGGCCTGATCCCGCGCGGCGAGTACGCCTGGGGCGTCTACCAGGGCGGTTGCACGGGAACCATCCTGGGCGCCGAGTCCGCCTACCCGAACCTCGTCCCGGACGAGAACTCTCGGGGCTCGTTCACGGCGATGGTGGACGCGAATTTCGCCCCCGGCGGCGACTACTACGTCACGATCTTTCAGAACGGCGGCGAGCGCACCGAGATACTGGGTTGCGTGCCGCTCGAGCAAGGCGTGGGTGACTTCAGCGAGGATTGAGGTCGGTTCGAGACGGGGGGCGTGACGCGCGCCCCCCGGTCTCACCCCGCGACCCCCCTGTAAGAATCCTTCTTGTTCCAATCCCCCGGTTTCGAGTCCACTTAGTCCCAGGCGCCGACGCATGGTGCGGGTGCCGGATCACGCGGCGGCCAGAGAGGAGGGCCTCATGCTGCGGATTGCATGCATCAGCTCGTTTCTGCTCTTGACGGCCTGCGCGTCCGGAGGCGAAACGGATTCGCGGCCGATTCCGGGCGCATGGTCGGGCGACGTCCAGTCGCTGGGGGCGGAAGGCCATTCAGGATTCGCCACCGTGACCCTGATGCCCGACGGGGAGACGCGGGCGAACCTCACGTTACGCGGCGGCGCCGCCGGGGGACGGCATCCGTGGCACATCCACGCGGGTCTGTGTCCATCAGGCGACGCGGAACCCGCGTCGGTGGGTCCCGAGGTGGGAGACCCGGAGGCGTATCCCGTCCTGGAGCCGAACGACACCGGAAGCGCGAGCGCTACCGCGGTCCTGTCGGTGCCCCTGGACCCCGACGCGGAGTATCACGTCGACGTCCATCAGAGCGAGGACGACTCGACGGTCGTCGGCTGCGGAGACCTCCAGCGGAGCTTCTAGCTCGAGGCGAGCAGGATCGGCCCCGTGGGCCGCTCGCCGCCTGGCGCGGGCTCTTCCGTGAGCGCGAAGGTCGCGCCGGGAGAAAGCTCGAGATCCTCGATCTCGAGCCGCCCGCGCCCGTCCTCGTCCGGGCGGAAGACCCCGGCCAGTCGCGCGTCCGCGGCATCCATCGTCCACAGCGCGTAGACGCGATCGGGAGCGAGAGCCGGAAGTGCCTCCGCGATCAGGAGGCCGCGACCGGAGCCGGCGGCGAGGAACACACGCCCTCCAGCGTCCGGTAGCGCCTCGGTCCCGCGAAGCTCGTGCATCGTGGAACCGGGGGCGCCGACCAGATCCAGATCCTCGCGCAGGAGTGACGCGCCCGCGGCCGCGGTCTCGGCGGCGACTGCGCGCTCCTCGAGACGCTCGACCGAGGCCCGCAGCTCGTCGCGCTCGTCCGCCAGCCGTCTGGCCCACACTCCGAGCCCTACCGCCACCGCCGTCATCAGAGCAGCGACGGCCCAGATCCAGAACGTGCGAGGAGCCGCCGGCGGCGCGTCGGGAACCGCCACCGGCGCGCCGATGCTCCACAGAACGCGCGCCCGAAGGGCAGGCGGAGGATCCGCCGGCGCGACCGCGAGCGCCAGCTCTCCGAGCGCCTCCCTGAACTCGCGCAGCATCGCGCCGGCCGGCGGGCCGCGGCGCGCGAGCTCCTCCTGGAACATGATCTCGCCGTTCACGTCCAGCTCCCCGAGCAGGTGGCTGATCGCCTGATCCTCGAACTGGTCGTCCGACATCTTCGCCGGGCGGATCATTGCTCGGGCACGGGCGCCAGCCGCTCCCTGAGGCGCGTCAACGCCGTCCGAATGCGGCTCTTGACGGTGGGCAGGGGCGTGCCGATCCGGTACGCGATCTCGCGCTGGCTGAGGCCCCCGAAGAACGCCAGCTCGAGCGCCCGGCGATGGTCCCCCGGCAGCGCGCGCAGCGCCTCGCGCACGGTCTCGGCCCGCTCGAGATGCGCGACCTCGCCGCGTGGCGGACCGAGGGGCTCGAGCGGTTCGGGGAACGGCTGGTGGAGGGCGAGGTCCGCGATTGCGTCCCGATACGAACCGTCCGCGCGCATCCTGCCGATCGCGCGGCCGCGGGTCAGCAGCGCGAGCCACGACCATGCGGAGCCGAGTCCGGGGTCGTAGCCCCGGGCCGTCCTCCAGACCTGGATGTACACCTCCTGGGCCACCTCTTCGGCGCTTTCCGTGTTCCACAGCATGCGGCGCAGGATCCCGAAGACGAAGACGGAGGTCGCGTCGTACAGCTCCGCGAGGGCACCCACGTCCCCGTCGGCCACGCGCAGGAGGAGGGGTTGGATCTCGTTGGATGGCACCGGTTCCAACCTACCGCCACCGCTCCGAACGGGCCGCAGCTTGCCGGCTGTCGGGACGCGTCGCTACCCTCTCGGCTCGCGAATCACGGGGACATAAGGAAAGGGAGGGCGAGATGCCGAAGCGGACGGGAAGTGCGGAGTGGAAAGGGGGCCTCAAGGACGGACGCGGATCCCTGTCGCTGGGAAGCGGAGCGTTCGAGGGAAGCTATTCGTTCGGCTCGCGCTTCGAGGAGGGGAAGGGAACGAATCCCGAGGAGCTGATCGGAGCCGCGCACGCGGCGTGCTTCTCGATGGCGCTCGCGGCGGCGCTGGGCAAGGCCGGGCACGAACCGAAGCGCGTCAGCACGACCGCGAACGTCGATCTCGACATGGGCGATGGCCCACGCATCGCGACGATCACCCTGGACACGGAAGCGGAGGTCCCGGGAATCGAGGAGGCCGAGTTTCTCGAGCAGGCCGAAGGGGCCAGGCGGAACTGCCCGGTCTCCAGGGCGCTGGCCGGCGTCGACATCCGGCTGAACGCCCGCCTGGTCTGATCCGCCCGCGGGGCGCCCGCTTCTGCGCGCTCTACGGCTAGAGCCCGTCCCGCGGCCGCGCGCCCTGCACGCCCGCGGCGGACTTGTTTCCCGTGGCGGGTCGGGGCGTCGGCTTGGGAATGGGGTCCTGCTCGTGAGGGGGCCGTTTCGAGCGCGCGGCGCGCTCCATGGCTTCGGTTTCCGGATTCGGCGATCTGGGGCTCACGGTTCCTCCCATTCCGAGTTCGCGTCAGCTGCTCTGAGCCCAGGATCGACCTGCCCGATCCGGATGGCCAGTCGATGTCTGACAACGCGGGGCTGGCGAGGGCGCGGGAGGCCCGCCGCTCAATCGCGCTGCAGACCCTCGAGCCGCGCGATCGCCTGGCGGGCTTCGGATACCCTGGGTTGGAGCCTCGGGTCCGCTTCCTCCCATGCGAGCAGGACCCAGCCGTACGCTTCGATCGCGTCCTCGCGCCGCCCGACCTTTTCGTAGAGCCCTCCGAGTCGCATTCCGAGGAGGGGACTGGATCCCAGGGCTTCCAGGAACTCGATCGCGCGCTCGGTCTCTCCCCGCTCCTCCAGGAGCTCCGCCGCCCAGATCCCTGCCGGCGGAAAGCCGCTCTTTCTGTAGGCCGCCTCCAGAAGGGCGAGTGCTTCGGGCCTCTTGCGCAGCATGGCGTCCCGGGCCTCGAGCCCCTCGAGGATCTCGCCCACCTCCTTGGCCGTGGCCGAATCTCCCGCCTCGAGGAGCGACTGCCGGGCGGCCCGAATACCTCCCATAAGGCGCAAGGCGGTCGGGCGGTCTCCGGTCTCGAGAGCTCCGAACGCCGCGGCGGCCATCTCGGGACCCGGCGCCGGATCGGCGCGGCTCGCGAAGAGTCCGTCGTAGAGTTCCTGAGACAATGGGATCTCGTGGTAGTATGCCGTCCCCAAGGCAGACTGGGCGGCGGCAGGGCTGAGTATCCCGCCTTCGATGACCTCCTCCAACGTCTCCAGCTCCCCCCAGTTCAGGAGCGCCTGTCCATAGAAGAAGTCCACGAAACGCGCGACCGACGCGTGCTCGGGCCTCGACTGCAATTCCCCGATGACCGCCTGTTGCACGTCGGCGAACCGGGGATGGTTCATGTGCGAAGGCAACTGCCGCAGGACGTCGTGGGGCATCGTATCCAGGCTAGCGAGGGCCCGCGCTTGCGATGCGGAATCGCCGAACGTGATGGTGTAGAGAAGCGAGTAGGACTTGCCGTGATCGCTCCCTGCAGTCACCTGCCGGAAGTGGGGCATGAGCGAATCGGCCGCCGCCTTGTCCGCCCCCTCGAAGGCGAGATCGAGCAGGTGGATCTCCGCGGGCAGGAAGGTCGGATCGAGAGCGAACGCCCGTTCGAACGGCTCCCACTTGTCCTCCTTGGAGGCGAGCGACTGGTAGGGCAGGTGGTAGTAGACTTCCCCGAGCAGATACCATGCAGTGGGGTCGTCCGGATAGCGCTGGCTCGCGTCGCGCGCCAACCGAGTCGCGTCCTCCTTCGCATTGGCGTAGGCCAGCGTAACGTCCAGCAGGTTGGAATCCCGCTCGGGAAGACGGTCGGCGAACCTCTTCGCGGCCGCGTACGATTCGCGCACCCCCGGCGTCTCGTAGCCCCCCGTCCAGCCGAAGGCGTCCCCCAGCCGAACGTGCGCCAGGGCGAACGTCGAATCGGCGCCGATCGCATCCTGATATGCGGGTATCGCGCCGGCGAAATCGCCTCGTCGAGTATGCTCCTCACCGTCGAGAAACGACTTGAGCGCCGGGAGCGACGACGTCGTCACGCTGGCCAGGTCGACCGAATGAGCGGTGCCGCTGCCCTGCTCGAGAATGATGCCCAGTACCTGGATCGAGAGCCGGTCGACCAGGCCGAAGATGCTGTCCGGCGATCCCTCGACCTGAGACTGCCCGAGCGTCTCTCCGCTCTCGAGATCGTAGACGTCCGTGACCAGCCGCATCGAGGCGCCGCTCGACACCGCGCTTCCGACGAGCCCGTACTTCCCGCCCGACCGCCGCGCCACCTCGAGGGCGGTCGGCAGGTCCGCGACGCCGCCTTCCGGAACGAGCTCGCGCCACCGCGCGAGGACCGTTCGACTGTCGATGGTCCTCAGACCCCCGGCGCCGTCGAGGTTCGTCGACAGCAGGTCGACCAGCCCCTCCTCCCAGCGCTCGAGCTCGGGATCGTTGACGCTGAAGGGGACGACGGCCAGGCCGGGTGCCGCGTTCTCCGCCAGCGCGTCGGTCGGGGCGAGCCCCCCTCGATCGCGGAGGACGAGTCCCGCGACCACGCCCGCGACCAGGAGCGCCAGCACGGCGAGCCCGGCGGCGAGCGGCCGTCGGCGCATGGCGGCGAGTCGTCCCGGCGCCTGGACCGTGGCGCGCGCGGCGCTGGGTACGGGTGGCGTCCATCCCTCCTCGTCCAGCACCGACAGCGCATGCGCCTGCATCGGCTGGCCGATGCCCTTGAGCTCGTGCTCGCCTCGAGGATCGAAGCGGAGCTCCGGCCGCCGCCTTAGCTGACGCCAGACGTCCTCGCTGACCCACACTTCGCCGGGGACCGCTGCGGCCTGGATCCGGGACGCGACGTTCACGCCGTCCCCGTAGAGATCGCCGTCGTCGGTCGCGGCGACGTCGCCCACGTGGACCCCTACGCGCAACCCCCCGGCGGATAGCCCGGCCTCCCGCGCCGCCTCGTCGAACGCGGCGTGGAGGGCGTGAGCGGACCGCGCCGCCATTTCGGTCGAGGAGAACTCGGCCAGCGCGCCGTCGCCCATCGCCTTGACGATGCGTCCGCCGAACCGTTCGCAGACCGCTCGCGCGGCTCGCTGAAAGGCGTGGGCCAGCCGCACGGCT
The DNA here is from genome assembly GCA_035699465.1 of Gemmatimonadota bacterium. Lineage (GTDB taxonomy): Bacteria > Gemmatimonadota > Gemmatimonadetes > JACCXV01 > JAHWKZ01 > JAICNR01. The sequence continues at coordinate 13,807 of DASSPT010000052.1, forward strand.
TCGCCCTCGTTCTCCTCGGAGAGGCTCGTGTACCCGGCGATGTCGGCGAACCAGACGGCCGCGAGATGGCGATGGAGGGTGGACATGTACGAGCGGAATATACTTCCCGGAGATATACTGGGGAGCCGTTTTCCCCACGCCGAACCAACAGCCCCAGCATCGGACCCTATGCGGATCGGCATCCCCAGGGAGACACGAGCGGACGAGACCAGGGTGGCGGCCACGCCCGACGTCGCGCGCAAGTACGTCGAGAAGGGCGCCTCGGTCGTGGTCGAGTCCGGCGCCGGACGACTCGCGAGCTACGAGGACGACGCCTACGCGTCGGTCGGGGTCGAGATCGGCGGCCGCGAGGCCGCGTGGTCGGCGGACCTCGTGCTCAAGGTCCAGCCGCCCGCGCCGGAGGAAGCCGCGCGGCTCGCGCGCGGCTCTACGCTCGTCTCCTTCCTGTATCCGGAATCGAACGCCGCCGCGGTCGCGGCCCTGGAGCAGGCGGGCGCAACCGTCCTGGCGATGGAGTCGGTCCCGCGCATCGCGCGCGCGCAGAAGATGGACGCGCTCTCCTCGATGGCGAACCTGGCCGGCTACAAGGCGGTGCTCGAGGCGGCCAACGCCTTCGGCCGCTTCTTTCCGCTCCTGATGACCGCGGCGGGAACGATCCCGCCGGCCCACGTGCTCGTCATCGGCGCCGGCGTGGCCGGGCTGTCGGCCATCGTCACCGCCCGGAGGCTGGGCGCGGTCGTGCGCGCGTTCGATCCGCGGCCCGCGGTCAAGGAGCAGGTCCAGTCGCTGGGGGCCCGCTTCCTCGACCTCGACCTCGAATCGGAAGAGACCGCGGGCGGGTACGCGGCTGCGCAGTCGGAGGAGTTCCTGCGACGCGAGCGCGAGCTCCTGGCCGCGCAGATGGGCGAGGTCGACGTCGTGATCGCGACCGCGCTGATCCGGGGCCAGCGTGCCCCGGTCCTGATCACCGACGAGATGCTGCAGTCCATGAAGACCGGATCGGTGATCGTCGATCTCGCCGTCGAGCAGGGCGGCAATTGCGAGGGCTCGCGACCCGACGAGGTCGTGAACGTCCACGGTGTCACCGTGATCGGCTGGACGAACTTCGCGGCGCGCGTGCCGGTCCATGGGAGCATGCTCTACTCCCGTAACGTCCAGCATCTCGTCCTTCATGTGTGGGGCGAGGGCGGACTCGCGCTGAACTTCGACGACGAGATCGTGGCCGGAGCCACGGTGATCCACGAAGGACGCCGGCGGGGCGGCGAGAGCGCGCCGCCGGCCGAGGCCCCGCGAACCGCGACCGGGCAGGCGTGATGGACGGCTTCCTCGCGCACTTCACGGTGTTCGTCCTGGCCTGCTTCGTCGGATGGCAGGTGGTGTGGAAGGTGACGCCCGCGCTCCACACTCCGCTCATGTCGGTGACCAACGCGATCAGCGGCATCATCCTGGTGGGCGCGATGCTGGCGGCCGGGACCGGTGTGCTGGACCTGGGCGGCTGGCTGGGACTCGTCGCCGTCTTCCTCGCGGCCATCAACGTCGCGGGTGGATTCTGGGTGACGCACCGCATGCTCAAGCTCTTCCGGCGCCGATGATCCGCCTCGCCTATCTCGCGGCGGCGGTGTGTTTCATCCTCTCGCTCAAGGGCCTCTCCACGCCGGCCACCGCGAAGCGCGGCAACCTGTACGGGATCATCGGTATGACGCTTGCGATCGCGGCCACGCTGGCGGTGCCGGGACTCAACGCCTACGGCAGGATCGCGGTGGCGGCGCTGGCCGGCGGCGCGCTCGGCGCGCTCCTGGCGAGCCGCGTGCCGATGACCGCCATGCCCGAGATGGTCGCGCTCCTCCACTCCTTCGTCGGCGCGGCCGCGACACTGGTCGGACTCTCGGCTCACTACCACGGCATCCATCCCGAGGTCGTCACCCGCATCGAGGTCTTCCTCGGAGTCGTTATCGGGGCGCCCACTCTGACGGGATCGCTGATCGCCTTCGCGAAGCTCAAGGGGACGATCGGGGGCAAGCCGCTGCTCCTGCCGGGACGGCACGCGCTCAACATCGCGGGGCTGGCGGCGCTGGTCGCGCTGGGCGTCTGGTACGTGCGCGAGCCCACCGCCCTCCCGCTCTGGCTCTCCGCTGTCGTCGCCGGACTCGTCGGGGCGCACGTCATCCTCGCGATCGGCGGCGCGGACATGCCGGTCATCGTCTCGGTTCTCAATTCGGCCTCCGGCTGGGCGGCCGCCGCGACGGGGTTCGTCCTCGGGAACGACCTGCTGATCATCACGGGCGCCCTGGTCGGCGCCAGCGGCGCGATCCTCTCGACGATCATGAGCCGCGGCATGAACCGCTCGATCGGCTCGGTGCTCGTCGGCGGGTTCGGCGAGGGCGACGCCGGGGGTCCGGTCGAGGGAAGCGCGCTGGCCGAGGCGGTGGCGAGGGGCGTCAACGTCGGCGACGTCGAGACCGCCGTCGAGATCATGCGCGGGTCGCGGAGCGTCGTCATCGTCCCGGGCTACGGGATGGCGGTGGCGCAGGCCCAGCACCCCACCTGGCAGCTCGTGCAGCGCCTCGAGGCCGAGGGCGTCCGCGTGCGCTTCGCGATCCACCCGGTGGCCGGCCGCCTGCCCGGGCACATGAACGTGCTCCTGGCCGAGGCCGACGTGCCCTATGACCAGGTCTTCGAGATGGACGACGTCAATCCCGACCTCCCGGAGACCGACGTCGTGCTCGTGCTCGGCGCCAACGACATCGTCAACCCGGACGCGCTCGACAAGCCGGGCTCGCCTATCTACGGCATGCCGATCCTCGAAGTCTTCCGCGCCGGCACGGTGATCGTCGTCAAGCGGAGCCTGAGCCCCGGCTTCTCGGGCGTCGACAACCCACTCTACTACCGCGACAACACGATGATGGTCTTCGGGGACGCGCGCGCCGTGGTCGAGGCGATGGTCAAGGAGCTCAAAGGCGCTCCCGCTCACGCCTGATGCCCCGGGCCGCTCGCTGATGTGCGGGATCTGCGGCCTGGCGACGAACGATCCGAGCCGGCCGGTCGAAGAGACCATCATCGCGAGAATGGCGTCCGCCCTGGCACATCGCGGGCCGGACGGGCAGGGCGCGCACGTCGCGCCGGGAGTTGGGCTCGGGGTGCGCCGCCTGGCGATCGTCGACCTCGAGACTGGCGACCAGCCGATCGCGAGCGAGGACGGCTCGGTGGTCGTCGTCTGTAACGGCGAGATCTACAACCACGTCGAGCTGCGCGAGGACCTGATCCGGGCCGGGCACCGATTCCGCACGCGCTCGGACGTCGAGACGATCGTGCACCTGTACGAAGATCTGGGCGTCGATTGCGTGCAGCGCCTGCGCGGGATGTTCGCGTTCGCGCTGTGGGACGCTCCGCGAAGGCGCCTCGTGCTGGCGCGCGACCGGCTGGGGATCAAGCCGCTCGTCTGGGCGCGCACGGCGGACGGGATCGCCTTCGCATCGGAGTTCAAGGCGCTGCTCGCTGCCGGCCTGGTCGAGCCCGTGCTCGAGCCCTCGGCGCTCGACGATCTGTTCGCCTGGGGCTGGGTGCTCCAGCCGCGCACGATGTGCGCCGGGGTCGAGCGCCTCCAGGCCGGGCGCGTGCTCGTCTTCGAAGCGGGTCGCGAAGAGATCCGTCGCTGGTGGTCCCCGCCGCTCGTCGACGAGAACGACCGCCCGCGGCTGACCGAGGAGGAGTGGGCCGAGGGGCTCCTCGCCCGCCTCGAGGACGCCGTCCGCCTGCACCTGCGATCCGACGTCCCGGTAGGCGCCTGGCTGTCGGGCGGCGTCGACTCGAGCGGGATCGCGGCGCTCGCGGCGCGGATCCTCGGGCGGACCGTGGACGCGTTCAGCCTGGGGTTCGACGATCCGGGCTTCGACGAGGTGGGCTCGCTGGCCACGCTGGACCGCTTTCCCGGATACGACCTGCGCGCCAACCGCGCGCGCCACACCACCGAGGACTTCAGCCTCCTGCCGCGCTGCGTCTGGAGCGGGGAGAACCTCGTCGGACGGGGCTTCGGCAGCGTGCGCCAGCGGATCGCGCAGATGACGTCCGCGAAGGTCAAGGTCGCGCTCGCTGGCGAGGGCGCCGACGAGATGCTCGGCGGCTACTGGTGGTACAAGGCGGACCGGCGGATGCGCGGGGTCTCGCGGCTGGTGGGGTTCACGCGTCGCTGGCGGATGCCGCCGCCGCGGACCGAACGGGTGGAGCGCGCGCTGCGCCTCGCGCGGGCACCCCTGGGTCCGGGGCCCGAGCGGTTCCGCGCGATCGCCGGCCCGCTCGGCTCCGAGATCCGGAGCCGCCTCTATTCCGCCGAGCTGGCGCGCGCGATCGTCGACCGGCCGCCGCCCCAGCCGGAGCCGCCGGCGGAGCTGGCGACGAAGCATCCCGTCGACTGGCTCCAGTACTGGGATCTGACGACCCGCATGCACGACTACATCGTCGAGACGCTCGATCGCCACACGATGGCGTGGTCGCTGGAGGTCCGGGTGCCGTTTCTCGACCATGAGGTGGCGGAATGGTGCCTGGCGATGCCGCCGGAGCTCAAGCAGGCCCGGCGCGAGAAGAAGGTGCTGCGCCGAGCGCTGGCGAACGACCTCCCCGCGGAGATCCTCGCGCGGCCCAAGCGCGGACTCGGCAGTCCGTCCGCGAAGTGGCTCAGGGGTCCGCTGCCCCCCTTCGCGGAGGAGCTCCTTTCGGCGGAGAGCCTCGCCTCCAAGGGGTGGTTCGAGCCGGCGCGGGTCGCGCGCGTCCGCGCGGCGCACCGGGCCGGCCGCGTGAACCGCCAGGAGCAGCTGCTGGCCGTCCTCCAGGTTCAGACCTGGGACGAGATCTTCCTCCGCGGGCGCTCCCCGGACGACTTCGACGGAGGCGCCGCGACGTGAACCGGCGGAGCGAGGAAGCGCCCCGCCGCGTTCCAGCTCGCGCGAGCCCGCGGATCTTGCGCGTAAAGTAAACTTGACACAACGACAAGGATACTTTACACTAGGGGCTTCGGACCATAGCCAAGAGCCCGATCCCGGAGGTTTCGTCCCATGGAACACGTCCGCTCCCTTCACCGGCGGCCCGTCCGGTGGCTCTATCTCACGGGGTGTCTCACGCTCGTCGCGGTGATCGGGGTCTCGTGGGCCCTCGAGCACGCGTCCCTCGACCCGCCCGCGCGGCTGGCGCTCGCCCTCGTGCCGGTCGCATTGTGGGCCGGCGCGATCGCGTTCCTCGTCCTCGCCTTTCGCGGGCTCGACGAGCTCCAGCGGCGGATCCAGCTCGAAGCCCTCGCGATCGCCTTCCCCTCCGCGATGCTCCTCGGAATGCTCGTCGAGTACCTGCAGAAGGCGGGTTTCGCCCGCGGCCTCGCGGTCGGGGACGTGTGGCCGGCCATGTTCGTGCTCTACGTTCCGGCGCTCGTCTTCGCGCACTGGAGATACCGGTGAAGAACCGGCTCCGGCTGCTTCGCGCGGAGCGCAGCTGGTCGCAGGCACAGCTCGCGGAGCGACTGGGAGTCTCTCGACAGACGATCAATGCGATCGAGAAACTGCGCTACGACCCCAGCCTGCCGCTGGCCTTCGACATCGCGCGGCTGTTCGGTCTCTCGATCGAGGACGTGTTCGAACCGGAGAGGGCTCCCGCAGCGAGCCAGTCGACAGGGCGCCGGATATACTAGCGCGCTTGTCCGGATGGCCATCGCGAAGAAGGAGCCATGCCCGAGCGCCCATCACCGACCAATCCTGCGCCGCTGATCGATCGCGAGGTGTTCTTCGGCAACCCGCGAATCGCGGGCGGCCAGCTCTCGCCGGACGGCCGGTGGCTGTCGTTCGTCCAGCCCCTGGACGGCGTGCTCAACGTGTGGGTCAAGCGGATCGAAGAGCCGTTCGCCGCCGCGCGCCCGATAACCGACGACCGCAGCCGTCCGGTCGTACAGTCGTTCTGGAGCCGGGACTCCCGCCGACTTCTCTTCGTCCAGGACCAGGGCGGGAACGAGAACTTCCACGTCTACGGCGTCGATCCCGCGTCGCCCGTCCCGGCCGGCGCGCGCGTGCCGCAGGCTCTCGACCTGACGCCGGGAGCAGAGATCCAGGCGCGCGTCTACGAGCTTCCCGAGAACGACCCCCGGCATGCGATCGTGGGGCTCAACGATCGCGACCCGCGCCTTCATGACGTCTGGCGACTCGACCTGCGGACGGGCGAGCGGCGGCTATTGCTGGCGAACGAGGAGAACGTCGCCGATTGGGTGGCCGACCTCGCCGGCCGACTTCGCCTGGGACACCGTCAGCGGGCCGACGGCGGATGGGAGATCCTGCGGGTCGACGAAGCGGGGCTCATGCCCGTGTACGAGTGCGGGCCCGAAGAGAAATGCGAGCCGATCCGCTTTCACGTCGACGGAGCCCGGCTCTACATGGAGACGAGCCGGGGGGAACCGGACCTCTCGCGGCTCGTCCTGCTCGACCCGGCCACCGGCGAGATAGAAGAGATCGAGCGCGACCCCGAGGGAGAAGTCGACTTCGGCGGCGCGCTGTTCGCGGCCGACACCCTCGAGCTCATCGCCACGTGGTATACGGGAGATCGGACCCGCTGGTATCCCCGCGAGGCCCGCTTCGCGGAAGACCTGAAGCGCGCCCGGCGCGACCTTCCCGACGGCGACCTGGGCTTTCGCTCGATGACCCGCGACGGGAACCGGATGCTCGTCTCGGCCATCTCCGACGTCGAGCCCGGGGCCTCGTGGCTCTTCGACAGGGAAGCGGGGAGCTTCGAGCTCCTCTATCGCACCCGCCCGGACGTACCGAGCCATCACATGGCGCGAACGACGGCGGTGCGGTACGCGGCGCGGGACGGCGTCGAGATCCCGGCCTACCTCACGCTTCCGCACGGAGTGCCGCAGCCTCTGCCCGCTATCGTGTTCCCTCACGGAGGTCCGTGGGCGCGCGACACGTGGGGCTTCCACAACGTGGTGCAGTTCCTCGCCAACCGCGGGTACGCGGTCCTGCAGCCCAACTTCCGTGGCTCGACCGGGTTCGGGAAGCGGTTCCTGAATCTCGGCAACCGGGAGTGGGGGACGGGCGCCATGCAGCACGACCTGACGGACGGCGTGGGGTGGCTGGTCGAGCGGGGGATCGCAGACCCCCAGCGGATCGCGATCATGGGGGGCAGCTACGGCGGATACGCGACGCTCGCGGGCGTCGCGTTCACGCCCGACCTGTACGCGGCCGCGGTCTCGATCGTCGGGCCGTCGAGCATCCCCACGCTGCTCGACTCGATTCCGCCGTACTGGGAGCCCGTCCGGCGCACGTTCCACGTCCGCGTCGGCGATCCCGCCGACCCCGCCGATCTCGAGCGGATGCGCGCCCAGTCACCGCTCTATTCGGCGGAGAGGATCCGGACGCCGCTCCTCGTCGTCCAGGGAGCCAACGACCCGCGGGTCAAGAAGTCGGAGTCGGACCAGATCGTTGCAGCGCTCCGCGAACTGGGCCGTGAGGTGGAGTACCTGGTGGCGGCGGACGAGGGCCACGGCTTCGCGAGCGAGGAGTCGAACCAGGCGCTGTTCGCAAGGATCGAGGCGTTCCTGGCGCGCCATCTGGGCGGCCGGCATCAGGCGGACATGCCGGAGCGCGTCCGTCATCGACTCGAGGAGTTGACGGTGGTGATGGAGGACGTATAGGCGGGTAAATCGAGTCCGGAATGACAGCGGTGCGCTAGGGGATGGCGGATCCGCCGGCCAGCTGTCGGGCGCGCCGGCGGCACCGAGCCGCCGCTTCCAACCTGCCGACGTCGGCGAGAACGCTCGCCAGTGCATCGAGCGCGCGCGATTCTCCGGCCGCGTTGCCTGCCCGGTGATACGCCCAGCGGCCGCGCCGATAGTGTGCGATCGCCGCCTGGTGATCGCCGCTTGCGAAGGCGATCGTGCCGAGGTTCGTCAACGCCGTGGCCTCCCCGCGAGGGTGGCCGCTGGACTGCGCGAGTCTCAGCGCCAGATCGAACCGGCGAGCGGCCCTGCGTGGGTCCCGGGCCTGGTACGCCATCGCGCCGAGAGCGTTGAGGCAGTCGACGACCACGAACGGGCGACCGAACCGAACGGCTTCTCGCGTGGCTTGTCGGTAGAGCTCCGTGGCTTCGTCCCAACGCGCGGCGGATCTCGACTCTCGAGCACGCCGGATGATCTCCTCCAGGCTCTCGATGGGCGCGAACCGCCGAATCACGGCGCGTACCTCGCGATCTCGGATGCGAGACGTTCGACGCGGGCCAGGGCCCCGTCTGCTCCCAGGGCGCGGTAGGCGGCGCGGGCCTTCTCGATCTCCCCTGCAGCCTCCTCCATGCGACCTCGATCGATCCTCGAGCGCGCCAGGATCTCCCGCGCGTCGGCTGCGGCCAGCGGGTTCCTTCCGCCCTCGGCGGCTTCCAGCGCGATGCGAATCCATTCCTCGGCCTGCGACCATCTGCGTTCGACGCGGGCGATCGCGGCCAGGGCGCATGCCAGATCCGCCAGGACAGGCTCCCCCTCCATTCCCTCCGCGAGCACGCGCGCTTCCGCCGCCCAGACCCGCGCACGACCCACGTCACCCCGATCCGCCGCTGCTCTCGCGGAGTTGATGAGAACCGTGAGCAGGAGGTCGACGTCCCCCGCCCGCCGACTGGCCTTCGTAGCCGCATCGAACCACTCCCGCGCTTCCTCGGTGGCGCTCTCCTCCATCATCGTCAGGGCCAGGTTGTTCATGACGCGGGCGGCACAGGCCTCCTCCCGGTTCGCCCGGAAGCCGGCGAGCGCCGACGCGAAAAGACGCCGCGCGCGCGCGCGTACGCCGCGAGCCGCCCAGAGGACGCCCTCGTTGTTGTCGATCCTGGCGACCAGCAGCCGATCGCCACCGGACTGTGCGAGCAGTCGCGCTTTGGCGAACAGCTCCAGCGCCAGGCCCCAATTGCCGCGCTCGAACTCCACCGCCCCGGCCACGTTCAACGACTTGGCCTCCCGTACTATGTCGGCGAGTCGCTTCGCGCCTCGAAGGGACGCCAGAGCGTCGGCGTAGGCAGCATGCCAGTCGCCCAGCCGCATGGCGGAGATGGAGCACCAGCGGCGCGCGTCGGTCGCCCTGGCGCGGTCCCGCAGGAGGGGAGTGGTTTCCACCGCCGCCTGGCGGAACAGCCTGCGCGCTTCGACCCATCGCCCCGCGTTGGCCGCGTCACGCGCGCGCTCCAGGACGTTGTCGACAGTGGACACGCGTTCTGTCCTATTCGACGGAACAGGCGTGCGCGGGGTCGCCATCGCCCGGCTCGACGGCCGTCTCACCGTCGAGGATCGCGCCGAGCGTCGGCCTGTCGTAGTCGCTCGCACAGGACAGCTCGGACGGGCTCGCGGCAGGCAGGCGCAGGAGGAATCCGCAGGAGAACGGCGTTCGTGAGAAGGATGCGTTCATGAGCCCTCCGAGGGTCGGGATGGGTGCTCTTCTTGTCGGTGCAACGCTTCCTCAGCAAGGCGTGGGCCCGCCCCGTCCGGCGACTCCGCCGCACAGGGCTCAACCCGTCATCCAGGAAAGAGTTGCGTCTGCAATCGAGGCCTCCGGGGCAGCCCGAGACGCCAGCGGCGAGAGACGCGGACTGCAACAGATTGGGGCGTGGCCCGGAGCGCGTGGAAACGCGATTCCGTTTCGAGGGAAGACGGTTGCCGCTTCAGCACCTGCGGCTTGCCGTGAGGAGAACGCCCAGACGAGCACGTCTATTTCATGAGGATCCGGCGCCAACCCTTCGTCGTCGTCCTTCGCGTTCCACCCCACGAACGGTCGCGCGGCGAGACGGCCGATGGGGTTCCCTAGTCGACAGCCGTCGTGCGTGCAGCGCGCCGCCGGGCAGGAAGTCCCGCAGGATGTCGAC
>DASSPT010000053.1:0-30267 GCA_035699465.1 Gemmatimonadota bacterium
TGGACCGCTTCGCCGTGGACTTCGATCGATCGCACCCGCGCGCGCTGGTCCTCCGGCAGGCCGACCACGAAAGCACCCTCGGCCAGCTCGCCGCTCCACACGGTTCCGGTCACGACCGTGCCCGCGCCCGGAATCCCGAACGCCCGGTCGACCGGCATGCGGAACGGGAAATCGTCGGTATCGACGGCGCCCCGGGCGACCGCGGCCGCCAGCGCCCGGCGGAGCTCGTCGATCCCCTCGCCGGTCCGGCTCGACACCGGCACGATCGGCGCGTCCTGGAGCGCCGAACCGCGCAGCTCCTCCCGGACCGTCTCGACCACGAGCGTCGCCCACTCGGGATCCACGAGGTCGAGCTTGGTGATCGCGACCGCCCCGCGCTCCACGCCGAGCGCCTCGAGGACCAGCAGGTGCTCCCGGCTCTGGGGCATCATTCCCTCGTCGGCGGCGATGACGAACAGGACGGCGTCGATTCCGCTGGCCCCGGCGACCATGTTCTTGACGAAGCCCTCGTGTCCCGGAACGTCCACCAGGCTCGCGGATGGCTGGCCGGGGCCGAGGTCGAGCGGGGCGAACCCCAGGTCGATCGAGATTCCACGTCGGCGCTCCTCGGGGAGCCGGTCCGTGTCGACTCCGGTCAGAGCGGACACCAGCGCGGTCTTGCCGTGATCGATGTGGCCCGCGGTTCCAACCACGCGATGGTCCGCGGCGACGCCCGCGGAGGTCCGCGCGCTCATCCGGCGCGCAGGTCGTAGTGCGGCAGAACGTCCGCGTGATACGCCACGAAGGAGTGCACGAGGGCCTGGACCCGCCGCTCGTCCCCACCGGGTTCGCCCAGCTCCTCGATCAGCGCCCAGTCGGGGTGGTGGTAGAGCGCGAGGATCCCGTACTCGGCCCCCGTCAGCGGGCGAAGCCGGGGCAAGCAGGCGAGGCACACCAGCCCTCCGTCTTCGATCGAGAATGCCAGCTCGCGCCCGTCGGGAAGCGAGCGCTCGCACGCCATGCACGCCTCGAGCCGCGGCGCGAGCCCGAGCAGCCCGGCGGCCGCCGCCCGGTGGTACGCCTCCCAGCGGAACAACCTCGAAGGCCCGACCCGCTCGAGGCGGTCGAGTGCGATCGCGGCGAGCTCATAGAACGGCTCGGCGGGCGCTCCGTCGGGGAGGATCGACCGCAGGAAGCGAAACCACGTCCCGGCGACGTCGAGCTTCTCCAGCGACGACGCTATCTCGCGGTGCTCGGACAGGACTTCGGCCTGCGACAGGGTCTGGATCTCGCGACCGGGTTTGTCGTAGTACGTGATGTCCAGCCTGCGAAACGGATTGACGGCGGCCCCCATCCGGCTCCGGGGACTGCGAGCCCCGCGAGCGATCACCGGCACGACCCCCCGGTCGCGGGTCAACAGCCGGTAGATCATGCTCGTCTCGCCGTAGCGAAAGGCCTTCAGCACGAACGCCTCGGTGCGGACGATCGCCATCAGAGCCAGCGCACGAGGAAATACGTGGCGGATCCCAGGATGAGGAGGAACGACAGCATGTCCGTCATCGTCGTCAGGAACACCGACGACGAGACAGCGGGATCCAGTCCGAGCCGGTCGAGAAGCAGCGGAAACGCCGCGCCCCAGCTGGCCCCCAGTGCGATCGCCAGCCACATCGAGGCGCCCACGACGATGCCGACTCGGGCGCTGTCCTGCCATAGCGCTCCGCAGATTCCCAGCAGCAAGCCCACGATGCCGCCGATCACCACCCCGGCCGCGATCTCCCGCGTCAGCGATCGTCCGGGTCGGGCTGGCCTCCCGGCGAGCGCCAGCCGGCGCACGGCCACCGTCGTCGCCTGAATCGCCGAATTGCCCGCCATGGCGGCGACGACGGGCATGAACACGGCGATGAACGCCAGCTGCTGGATGGTGCTCTCGAACTGCGCTACCACCAGCGCCCCCAGTCCGGATGTCCCCAGGGTGATCATGAGCCACGGAGCCCGCGAGCGCACGATCTCCGCGGCGGAGGCGTGCGCTTCCTCTTCTTCATGCACACCGGACAGGCGAAAGAGGTCCTCCGTGGTCTCGGCCTCGATGATGTCGATGACGTCGTCATGGGTGATGCGCCCGAGCAGACGCCCGGACTCGTTCACCACGGGGATCGAAATCAGGTTGTATTTCGCGATCAGCCTCGCGACCTGCTCCTGGTCTTCGGTGGGATGCACGCGAACGATGTCCCGCTCCATGATGTCGCTGACCCGGCTCTTGCCCTCGGCCAGGATCAGCTCGCGCAGGCCGACGATTCCCACCAGCCGCTGCCGGGCGTCGACCACGTAGACGGTGTAGAAGTCGCGCACCTCGCGCCCGCGTCTGCGGACCGCGACGATCGCTTCGTCGGCGGTGAGGTCCTCCGGGACGCTCACCAGCTCGGTCGTCATCACCCCGCCGGCCGACTCTTCGTCGTAGCGCATCAGCGCCGCGATCTCGCGCGACTCTTCCGGCTCGATCCGCTCCAGGATCTGGCGAGCATCCTCGCTCGGCAGCTCGGCGAGAATGTCCGCGGCGTCGTCGAGGTCCAGCTCGCCGAAGAGCTCGTGGACGTCGGCATCCTGCACGCCCTCGATCAGGGCCGGCCAGGCGCCCTCACCCACTTCGGCCAGGGTCTCGGCGCGAAGATCGGCGGGAATGCGGCGGAAGAAGGCGACCCGCTCGTCGGCATCGAGCGAGTCGATGATCTCGGCGAGGTCGGCCGGGTGCAGCTCGGCGATGAGATCGTCGACGGCGGACGGCGGAGCACCGGGGTCCGCCGCCGCCCGGAACCGGGCCAACACCTCTTGCGGATCGACGTGTTCGGTCATGCCGTCACCGCCGCTCGTGAGGGGTCAGCGATCTCTCCTGAGGCGGATGCGGCGGACCCGTTGGGGCGTGGAGTCGATCACTTCGATCGTCGTGCGATCCGAGCGCAGCGACTCCCCGGGGCGCGGGACTCGCCCGAGACGCGAGGAAACGAGCTCCGCGATCGTACGGCCCTCGTCGGACGGCAGGTCCAGCCCGTATTCGGAATTAATCTCGGCGATGGTCCGATGACCGTCAACGACGATCGAGTCTCCCTCCTTCGTGATCGATCGGCTGTCGCGCTCGTCGCGGATCTCGCCTACCAGCTCCTCGACCAGGTCTTCCATCGTGACCATGCCGATCGCGCGCCCCCCTTGGACGACGACGGCGAGATGGCAGCGGCGGCGCTTCATCTCCAGCAGGAGGTCGTCGCAGGGCGTCGAGGGTGGGGTGAACACGACCGGCCGCGGGCGCGGCCGTTCATCCGCCGTCAACCGGAATAGATCGAACACGTGCACCATGCCCATGATCCGATCGGGGGTGCCGCGATAGAGCGGCACGCGGCTGTATCCGGTGCGGCGGATGATCTCCGTTATCTCTCCCGCGCGCGCCAGCGCGGGGGCCACCACCATCCGGTTCTGCGGGGTCATCACCGCTTCGACCGGCGTGCGCCCGAACTCGAAGACGCCGGCGATGATCTCCCGCTCGGCCGGCTCGACGATACCGACCCGCTCGCTCTCGATGAGAAGGGTCTCGAGACTCCGGCGCGAGAACGCTCCGCCGCGCTCGAGTCGGGTGCCGAGCAGGGCGAGAAGTCCGCGACTGGCCGCATCAGCCGCGGCGGTGAAGGGGCGGAAGATCCACCCGCACGCCAGCAGGATGAGCGACACCGCCTGGAAGAGGCGTGCCCCGCGCGCGCGCGCGATCGACCGCGGGAGGATCTCGCCGATGAGGTATAGAGGCGGGAGCGCCACGATGCAGACCCAACCCGCGAGCCGGAACGGGTCGCCCTCGCCCACTCCGCTGCGCCACAGCGCCTCGGCGATCAGAGCGGCCGCGACGATGACGGTCAGGGAATGGCCGACCAGGATGGGGCTCAGGAGCCGGTACGGATGGTCGAGCGCGTCGCGGCTGATCCAACCTCCCCGGATAGTCTCCTGGACCCAGTGACGCAGACGCAAGCGCCCCACTGATACGAGGGACAGCTCGGCGAGGGAGAAGAACCCCGTCGTCAGGATGGCGGCCACGGCGGCGGACCACAGCAGGATCATGCGCCGCCCCCGTCTTCCACCGCTTCTTCGCGCGGCCACGCGAGGAGGCGCGTGATCCGCTTCCCCGCTACGGCTTCGACCTCGAACACCCAGTCGCCGATCTCGACCGAATCGCCGCGCCTCGCCACGCGCGCCAGCTCCCGCGCCACGAGACCCCCGATCGTCTCGACGTCCTCGGCCCCGATCCCGCTGCCGGTGAAGTCGTTGAAGTCGTCGGCGTCCAGTCGGCCGTCCAGCCTCAGGACCCCGTCCTCCAGCGGAACGACCAGCGGCTCCTCGACGTCGTACTCGTCCTGGATCTCTCCGACGAGCTCCTCGAGGATGTCCTCCAGCGTGACGATCCCCGCCGTCCCGCCGTACTCGTCGACCACGACCGCCATGTGGATCTGCTCGAGCTGAAACTGCCGTAACAGGTCGTCGATCTTCTTGCCCTCGGGTACGAAGGTGGCATCCCACAGGAGCTCCTTGAGCCGGACCGGGGGCTCCGCCAGCCCGTGGGCGATCGCCAGCAGGTCCTTGGCGTATATGACCCCGATGATCGCGTCCAGCGTCTCCTCGTATACCGGCACGCGTGAGCGCTCGCTCTCGCGCACGCTCGCCACGATCTCGTTCAGCGGGGTCGACGCCTCGACCGCGACCAGGTCCGTGCGCGGTGTCATGACCTCGCGCACCGTCGTCTCTCCGAACCCGAAGATCGAGGAGATCATCTCGCGCTCGCCGCTTTCGAGCTCCGATCTCTCGGTGGTCTCGGCCACCATCGTGCGGATGTCCTCGCTGTCCAGCGACGGCTGCGGCTCGGGCGGCAGGACGCGCTCGGCCACGCGTCCGATTGCGGCGGCCGACGCGATCACCGGCGTGAGCAGCGTGCGCCAGGCCAGCACCACGCGGCTGACCCCCGACGCCCACGCCGCGCCGCGATGCATGCCCAGCGCCTTCGGCGCCAGTTCGGCCACCACCACGACGACGAACGCGATCGCCAGGATGACGAGCGGCCAGGCGACGGGAGCGGGGAATCCTTCCAGGAAGGCGCGGGCGAGGATCCATGCCAGAGCGCTCACCCAGACCACGCCGAGCATGTGGCCGAGCTCGATCGAGCCCTGGAGGCGCTCGGGCCGCTCGAGGAGCTTCGCCGTCCGCGCCGCCGCCGAGCCGCGCGCCGGCGCGTCGCCGTCGCCCGGTCCCGACAGCTGGAAGAAGGCTCCCTCGCTGGCCGCGAAGAACGCCGAGATGGCCAGTCCCGCCAGGATTCCGAGAACGATTCCCAGGGTCGACGTCATCGCCCGGTCGCGGCCGGCGGCTCGCCGCCCGGAAACACGCGCTCCACGGCCAGCTCCTGCGCGGCCAGCATGGCTCGCTCGGCCTCGTCCGTGTCGTGGTGTCGGCCGGCCAGGTGGAGAGCCCCGTGCACGAACAGGCGCCAGATCTCGCGCTCCAGCGTCTCCCGCCGGTCGGCCGCCTGCTCGCGAGCACGGTCGATGGACACGTACACGTCCCCGTGCACGCCGCCGGAGTCTGCGGGATCGTAGGGAAAGGCGAGCACGTCCGTCGGACCCGCGCCGCCGCGGAATCGGCGGTTCAGGTCTGCCAGCTCTGCGTCACTCGTGAGCACGCAGTTCACCTCTCCCTCATCGGCGAGCCCCTCCGTGCGCAGCGTGTCACGCAGCGCCGAAGCGGGAAAGGGAATCAGCTCAGGCGGGGGATCTACCGACGGATGGAATCGTATTCGCAGCGTCATCGCTCCGCTCCGGGACGTGAAGCGACAGGGTGGGGTAGTCGATGCGGTGATGGTGTATCCCCACCAGGACGCCTACCAGCCGTTCCTGGACGACGGCCAGGTCGTGGAACGTGAGGTCCGCCTCGTCGAACTGATTCTCTTCCAGCTTCATCTCGACGATGCGCCTGACGAGCTGCCGCAACGCCTCCGGCGAGGGCTCACGCATCACGCGGCTGGCGGCTTCGACGGAATCGGCAAGCATGACGACGGCCGTCTCCTTCGATCTCGGCCGCGGGCCGGGGTACACGAAATCCGAGATTACGGGGCGCTCCGCGGGCAATCCCTCCGACGCCTTGTGCCAGAAGAACGACAGTCGCGTGGTGCCGTGGTGCTCCCGCAGCACGTTCAGTACGACCTCGGGCAGGCCGGCCCGGCGGCCCATCTCGACGCCGTCCTCGACGTGGCGGCTGATGATCCGCGCGCTCGCCTGCGGGGTGAGCGAATCGTGAGGGTTCTCCCCCTGCCGCTGGTTCTCGGCGAAGAACTCCGGCCGCCGCAGCTTTCCGATGTCGTGGTAGTAGGCACCCACACGCGCCAGGAGCGAATTCGCGCCGATTCCCTCGGCCGCCGATTCCGCCAGGTTCCCCACGATGATCGAGTGGTGATACGTGCCGGGGGCCTCGACCAGCAGCTGCTTGAGGAGCGGACGGTTGAGATCGGCCAGCTCCAGGAGGGTCAGGTCCGTGGTCCGGCCCGCCGCCCACTCGAGGAGCGGCAGGAGCCCCATGGCGAGGAACACCGCCGTCGCCGCGCTTCCGAACCCCCAGCCCAGGGCGACGCCGACTTCGCTCCAGGTCCACAGCTGCACGAGGGCCAGGCCGCCCAGCGCGAGCATGTTTGCCGCGGCGATGAACACCAGGCTCTCGTAGAAGTGCGTCCGGCGGCGGATCAGGCGCACGCTCCACGCCCCGACGAGCCCGCTGGCGAGTCCCGCCCACAGGAGCGGGAACCCGAGCTCCCCCTGAGCGATCAGATACACACACAGGAAGAGCGTCATGACGGCGCTCATCCGGGTTCCCCACAGCACGGCCGCCAGCACCGAGGCGAACGCGAGGGGAACCGCGTAGGACGGCACGTCGGGCGCGCGCTCGGCGAAGGCTGCCAACCCGGTGACGACCGCCCACACGATCGCCAGCACCGCCAGCGAGCGATAATCCGCGAACACCGTGGGGTGATAGAGAAAGAGGAAGAATCCGAACAGGCACAGGATCACCGCGTTGATGAAGAAGGTGCCCAGCCCCACGCGCGCGTCCGCCGGCGAAAGCCCTCCCGGGTCCAGATCCAGCGCGGCCGCGAGGCTGCGCATCTTCTCCTCCTGCGCAGCGGTCACGCGCGTGTGCGCGGGCACGATCAGCTCGCCCCTCAGGACCTCGCCCTTGATCGGCTCGACCGACGCCCGCGCCTCGGCGCGGCGGAGGTCCGTCACGGCGGGGCGGGCCTCCAGGTCGGGCGCCAGGAGCGCGGGCAGGAGATGGAGGGCCAGGCGCTCGTCCTCCGCATCCAGCTCGCGCGCCGCCGCCGCCAACCCGGGCACCTCGGCCCCGGCTCGCACCGGGACGACCTCGTTTTTGGGGATGACCTCCTCGTCCTCTCCCGCGCGCTGCACCGTGATACGGGTGGCGGACAGCGGGGTCAGCTCGCCGGGTGCAAGGAAATGGCCCCGTTCGTAGAGCCCCGGGACGACCCGCTCCGCGAGCTCGGAGAGGGCGGCGCGCGTCTGGGCCCTCGCCAGCCGGTCGATCTGCGCCGCGCCGAGTCCCAGTCTCCCGCCCTCGATTCGATCCAGGGTCGCGAGCGCCGAGGGTTCCTCCTCCGCGACCAGACCGGCGCGCGCGAGATAGCGCTGGATGCGGACGACAGCGGAGTCCGCGGCCGCCGGGTTCACGCGATACACAGGCGGCACCGACAGCGCCGCGACCTCGCGCTGCCGCGCCAGCTCGTCCTCGCTGCGCAGGACCGGAAAGTCCACCGGCGCGATGACGTCCTCCGGCGCCACCACTCCCTGGCGAATCAGCGGGATGTCGCTTCCGCCGCGCGGCGGAAAGAGTGCGATCGTGAGGAGGGCCACCGCCGCGACGAGAACGAATCGCAAAACCAGATCGCGCGGAGACGTGGGGTCGTCCGAGGGCCGCCATGCAGCCAGCCTGTCCAGGAGCGCCCTGCCCGGCCCGGGCCCGCTTCGAGATCTGTCCACCGCTACTCCGCGCCCGCCGCGCGCGGTTCGCGTGTCTCGCCGCCGGCGTATGCCTCGATGATGCGCTGGACGAGCGCGTGCCGAACCACGTCGCGGCCGCTGAGATACACGAACTCGATCCCTTGAATCCCGTGCAAGATGCGCTCGATCTGCAAGAGGCCCGACTCCTCACGAGGCGGCAGGTCGATTTGCGTCTTGTCGCCGGTGACTACGGCACGCGAGTTCAGTCCCAGCCTCGTGAGGAACATCTTCATCTGGTTCGTGGTGGTGTTCTGCGCCTCGTCGAGGATGACGAACGCGTCGGCCAGCGTCCGCCCGCGCATGTATGCCAGCGGAGCGATCTCGATGACGTGAGACTCCAGGAGCTTGCGGACCTTGTCGGGCGGCAGCATGTCCTCCAGCGCGTCATAGAGCGGGCGCAGGTAGGGGTCCACCTTCTCCTGCAGATCGCCCGGCAGGAACCCGAGCGTCTCGCCGGCCTCGACTGCCGGCCGCGCAAGGACGATCCGCCTGACCGTCTTCTTGTGCAGCGCGTCGATCGCCATCGCGACCGCGAGGTAGGTCTTGCCCGTCCCGGCGGGTCCGATCCCCACGACGATGTCGTTCCGCGTCATGGCCTGGAGATACTGCTCCTGCCCACGAGTCTTCGGCTTGATGATCTTCTGCGTGCCGCGGATCAGCACCTTGCCGGCCTCCATGCGCGTGAGCGAATCGGGCGCTCCCGCCTCGATCTCCGCCCAGTAGCGCCGGATGTCGCCGGTGTCGAAGCCCGAGCCGGTCTGGATCAGCTCGATGAGGTGCTCGAGGAGCGCGGCCGCCCGGTCGACCGCCTCCGAATCGCCGGACAATCGCAGCTCCCCGCCACGCGCGACGATCTGCGAGCCGCTCAGCTTCTCGACGAGCTTGAGGTTCTGGTCCTGCGTCCCGAATAGGGTCAGCTGGTCGGTGCCGGCAAGGGAAATGGAGCGGCGAATGGCAGACGTGTCGGTGGGAGGCATGGAGGCTATCGAGTCTAGCCCGGCCCGCTTCGGGGAGTCAAGCGGGTCCGCGGGGGGTGTCGAGCCGCAGATGCAGGTCCGACAGCTCCTGCTCCCCGACCGGCGAGGGCGCGCCTTCGAGGAGTGCGCTGGCGCTTGTCGTCTTGGGGAACGCGATGACCTCGCGCAGGCTCTGGGCGCCCGCGAACAGCATCGCGATGCGATCCAGCCCCACCGCGATGCCCCCATGGGGCGGGGCTCCATACTCGAGGGCCTCGAGCAGGAATCCGAACTTCGCCTGCGCCTCTTCCCGCCCGATGCCCAGCATCTCGAAGACGCGCTCCTGGACCGCGCGCTCGTGAATGCGGATCGATCCGCTGCCCAGCTCGTAGCCGTTCAGCACGAGGTCGTAGGCGAGCGAAGAGATCTCCAAGGGGTCCGCGGCGCCCAGCGACTCGATCCCGCCGTGCGGCGCGGTGAACGGATGATGGCTCGGAGCGAGGCTCCCTCCATCGCCCTCTTCGAAGAGCGGAAAATCGACGATCCAGACGAGCGACCACGGGCGCGCCGTCTCGATCCATCCGCGCTCCGCGGCCAGTTGCGCCCGGAGACTTCCGAGCGCCAGGAAGGCGCGCCGCGGCCGATCGGCCACCACCAGGAGCAGGTCGCCGCTCTTCGCGCCGGAGCGCTCCCCGGCCGCCGCCCACCGCTCGGGCCCGACGAACTTGTCGATGGACGACGACCACCCTTCGGCCCCCGCGCGCGCCCACACCAGGCCGCCGGCCCCGGACGAACGGGCGAGGTCCGTCCACCGATCGATGACGCTCCTGCTCACATCCGCTCCGGCCGGGACTCTGAGCGCGGCCACGACGCCGCCCGATTCGACCACCGAGTCGAACACGCGGAAGCCTGTCTCGCGGAAGTCCGCCGTCACATCGACCAGCTCGTGGGGAATCCGCAGGTCCGGCTTGTCGGTCCCGAATCTTCGCAGCGCCTCGGCATGGCTGAGGCGCGGGATCTTCCCGATCGTAACGCCCAGGCAGGTGCGGAACAGATGCCGGAACAGCCCATCCACCGTGTCGATTACGTCCTCCTGCTCGACGAACGACATCTCGATGTCGATCTGCGTGAACTCGGGCTGCCGATCCGCACGCAGATCCTCGTCGCGGAAGCATCGCGCGATCTGGAAATAGCGATCGTAGCCCGCCACCATGAGCATCTGCTTGTAGAGCTGCGGGGATTGCGGCAGTGCATAGAAAGACCCGGGATGAACCCGACTCGGCACCAAGTAGTCCCGCGCGCCTTCCGGAGTGCGGCGGGTAAGCATCGGAGTCTCCACTTCCCAGAAGCTCCGGTTGTCGAGATAGCAGCGGGTCTGGAACGCGATGCGGTGCCGCATTCCGAGGGCGGACGTCAAGCGCATCCGGCGCAGCTCCAGGAAGCGCCAGCGCAGGCGCGTTTCTTCGGACACCTCCCCGCCTTCCTTCTCCACGTCGATGGGGAACGGAGGAGTGGCTGTCTCCGAGAGCATCCGGCAGTCGAAGATCCTGACCTCGATGTCGCCGTTGGGGAGATCGGGGTTCGCGCTGCCTTCCGGCCGCCGCGCGACTACCCCCTCCACCCAGATCACGTCCTCGGCGCGTATGCGCTCCGCCTCGCGAAACGCGGTCGCCGGTACCGCGTCGGGGTTGACGACGCACTGCACGAGGCCGTAGCGGTCGCGGAGATCGAGGAACACCAGCCCGCCGTGATCGCGCCGGCGGTGTACCCAGCCGCAGAGCGTGACCTCGCGGCCGGCGTCTCCGATCCGGAGCGCTCCCGCCCCGTCGGTCCTGAGACCCGTCGCCAGGTGATCTCTCAACCTGCCTGCTCCGCTCTGGATTCCACCACGATCCTCCATGCCTTCCAGAACCCGATTCCGACCATCGCCCCGATGCCGTCCGCGATCCAGTCGCCCAGGCTCGGATCGCGGCCGACGTGCGACTGGAGGAACTCCATCAGCGCCCCGTAGAGGAGCACCAGGCCCATCGAGCGCTCCGCCGCGGCCGGCTGAGAGCTCCCGTGCCGATGCCAGGCCACCGCGCAGAGAAAGCCGAGCACTGCGTAGACTGCGGCGTGCCCGATCTTGTCGGCGTCCGGGACGTTCGGCTGTAGATCCTCGACCGGGAAGGTAGACAGGATGACGGTCACGGCCATCCAGACCGCTACCGCGAGCCATGCGCGCACAGCCGACGGGCCGTTCGACGGCACTAGAAGACCCGTTCCGAGCGTGCGTTCAGGACCTGCCGGCTGGGGATTCCGACCGTCCGCTGCTCCGGACTCATGAGGATGAGCGTCGATTCCAGGACCTGCTCCTGCTCGTGGAGATCGAACACTCGATCGGCCGGATCGAACAGGTAGTGGCCGCGCACCCTCCCGCTCCCTTCCACCTGCACGCGCGAGCCCTCGATGAGGCCCGATCCCGTGACCGAGATCGTCCCCGTGTACTCGACCGGAACGACGGGTCGCCCGGCGATCGCGCTCGTGTCCGCGACGGTGTAGCGGACGACGGTCGTGACTTCAGCGGTCACTCCTTGAAGCACCTCCGTCACGAGCAGCGTGTCGGTCCAGACCGCGCCCGGTGTCGCGGCGCGCTCGGGAAGACGCGGCAGGAACGCCGCGGCCGCGCGCTCCACGTACTGGGTGCCGATGCCGGGTGACACGACGCCCGAGGCCAGCGCGTCCAGCACGACCCCCTGCGGCGTAGTCGACAGAGTGACCACCGTGCCCCGCAGACCTTCGACCCGGGGACTGGGGAACGCCCCCTCGATCTCGAGATTGAGCTCCTCGTACCCGAGTCTCCACAGAAGTCGCGCGCCGGAGTTCATGAGAGTCAGGCGGACTATGCCGTCCGCCCGAAGCGTGTAATGGTTCTCGCTCTCGAGTATCTGCTGGCTGACGACCAGCCGGTTACTGGTCCGGTATCGAAAAGAAGCGCCCTGCGGAGGTCCGTATCCCAGCGATTGGGCTTCGGTCGTGGAGAATGCGGCGAGCGTGGCCAGGGCGGCCACGCCCACGCTCAGGCGCAGTCCGCTCCGCAGCTCGAGAGAACGCGCTCGACGTACCGATCCCTGGGTACCGTTCCGTCGGCCAGCTGGCGCTCGAGGCGCGCGCGTCCCATGTGGTACGACATGAGACCCAGAATCGGATCGCCGAAGTATTCGACCTCCAGCTTCAGGTGTCGCAAGCCGAGCCTCAGGTTCGTCTCCGGCCGCAGCAACCCATCCGCAGTGATCCGCGCGTCGTAGGCCCGCGCCGTCGAAGGTTTGATCTGCATCAGGCCGCGCTCTCCGCTTCTCCCCACAGCCGAGGGGTCGAAGCCGCTTTCCTGCGCGATCACGCCGAACGCCATGGCCGGCTCGATTCCGGCCCTCTTCGCTTCCTCGTAGATGACCCCGGCCAGCCTGCGCCCGACGCCGAACCGGCGCGACAGCTCTTCCGCGCCCTTGGCGAGCTTGGGCTCCGGCGGAGCCACGCGCGTCGGCGCCGCTGCGTCAGCCGCGACCACCCCTGCGGTCGAGGACGGATGCTCCGGACTCGCGGTCCTCCGGCTCGCGCCCGGCACTTCGGCGTCCGCCGCCGTCAGCGCCGCGAAGCCCATGACCAGGGCCATGACCAGGACGCCACAAGGTAATCGATTCCCATGTAGGCATTGTGTGTCGAACATCCACCCCTCCCCGCATCCCGCGATGGTGATCCATGTATGGGAGCCGGGTATGCCCGGCTCCGTGTCGGTCGGGGAGTACTACACCGGCGGCCGTTCCGGGTTCGTGTTCGCTTGACCCGCTCCCGGGGGCGGGATACATTTTTGGGCTCGTAACGTCGCGTGTCGGGCGGGAATAGCTCAGTTGGTAGAGCGCAACCTTGCCAAGGTTGAGGTCGCGGGTTCGAGCCCCGTTTCCCGCTCCATTCTCCTCCGGTCCCGAAGCCTCCACGGGCCTGACGCGCGCGGGCCTGCACGTCGATCGTGACGGGGCGGCGTAGCCAAGTGGTAAGGCAGGGGTCTGCAAAACCCCCATCCGGCGGTTCGAATCCGCCCGCCGCCTCCATTCCCGGCGCACCTCTAGCTGTTTGTCACCCTACATCCCCAAGTCCTTGATGGACATTTGATTCCAGGAGCCGCCATTTACTCAGTGGATTCCACGAACAGATCCGGAGTCAGAGGGCTTCCCGGGACCACCGCGTAGCCGGAGAAGTCGGTCACGCCCCCCGCGCGCAGGACTTCCTCGTCGAGCAGCAGCTGCCCCGTGCAATCTCGGCTGTCGCGCGTGAGGATCGCATGCGCGGCGTCGGCGACGATCTCGGGCGACCGGCACGATTCGGGACGCACGCGGCCTCCGAGCGTGGCCAGCGCGGCGGTGGCGATCACCGTCCGCGGCCACAGACCGTTGAACGCCACTCCATTCCCTGCGAATTCGGTCGCCATCGCGAGGACGAGCAGGCTCATCCCGTACTTCGACAGCGTGTACGCCGCATGTGGGGCGAGCCAGCGCGGCTCGAACGACAGCGGCGGGCAGAGCGCGAGAACGTGGGGATTCGGCGAGCGAAGCAGGTGCGGAAGGCACGCGCGCGCGCAGACGAACATCGCGCGCGCGTTCACCGACCACATCAGGTCGAAGCGCGCGACGGGCGTGTCCAGCGTGCCCGTCAACCGGATCGCGCCCGCGTTGTTGACCAGCGCGTCCACGCCTCCGAAGACCTCCGCGACTCGCGCCACGGCGGACTCGACGGCCGCGGCGTCCCGCACGTCCACCGCCTGAGCGAGCGCACGGCCCCCGGCTGCTTCCACCTCGGCGGCTACCGTATGGATCGTTCCGGGAAGTCTGGGATCCGCTTCGGCGGTCTTGGCGAGGACCGCGACGTTGGCGCCGTCCCTCGCCGCGCGCAGCGCGATCGCGCGTCCGATCCCGCGGCTGGCGCCCGTCACGACGATCGTCCGCCCCGCCAGCGTGCGCATCACGCGATCAGGCAATCAACCAGAGGGCTGCTCAAGATGCCCGAGATGCGAGGCGCGCGACGAGGGGATTCCGAGGCGTGGTGATTCCCACGCCGCAGGAAGACACGCGGAGCGGAACGAAGCAGATCGGGCATCTTCAGCGGCCCGAAACTAGGCGGGGACGAGGAGGGCTGTCGCGTACATCAAGACCACGCCCACCGCTGCGCCGGCCAGGATCTCTCCCCGCCACGGATCCGCAGCCGCCCCCTCACGGCGTGTCACGAGCAGGCGGCCGACTTCGACCACCACCTGGGCGATCGCCCCGGCGCCGACCGCGAGGAAGACCGCGGCCCAGAAGGGATCGAACACCATGCCCCCGATCCAGCAGCCCAGGATCGCCGGCCCACCGGCGAGGAGCGCGTAGCCCACGAAATGGCGCAGTCGCGGCTCGGCGCGAAGGAGGGGCGCCGCGATCCCGATCCCCTCGGTGATGTTGTGGAGCGTGAACCCGACGACGAGGAACGTGCCCAGGCCGATCGCACCGGTCGCCAGCGCGGAGCCGATGGCCAGCCCCTCGCCCATGTTGTGGAGGCCGATGCCGAGCGCGATGAAGAACGAGAGGGCGAGAGGACCGAGCTCCCCGTGACGGCGGCGGCGCGCGGTCAGAGCCAGTAGACCGACCACCGTCGCGAGGGCGACCATCCAGACGAGCACCGTGGCGTGGAATCCTCCCGGAGCCTCCGCCGCCAGCTCCAGCGCCTCCCCCAGCGTATCGACGGCGAGGAACACGAGCAGCCCCACCGTGAGCGCGAGCAGGAAATCCATGCCTCTCCGCCCCAGTTGGCGAAGAAAGGGGTAGGTCGCCAGGCCGAGGGCGACCGGGACGACGCCCACGTAGAGCCCGAGGAGGGCCAGGCGCGTCAACCAGCCGAAGTTGGCCTGTGGCGTTTCGGTGGCCACCTCGACCTCGGCCGGGAACGCGATGCCGTTTCGCGAGATCAGCTCGATGTGGAGCGGCTCCCCCTCGACCCACGGGTAGGGGATGTCCACCGTCCCCCCGCGGAGCCGCCCGATGGTGGGCTCGGGCTCGATCGTGAACGACCACACCGCGTCGTCGATCAGCGCCTGGTGGATCGTGACCGGATCGATGCCTCCGTTGACGACGTGGAGCCGCACCATGTTGGGCCCCGGCAGCTCGACCCTCTGGATCGTCAGCTCCTCGATCGGCGGCGCGCTCCGCTCGAGACCCACCCCGCGCGCCAGCAGGAAGCCGAGCAGACCCACCAGAACCGCCACGACGATAGCCCCGGCGGCGATTCCGGCCCGGCTACCCCGCGGCGACATCGAAGAACCCCATCCATCCGAGCTCGGCGAATTCGCTCTGGTGCGCGTGGAACATGAACTTCCCCGGATGCCGGAACTCGAGCTCCAGGACGTGGCGCTCGCCCTGGCAGAACATGACGGTGTCGGTGAACTCGTCGGGCTCGAGCCGGGTGCCGGTGCGGTACAGGTCGAAGAAGTTGCCGTGGATGTGGAGCGAGTTGATGAGGTCGAACTCGAGCGCGTTGACGACGTAGAGCCGCACCTTCTCGCCCACGACCGCGGGGAGCGGGTGGCGCATGTAGTGGAAGGCCACCGTGTTCACCGCGTAGAACTCGTTCTCGGCGTCGAAATCGGTATCGAAGCCGTTCATCACCATCACGTACTCGCGCGCCGGGGGCCGGCCACCTGGAGGATCCACGATGAAGGCGCCGTAGAGCCCCTTGTGGATGTGCCGCTTGAGCGGAGTCGTGTGGCAGTGGTACAGGTGAAGCCCGAACGGCTCGGCGTCGAACTCGTACACGAACGTCTGTCCCGGATCGACGATCTCGAACACCCCGTCCATGTCGGCGGGATGGAAGCCGTGGAAGTGGATCGTGTGCGGGTGGCTGCCCGCGTTCTGGAATCGGACCCGGAGGCGATCGCCCTCCGCGCAGCGGATCGTCGGTCCCGGCACCGCGCCGTTGTAGGTCCAGGCCGGGAACCAGACGCCCGGGGCGACTTCGATCTCGCGGTCGACGGCCACGAAGTGGTACTGCCGGAGCGTCCGGCCATCGGGGAGGCGGGAGACGATCCCCCCGTCGAACCGCGAGGCGAAGGCCGTCGGATCGAAGCCGCCCGGCTGGATGTCGCGGACGGGGCCCGACCCGCCGGCTCCATGGACGTGGGGAACCTCCACCCTGGGCCTGAGGGTCTGCGCGGCCTGGTTGCCGATCCCCAGCGCCGCGCCGCCCAGGGCGGCTGCTCCCAGCGCGGCGCCTCCGCGCAGGATCGTGCGCCGGCTGACTCCGGTGGGCCGGAGCTCGGCGGCAGGCTCCGGGTCGGCCGGGCTCTCGATTCGGGGTTCCGTGGACATAATTAGTCTCGGCTAAATATTCCCCGGACCCGGTTCCGCGTCAACCCCCCGGGGAGGCGTCTCCTCCGACGAGCTCCCGGGCGAGCCGTGCGAGCCGCTCGGAGCCGGCCCCGCCCTTCAGCGCCTCGGCGGCGGCCTCCACCCGCTCGCGCATCGCGGACGTGGCCGGGGGCGGTGGCGAAGAGCCCTCGAGCGAGGCCCGGACGGTCGGGTCGCGCGGCGTCGTCGCCCGCGCGAAGTCCGCCCTCGCCTCGCGGCCTTCGAGCTCGAGCGCGAGGTCGAGCGCGCCGTCGATCGACTGGCCTCCGTCCCGCGCTTGCTCGGCCGCCTCCCGGGCCCGCGCCCAGCGCCGCTCGATCCGCTCGGTGACCAGCTCGTCGTCGGCGAAATGCCAGCCTGCACCCTTGAGACGCCGCACGACGTCGAGGCGGTCCGCGCGTGCCTGCGCCGCGGTGGCCAGCGCGGCCCAGAGCGCGGCCACCGGCGGCCGGGCCGCGTCCAACCGCGCGTAAGCGGAATACGCCTCGCTCGCCGCGCGCTCGATCCGGGCCAGCGTCTCCACCGCCAGCGTGGAACCCAGCACCGGATCGACGTGGATGAACGCACGATCCACTCCTGGCAGCCGCTCGATCGCCGCCCGCACGCTCCCGCCCACGTCATGGGAACGCCTGGTCGGCAGCTCCTGGTCGACTTCCACGTGGACCTCGACGTGAATGCGGTGGCCCACGTAGTGCGCCCGCACGTCGTGCACCCCGCGCACCCCGGCGATCCCGAGCGCCATCGAGCGGATTCGCTCGACCAGCTCCTGGCCGGGACTCTTGCCCATCAGGTAGTCGATGTTCTTGCGGCCGAAGCGATAGCCGCCCCACACGATCCAGATCCCGACGAGGATCCCGGCCAGGGGGTCGAGGATCTCGGCACCCGCCACGGCCGCCACGAGTCCGACCAGCGCCGCCAGCGACGTCCAGATGTCGTTCTCGCACTCCACCGCGTTGGCGAGGATGGCGGGGCTTTCGAGTTCTTCGCCACGGCGGCGCAGATAGCGCGCGAGGGCCAGGTTTCCCGCCATCGAGAAGACCAGCGCGCCGAGGGCCCAGCCGGCCAGCTCGATCGGCTGGGGACCGGAGACGAGCCGCTCCACCGCCGAGCGCCCGATCTCGAACCCCAGGATCGCCGTGAAGATCGCCACCGCGAGCGCGGCGATCGTCTCCGCGCGCTCATGGCCGAACGGATGATCCGCGTCGGGCTCCCGTTCCGCGACGTGGACCGAGTACCAGATCGCGATCGACGCGACCACGTCGACGAGGGAGTTGAAGGCGTCCGACAGGAGCGCGATCGAGCCGCTGGCGATCCCGATCGTCCCCTTGACCGCGAACAGGACGGTGTTGCCCGCGATTCCCGTCAGCGTGGCGCGGCGCGCGCGCCGATGACGCTCCGGCGAGATCATTCGATGCGCTGGAGGGGACGGGTCATCGGCTCGTCGCGCTCCGGAGGGATCGCGCGCTCGATCTGGATCGTCGTATGCTCGATCCCGTAGCGCTCGCGCAAGACCCGGTTTATCCGCGCCAACAGCATCTCCGGGGATTCGCCGTCGGCGCAGAGGACGTGGACGGCGAGAGCGGGGTACCCCGAGGTGATCGTCCACACGTGGAGGTCGTGGATTCCCGCTACCCCTTCCATCCCGCCGAGTCTGCGGATGAGATCCTCGACGTCGAGGTGGCTGGGGGCGCCTTCCATGAGGACATGAACCGCCTCGTGAACGAGCCGCCACGAGGAAATCACGATCAGAGCGCCGATGGCGAGGGTCGCGACGAGGTCGGCGGCGACCCATCCCGTGAGCCAGATGACCGCCCCGGCCGCCAGCGCTCCCAGCGATCCCAGCAGGTCTCCCGCCACGTGGAGCCGCGCGCCATGCACGTTCAGGCTGCGCTCGGCCGGACGGTCGTGCCGCAGCACGGCGAGCGCGAAGCCGTTCACGATCAGCCCACCTGCCGCGATCCCCATCATGGGCCCCGCGAGGACCTCGCCCGGATCACCGAACCGCTCGACCGCCTCCCACACCAGCCACACCACCACCACCCACAGGAAGAGCCCGTTGACGAGCGCCGCCAGGATCTCCACGCGCGCCAACGCCCACGTGTGCCGGGTGGTCGCGGGGCGACCGGCCATCCAGAGCGCGCCCAGGGCGAGCAGGAGCGAAGCGGCGTCGGTGAGCATGTGGCCGGCGTCGGCGAGGAGTGCCAGGCTCCCGGTCCAGAGACCGCCCACGACCTCGGCCACCATGTACGCGCACGTCAGCCCGAGCACGATCCCCAGTCGGCGCCGGTCGTGGGTGCGATCGATTCCGGGGCCGGGATGCGAATGGTCGTGGGGGCCGGAGTGCGAGTGCCGGTGGGCCATCTCGGCGGAGTCTACGTCGCGCTCCGCGAGGCGCACAAGCGGGGACACGGGCTAAACCCGGCGGCGCACCGCGGGGGTTTCCACAACGATGACGGCGCGCGTCCTTTCCTCCGCGGCGGTGCGGGAAGCCCGCCGATTCGCCAGGCTCCCTCTCTCCCTGGCCGCCGCGCTCCTGCTGGGGTGCGACTCCGGGTCGGGGGGTCCCGTGGCCCCGATTCCCGATCCCGTTCCGGGCCCCGGAGATTTCACGCGGACGATTCTCTCCGGTGGGCTCGAGCGCTCCTACGACCTGCACGTCCCGCCGGGCTGGAGCGCCGACGCCGGATTGCCGCTCGTGCTGGCTTTTCACGGGGCGCTCAGCAGCCCTCCTCACCTGCGTGCCGTCAGCCGTCTCGACGACGTCGCGGACCAGTCCGGTGTCGTCGTCGCCTACCCCGCCGCCGCCCTCGGCGACTGGAACACCGAGTGTCTCCAGTGCGGGTCGGACGCCGTCCTGGAGGAGATCGACGACCTGGGGTTCGTGTCGGACCTGGTGGACCAGCTGGTGGCGGACGTGGGGATCGATCGCCGCCGCGTCTACGTCATAGGCATCTCCAACGGGGCCCTCTTCGTGCATTACCTGGCGTGCGCGGCGCAGGATCTCGTAGCCGCCGCCGCGAGCGTGGCGGCGACCCTGATCGCGCCCGAGTACGTTCCCGCGTGTGATGGCGGCGCCATTCCGTTCGCGTTCTTCCACGGCTCGGATGACACCTTCTTCCCCCCCCAGGGCGGGTTCGCCGGGAACAACGTCGTCAACGTGCGATTGCTCTCGATCGAACAATCCGTGGAGAGCTGGGCCGACCGCGATGGTTGTGACGGCCCGGAGATCACCGTGCTTCCGGACGCCGAGGACGACGGGACCACGGTGATCCGCGAGCTCCACGCCGACTGCGACGGAGATGCCGCGGTGGTCTATTACGCGATCGAAGGCGGCGGGCACACCTGGCCCGGATCGCCGGTGCCGAGCGGTGGAGCCCTGGGACGAACGAGCCGCGACGTATCGGCCTCCGCCCTCTCCGTCGACTTCTTCCTGGCCCACGCACGCTGAGGAGGCATCCCATGCGTCGCTCGATTCTCTCCGTTGTCCTGCTCTTCTGCGCTCTCGGCTGCGGCGACGCGGTCACCGATCCCTCGCGCGCCGGATTCGAGGGCAACCCGCGTCTCATCGAAGGCGACTGGGCCACGCTGTTCATCACCAACCAGGGAGTCACCCGCTACGACGCGGAGCTCCTTCCGGCGGGTGGCGAGTTCCTCGGCGAGTTCCGCTTCTTCAGGGCCGGCCGGGAAGTGCGGATCGCGTTCAACGACGGCACCTGGGACGGTACGCGGCTCGACTTCACCACCGATCCGCTTCCCGGGACGTCGATCCCCGGACCCATCGAATGGACGGCGCTCTACTTCCCGGCCGGATCGACGGGGCAGGATGTGCCGACGCGACTACTTCTGAGCTCGGTCGTGATCGGTGGGCCGAGCTTTCCGATCGAGTTCGTGCGGCCCGCGGATCTGGACTGGCTGGAGACCCACTGACGGGCGCCCCGCCCTCACGAGGGGGAGCCGACGCCCTCCGGATCGTTGAGAATGGTGCCGATCACGTTGGCCCCCGACTCCCGCAGGCGCCTGACGACATCCACCATGGTCCGCCGGTCCGTTCGCGTGCCGCGTACGACGAGCAGCACGGCGTCCGCTAGCGGCCCCAGCACGATCGCATCCGTCGAGACCAGGAGCGGGGAGGTGTCGAGGATCACCATGTCGTATTCCCCCGAGAGCTCGGCCAGCAGGCGCTTCATCTCGGGCCCTCCCAGCGACTCCCCCGCGCGGGGAAAGGACTTCTCCCCCAGAATCACGTAGAGCCCGGGCATGTTGGTCATCTGGATCGCCTTCCGCCAATCCTGACCTTCGAAGAGGACGTCCATGAGATCCACCTCTCGGGTGATCCCGAAGTAACGCCCGAGCGAAGGCCTGCGCAGGTCGCACTCCACCAGCACGACCTTCATGCCCTGCCGGGCGTAGGTGGCAGCCAGGTTCGTCGACGTCGTCGTCTTTCCCTCGCCCGGATGCGCGCTCGTCACGACGAGGGTCTTGAGGCCCCACCACTCCGAGACCAGGTTCGTCCGCAGGGTCCGATACGCCTCGATGCCGGCGAGCTGGAGCGGCCCCGGGCGGAAATCCCCGTTCCGCGGCGGCTCGACGAGCGAGGGCCGGACCTCGGGGATCACGGCCAGATTGGGTACGGGAGCCACGACGACCGGGGCCCGGCCCGGCATTGCGGGGGCCGTGTCCGCCGGCGTCTGAACCTCGCCCCGCGGCGGGGGCGCCGCGTCCGCCTCCGCGCCCGACGGCGGCTCCGCTTCCGCCATCGCCGGTTCCGTGTCGCGCCCGGCCAGCAGACGCTCCCACGCCACCGCGGCCCCGCTCCCCACGAGAAGACCCGTCACGAGTCCGAGCACCATTTGCGCCCACGGGATCGGCCGCACCGGCACCGCTCCCGTCGCCGGCTCCACGCTCTCCACGGCCCCGGACAGCGACTCGGCCTCGGCCAGTGCGGCGTCGTACCGCTCCCGCAGCTCCGCGGCGTTTTGCTCCAGCGCTTCCACGCTGGCCGGCAGGATCGGCTCGCCGGCCACGACGGCGTACCCCGGGATACTCGCGGTCCGCGACGCCAACTCCTGCTCGAGCTCGGCGATCTGCACCGACAGAGATTCGCGTTTGGCGCGGGCCGTCCTCAACAGCTCCTCGCGCGTGGCGGCGAGCAGCGTGTTCAAGCGCTGGACGTCGGGATGCTGGGGCGAGCGCGCCGCGAGCAGCGTCTCCCGCTCGGATCGGTAGGAGACGAACCGCGCGTAGAGGCGGCGGGCGGCCGGGTCCCCCGCCATCGCGGGGACCGACATCAGGGCCCCTGAGTCGACCGCGCCCTCGGCGCCGGGCCCGGTCAGCGTCCGGCTGAGGGTCGCTTCCGACAGTCGCAGGCTCGACAGCTGCCCTTCCCTCGTCGCCATCGAGGCCTCGCGCGCCTGCACGTTTTCGCGCTCGATCCGCGCGATCGGGAGCAGCGAGTCCGTGGCGCGAAGCTCCCGCTCGAGGAACTCCAGCCTTCGCCGGGCCTCTCGCCGGGCGGCCTCGGCGCTCGCCACCTCGTACGCGCGCACGATCGCGTTCACGGTGCGCGGCGCCATGCTCGAATCCGCCGAGGTGAATTCCACGCGGATCTGCGCCTCCGACGGGACCGGGGTCGCATCCAGGTGTTCGAGGACGTAATCGATCGCCTGCTCGCGGGACGCTCCGGCAGGCACGTCGTCGGACGAGCTGGAGACGACCCGCAGGCCTTCGCGATCGATCGCGTTCCCGATGACCGTGCGGCTCGTCAGCACGACGATCTCGCTGAGCACGGGATCGACACGGGAGGCGATCGGAGTCTGTGAAGCGGTCAGCCGGACGACGGCCGTCGCCCGATGGGCGCGCGGCTCTCTCGCCGCCAGCAAGGCCGCCACGGCGATCGACAGGACCGTCGCCACAGCGATTACCGCGAAGTGGCGCGGAAGCATGTCGGAAAGTGCCCTGGCGGGCCTGGCGCGAAGGCTGCTCATTCTCCCTGCCTACGCTAACTTGGGCTTCCGCCGGGGTGGCGGAACGGTAGACGCGCGGGACTTAAAATCCTGTGGGCGCGAGCTCGTGCGGGTTCGACTCCCGCCCCCGGCACCAGCGGTGAACCTTCAGCGGGATTCGGGACGCAGCTAGCGGACCGCTTCCGCGGTTTCCTCACTCTCGATCGATTCCCCTTCCTTCCCCTCGTCTGCCGGCTTCAGGAGCGCCGCCTCGAGCACGTCTCCGATCGTCTCCGCATAGACGAACTCGAGCCCCTCC
Organism: Gemmatimonadota bacterium; assembly: GCA_035699465.1. Classification (GTDB taxonomy): domain Bacteria; phylum Gemmatimonadota; class Gemmatimonadetes; order JACCXV01; family JAHWKZ01; genus JAICNR01. Next base: position 22,693 of record DASSPT010000053.1, read on the forward strand.
ACCAGTTCCGGTTCGATCTCCTGGACGTGCTCGCGATTGCGCGCTGGCAGGATGACTTGCTTGATTTCCGAGCGCCTTGCTGCGACGAGCTTCTCTTTTATGCCACCCACGGGGAGCACCTGACCGGTGAGCGTGATCTCTCCGGTCATCGCCACATCCGGCCGTACCTTGCGGCCGGTCAGCGCGGAGGCCAGGGCGGCGGCCATCGTCACGCCCGCCGATGGGCCGTCCTTCGGCACGGCGCCCGCGGGGACATGCAGATGGACGTCGCTCTTCGAGAAGAAGTCTTCCTCGATCCCCAGCTCCAGGGCGTGCGAGCGGATGTACCCCAACGCCGCGCGCGCGGACTCCTGCATGACGTCGCCCAGCTTGCCGGTGAGCGTGAACCCCTTGCTCCCGGGCATCCGCGAAGCCTCGATGAACAGGATCTCGCCACCGCTCGGCGTCCACGCCAGGCCGGTCGCCACTCCCGGCTGTGCGACCCGGCTGGCGACTTCGTGGAACGCCTTGCGCGCACCGAGGTACTCGTGGACGTCGCCCCTGGTCACCTTCACGTGACCCACCTCCTCGGCGGCAATCCGCGTCGCCACCTTGCGGCAGATCTTCCCGATCTCACGCTCCAGGTTCCGGACCCCGGCCTCGCGCGTGTAGTCTTCGATCACCGCTTCCAGCGCCTCGTCGTCGATCTCGAGCTGCTCCGCCGTGAGCCCGTTCTCCTCGAGCTGCTTGGGGACCAGATACTTCCGCGCGATGTGGATCTTCTCGCGGTCGGTGTACCCGGGCAGCCGGATGATCTCCATCCGGTCGAGAAGCGCTGGCTGAATGGTATCGAGAATGTTGGCGGTCGCGATGAACAGCACTTTCGAAAGGTCGATCGGCAGATCCAGGTAGTGATCGCGGAACGTGTCGTTCTGCTCCGGATCCAGGACCTCCAGCAGCGCGCTCGACGGATCGCCGCGAAAATCCGCGCCGATCTTGTCGATCTCGTCGAGCATGAACACGGGGTTGTTCGTCCCCGCGAGCTTGAGCGACTGTACGATCCTGCCCGGCATGGCGCCGATGTAGGTTCGCCGGTGACCGCGGATCTCGGCCTCGTCGCGCATCCCGCCGAGCGACATCCGCACGAACTCGCGGGCCATCGCGCGAGCGATCGAGCGTCCCAGCGAGGTCTTCCCCACGCCAGGGGGTCCCACGAAGCACAGAATCGGTCCCTTCATGTCGGCCTTCAGCTTCCGCACCGCCAGATACTCCAGGATCCGCTCCTTGACCTCGGCGAGATCGTAGTGATCCTCGTCGAGGATCCGACGCGCGTGATCCAGATCCAGATGATCCTCCGTAGACTTCGACCACGGCACGTCGCAGAGCCAGTCCAGGTAGCTGAGGATGACGGAGTACTCGGGGCTCGCCGACGGAATGTTGGCCAGCCGCTGCAGCTGCTCCTCGGCGGCTTTCATCACATGATCCGGCGCCTCGGCGGCCTCCAGGCACTGCCGCAGACGGTCGATCTCCGCGCTCTCGTCGCCGCCCTCGCCGAGCTCCTCGCGGATCGCCTTGAGCTGCTCGCGGAGGTAGTACTCGCGCTGTTTTTTCTGGATCTCCTCGTCGACCTGGCTCTTTATCTCTCCGCCGATCGCCAGCACGTTCAGCTCGCGGCGCAACCCCTCTATGACGATGGAGAGCTTCTCCTCCGCATCGCCCGTCTCCAGGATGCGCTGCTTGTCGTCGCGCTCGAGCTGCAGCATCGACGCGACCATGTAGGAGAACTTGATCGGGTCGTCGAGCTGCCGAACGGCGTTGTGCAGCTCGTCGGGAAGGTACGGGCTGGCGCGGATGACCTGATCGGCGAGGTCGTATCCCTCGCGAAGGAGCGCTTCCTGTCGGACGCTGCGGGGGCCGGTCGCCTCGGTCAGCACGAGCACCGAGGCCTCGCAGAACGGCTCGGTCTGCTGGAGCTCGACGATGCGGAATCGACTCACGCCCTGAACCAGGAGCCGCATGCCCGCTTCGGGATGCTTGACGAGCCGGTGGATCACGGCGACGGTCCCGACGTCGTGGAGGTCCTCCCGGGCGATCGCCTCCTTGTTCGCGGAATCCGCCGACTTCCGCATCACGACACCCACCATCCGCTCCCGTCGCATCGCCTCGTCGACGGCCGCGATCAGGTATGGCTCGTCGAACGCGAGCGGAACGATCGTGAAGGGATAGAGGACCGAGTCCTCGGTCGGGAGGATCGGAAGGGCGTCGGGAATCGACGATGGGTCGACGGCGGTAGGCGCCTCGCCGGGACCCGTCTCCTCGATCGCGGCCACGTCCGCCGGATCCGGCGACTCCTCGTCGGGGAGGATCGAATCGGAGTTTTCTGCCATCGCGCTCTCGCCCCCTCCCGCGTCGGACCCGGGCATTAGTCTGGCTCGAACCCGTGTCGCGCGCCAGTCGGCGAGGTCAGGATCCGTGTGCGGCCGTCGGATGGATGAGCTCGCGCCGGTACTTCCAGGCGCGGGATCCGTATGACACGTAGGTGGCGGCCAGCGCGGCGGTGGCCAGAACGGTGAGCGGCAGGTACGCCCCCCGCCACTCGAGGATGTGGGCGAGGATCAAGAGTCCGAGGAAGAACGTCGTCCACTTCCCCGTCCAGTCCGCCGCGAAGACCAGCTTGTCCCGGCGGAAGAAGAGCCAGGCCCCGGCCATGAGCGCGACATCGCGCGCTACGATCGCCAGAAGGAGCCACGTGGGGAATTCCCGCGCCAGCGCGAGGTAGATCACCAGCCCTCCGATCAGGACCTTGTCCGCCAGCGGGTCGACGACCTTTCCGGATGCGCTTACCGCACCGCGTCGCCGCGCGAGCCAGCCGTCCAGGAGATCGGTCGCCCCGGCCACCAGCAGAATCGCGAGCGCCCACCGGTCGCTCTGCGGATCGCCGCGGCGAAGGAGGTAGAGGACGGGAGGCAGGGCGGCCATGCGGGCGAGCGACAGCGCGTTGGGGAGCGTCTGGAGCCGCAGGCCCCCGACGACCTTCTCGGGCTCTCCGCCGCCGATCTCCGGGACCCCGCTCACGTCCGCCCCGCCAGGAGCTCCGCGGCGTGATGCCGCGAGACGTCGCGCTCGGGGTCGCCGCCCAGGAGCCGGCTGATCTCGCGCACGCGCTCCTCCCCGTCCACTGCGCGCACGGTCGTCACGGTGCGGCCTCCCGCGGCCGACTTCTCGACCAGCAAGTGGCGGTCCGCCGCGGCCGCTATCTGCGCGAGGTGCGTCACGACCACGACCTGATGGTGCGCGGAGACGAGGCGCAGCTGCTCCGCTACGTGATGCGCGACGATGCCGCCGATCCCCGCGTCGATCTCGTCGAAGACCAGGGTCGGCACGCCATCCACGGCGGCGAGCGCGGACTTGATCGCCAGGAGCACACGCGAGAGCTCTCCGCCCGACGCGATCTGCGAGAGCGGCCGCGCCGCCTCGCCTGGGTTGGGCGCGATTCGGAACGCCACGTCCTCGAGGCCCGCGCGCGAGCACGCGTACCGCTCCCCCGACCACTCCACGCCCCCGGCGTCCGGCCTCCTGGCCAGCTCGACGACCAGGCGCCCCTCGCCCATCCCCAGCGCCGACAGCCGCTCGCGGACGGCCGCTTCCAGCCGATCGGCGCCGGCTTCGCGCGCGTCGGAGAGCTCGCCGGCGGCCTCGGCCAGCTCCGCCCGAAGCGTGGCGCGCTCGGCTTCGAGCGCCGCCTCCCGCGCCGTCGAGCGCTCGAGGTCGGCGAGCTCGGCGGCCATCTCGGCGCCGCGCTCGACCAGCTCCGCTACCGTGACCGTGCCGTGCTTGCGCCCCAGGCGGAACAGAAGCTCCCGCCGTTCCTCGATCGCCGCGAGCCGCGCCGGATCGTGGTCGATCGCGCTCGCGTAGCCGAAGAGCTCGCGCGCGACATCGGCCAGCTCGTAGCGCGCGCTCTCGAGCCGCTCGGCGAGCGGGCCGGCGGGGGGATCGAGCTCCGCCAGACGCTCGAGACGGCGACCGAGCGCCGAGAGGACCGACGTCAGCGAATCCTCGGCGCCGTCCAGCGCCTCGTGCGCCTCGCCGGCGATGCGCATCCGCTCCTCGGCGTGCGCCAGGAGCCGGGCCTGTGCGTCCAGGCCCTGCTCTTCCCCGGGCACGAGTGCCGCCTTCTCGATCTCGTCGATCTGGGATCTCAGGTATTCGCTGCGACTCGCCCGGGCCGACTCTTCCCGCGCCAGCTCCAGCGCCTCGACCTCGAGCGCCTCGAGCGCGGCGGCCAGCTCGGCCACACTTTCCGCGACCTCGGATGCGCCCGCGAAGGCGTCCAGGAGCGCGCGTTGGGCGGACGGGCGGACGAGGAGCTGGTCCTCGTGCTGCCCGTGAAGCTCCACCCAGCGCTCCGTCCGCTCCTGGAGCATGCGGGCGGTGGCCATTGCGCCATCCAGGTAGCAGCGGTTCGTGCGGTCGCGATGGATCTCGCGCCGGACCAGCGTCTCCTCGCCGTCGATCTCGAACAGGCCCTCGACGACGGCTCGCTCCGCGCCCTGCCGGATGGCGTGACCCGAAGCGCGTGAGCCGAGGAGGAGCGACAGCGAATCGACGAGGATCGACTTGCCGGCTCCCGTCTCCCCGGTCAGGACGTTCAGCCCCGGACCCAGATCGAGCTCGGCGGCGTCGATCAGCGCATATTCTTCGATGTGAAGACGCCTCAGCATGGTCTTCCGCATTCTCTTCGAACGAGTCGCATCAGGAGACACCCCGCTTCGCACGGCCGCCCCACATGAGCTTGCCGCGCAGGCGCTCGAAGTACGTGCCGGTGTCCTGACCCGCAAGGACGATCGCGTGGTCACCGCGCCGTACGGTGACCCGGTCGCCGACCTCGAGTCGCTCCTCGACCTGGCCGTCCAGGACCAGAAAGGCGCCCTGGCCCCCGGAGGCGAGCACCGCCTCGACCGGACCATCGGCTGGAAGGACGATCGGCCGGATGGCCAGCGTGTGGGCGCAGATCGGCGTGGCGACGATCAGATCGAGGTGCGGGACGACCAGGGGACCGTCGGCGGAGAGGTTGTAGCCCGTCGAGCCGGTCGGGGTCGAGAGGATGAGCCCGTCCGCCAGGTACGATCCGATCTCGTCCGGCCCGATCGACAGCCGCAGCTCGATGACGCGCAGCGAGCCGCCCTTGTGGATCACCGCCTCGTTGAGGGCCTGGTGGCGGGCAACGGTGCGGTCCCGGCGGCGGATCTCCGCCACGATCGTCATGCGGCGCTCGAGTGGCGCCCGGCCCTCCAGCACGGCATCGATCCCGTTCCAGAAGTCGGCCGCGGGCACCGAGGTGAGAAACCCCAGCCCGCCCAGGTTCACACCGAAGATCGGGATCTCGCGGCCGGCGAGGGCGCGCGCCGCGCGAAGCAAGGTCCCGTCCCCGCCCAGCGTGATGACGAGATCGGCCGCCAGCGACGTCCATTCGAGGGGATCGGCGTCCAGGGAGAGCTTCTCCCGGACCGCGGGATCGACGGCCGCGCGCCAGCCCTTTGCGCCCAGATGCTCTATGAGCCGGGGAAGGATCTCGGCTACGCCCCGCCGTCGCGGATTGACGACGATGGCCGCGCGCGAGCCCACGTGGGAAGAGCCTACGGGCGGACGGGGGCGTCCACGAGCGCCCGGGCCGCCTCCGCGATGGCGGCGGGTGTGAGACCGCACTCCTCGAGCTGGATTCTCCGGGCGGCGTGGTCGATCACGCGGTCCGGCATGCCGAGCGAGCGGATCTCGGGGTACACGCCGTGGTCGGCGAGGATGCGCCCGACGTTGGCTCCGAACCCGCTCCACAGGGCGCTCTCCTCTACCGTCAGGATCCTGCCGAACCGTCGCCCCGCCTCGACGAGGAGGTCGACGTCCATGGGCTTGAGGTACCGGCAGTTGATCACGTGCGCCGCGAGCCCCGAGCCGGCCAGCTCCTCGGCCGCCGCCAGGGACGGCTTCACCATCGTCCCGACGGCGAGGATGCAAACGTCGGACCCTTCGCGGAGCGTCTCCCACCTGCCGATCGGCAGGAGGGAGAAGTCCCGGCGCGCGAGGTCGACGCCGTCGGACACCGAGGCCCGCGGATAGCGGATCGCGAACGGGTGCTCGCGCTGGGCGATCGCGGTATGTAGCAGATCCTGGAGCTCGTGCTCGTCCATCGGCGCCGCCACGATCATGTTCGGCAACGCGGACAGGTACGCGACGTCGTAGGCGCCCATGTGCGTCGGTCCGTCCTCGCCCACGAGACCCGCGCGGTCCAGCACGAACACGACCGGAAGGTCCTGGATGCAAACGTCGTGGACGACGCCGTCGTACCCGCGCTGGAGGAAGGTCGAGTAGATCGCGCAGACGGGGATGAATCCTTCGCGCGCCAGCCCCGCGGCGAACGTCACCGCGTGTTGCTCGGCGATACCCACGTCGAAGCCGCGCTCCGGGAACGTCTCCAGGAAGCCCTGGACTCCTGCGCCGTCCGGCATCGCCGCCGTGATCGCACACACCTTCTCGTTCTTGCGCCCGATCTCGACCAGCGCGTTGCCGAAGACCTTGGTCCACTTCGGCGGCGCAGGCGGCCCTTCCACCTTGCCCGACTCGAGGTTGATCTTCCCCACCCCGTGGTACTTCCACTGGTCGGCCTCGGCGTAGGGATAGCCCTTTCCCTTGACGGTCAGGACGTGCAGGAGCCGCGGCCCCGGGAGCTGCTCGATCTTCTGGAGGGTGTCGATCAGCTCGTCCAGGTCGTGGCCGTCGATGGGGCCGAAATAGCGGAAGCCCAGCTCCTCGAAGAGAACGCCGGGCGTCACCAGGCCCTTCAGGCTCTCCTCCATCCGCGCGGCGAAGCTCCGCACGTCCTCCGCCACCTTGGGAATGTGGCCGGTCAGGTCCCAGATCTGGCTCTTGATCCGGTTGTAGAGCGGATTCGTCAGCATGCCCGTCAGGTAGTTATGCATGGCGCCGAGGTTCGGCGCGATCGACATCTGGTTGTCGTTCAGGATGACGAGCAGGTCGCTCTTGGCCGCGCCCGCGTTGTTCAGTCCCTCGTACGCCAGGCCGGCCGTCATCGCGCCGTCGCCTGTCACGGTCACGACCTTGAAGTCCTCGCCCGACAGATCCCGCGCGGTGGCGATCCCGAGCGCGGCCGAGATCGAGGTCGAGGCATGGCCCGCGCCGAAGACGTCGTACTCGCTCTCGACGATCCGGCAGAAGCCCGACGGGCCCTCGTGCTGGCGCAGGTCGTCCATCTCAGCGTTCCGCCCGGTCAGGATCTTGTGCGGATAGCACTGGTGCCCGACGTCCCAGATCACCTTGTCGCGGGGCGTGTCGTAGACGTGGTGGAGCGCGACCGCCAGCTCGACGACGCCGAGCGGCGCTCCGAGGTGCCCGCCGCGTTTGGCCACGACCTCCAGCACGCGCGTGCGGACCTCGTCGGCGAGCTGATGGAGAGCCTCGCGGGAGAGGCCCTTCAGATCGTCGGGGCTTCGGATGCGGTCGAGTATCCTGGCTCGGGTCATGAGGGCAGCAAACTAACGCGCGGCGGAGCGGCGGGGCAAAAGCGGAGTCAGTCGATCC
>DASSPT010000054.1:0-12385 GCA_035699465.1 Gemmatimonadota bacterium
CCGTCTGGGCTGGTCCTGTGGCGGGCCGGCTATCCCTTGCGGTGGCTCTCCGAGGAATAGAAATCGGTCGACAGGCAGGTCTGCTGGAATCTCGCCCGGTCGGCGCCGCCATCCCCCGCGCTCACGACCCGAGTGTCCCAGCGCCACACGTATCGATCCCGCACCAGGTCCGCGGACAGGTCGATGGAGATCGAATCCCCGGGATTCAGCTCGACCTCGGAGCTGAACGGGAAGAACTCCCTCCCGTAGATCGTCTCGGTCTGACCGGGTGCGTTGGAGAAGCCGACGCCGTCCGCCAGCTCGGTGTCGAACCAGAGCATCATGCCATGGCCGGTGGCCGTCCGCGTCGCGGTCCATTTCAGGCTCCCCTGGACGTTGGGGCTCTCGATCGTCTCGTACTCCAGTGTGGCCCAGGGCATCGGCTCGGTGACGAGCTGGTCGGCGGAAGCGAAGGCGCGTCGCGACATCTGGGTCAGGATGGGATGGGTGGCTCGCATGTCCACCTCCAGCTCGTCGCTCCACGGCTGCGTCGCCTTGCGATAGTACTCGGGCGCGTGGACGACCGCTCCCCAGAGGGTGTCCCTCCACGGGATCATGACCGCGCCCGGCTGGAGGAGCCGCTTCCGCGCATCGATGATCGAGGGGATGTGTTGTTGAAACAGCGGGAGCACGGCCCGTAGATCCGAGATCATCACGTCGGCCCGCTCGGGCAGCGTGATCTCGGTGGATACGTCCTGGATGAACTCGATCCGGTCGGCCACGCCGTTGTCGTGGGCGATCCGCCGCGCCAGATGGACGACGTCGCCGGGCTCGACCGCGAACACCCGACGGGCGCCGTACCGGCAGGCGAGGATCGCGAACGTGCCGATCCCCGTTCCCACGTCGAGCACGACCGAATCCGGCGTCACCGCGCGCCGCAGCGCCGCCTGGTACGCTTCCATACGCACTCGGTCGGCGATCATCGCGCAGTAGTCGGTCAGCGAGTACACCGAGCTACTTGAGCGCTTCCAGCGCCTCCCGGGCCACGTCGGACAGTATCTCGGTCAGGTCGCTCTGCGGATCCTCGGTGCCCTTGTCCTCCTCGATCTGGTCGCGAGCGACGCGCTCGCCGCCGGGCACCGCGCTCATGTCGTAGCTCCCCTCGACCTCGAGCTTCATCGCGCCGCCGGCCGCGCGCGCGCCCAGCGAGCCCCCGACGATTCCGCCGATCACTCCGCCCGCCGAGACGCCCGCCTTCGCCTTCTCGAGATCGTAGAAGAGGACGTAGTCCGCCTCGACGCCGGGGGCTTCGGCGAGCGCCCCCGCGCGGTCGCGGGCCACGAGCGACACCGCGTCGTAGCCGCCCTGGGTCTCGATCCAGTCCGCGATCCCGCGCTTGATCGCGTTCGGGTCGGCGGGCATGTCGGGCGGGGCCGAGAGCGCGACGCCGATCCGCACGATGCCCGCGGCCTTGGGCTCGACCGGCTCGGCGGCCCCGCCCATGGCGGCGTCCATCTCCGCCATCCCGCCGAACATGTCTTCGAGCTCGATCCGCTCGAAGCCCGCGGGCGGCTGGAAGAGCGAGTCCGCAAGGACCGCGCGCGACAGGTCGGTGACCTCGTAGCCGCTCGACCGCCGCTGGCCGTCCACGGTCGTGATCGTCTCCGTCCGCAGCAGGAAGTCGAGGGTCCGCGGCGTGCCGACCACACGGCTCTCGTGCCGGTCCACGCAGCCCCCGCCGCCGTCCGCCACGTCCGGCATCGCTTCCATGTTGAAGTTCAGGTCCGGGATGCAGAGCGGGATGTCGAGCCGGGTGGTCCAGACCCGGTGCTCGACGGTCGATTCGACGTCATAGCACGCATCGGGGGAAGACGCCGTCGACTCGGTGTACTCGGCGTAACGGGCCGGCAGTCCGAACCAGTCGCGCTGAGCCGTCGTGTCGTGCCAGGTCGTCGTGTTCGTGACGACGCCGCCGGTCGTGTTCTCCCGGGGCTCTTCCCGGTCCTGACCCGGCACCATGCCCGCGTAGCGTCTGGCGAGCTTCATCATCTCCTCCATCGCGCGGGCCCAGTCCTCGAAGGTCGTCACCATGACCGTACGCTCTTCCCAGTTCACCTGGATCATCCGCGAGGAGTCGCAGTCGAGGATGAAGCTCGACGAGAGGACGGGACTGCCGTCCTTCATCGTGAAGTTGTCGATCCTGGACTTCTGGTCCTTGTACCAGTGGCGGGTCGGCGTGGAGCTGCGGTCGACGTTCCCCGACTCGTCCAGCGGATAGGTCTCGTACGTCAGATCGGTTGCGATCCGCGGCGGGTCCACGCGGGCGATGCCCGCGCCGACCACGAATCCGCCCAGTACCGCGCACAGCACGGCGGCGAAGCGTTTGTTCATGGGACGGCCCTCAGTTCTTGAAGCGGTAGGTGATGCGGCCCCGGGACAGGTCGTACGGCGAGAGCTCCACAGTCACCCGGTCCCCGGTCAGGATCTTGATGTAGTTCTTGCGCATCTTTCCGGAGATGTGCGCGAGCACGATGTGGTCGTTGTCGAGCCGCACCCGGAACATCGTGCTCGGCAGGCACTCCTCGACCGTTCCCTGGACCTCGATAACCCCGGTCTTGTCCGCCATTGGGAAAAAGCTACTCCGCCGGCCGCGAGCCGCCAAGCCGGGCCGCTAGGTACTGACTGGGTGTGAGGATCGTCAGGCCCCGGATTCGACGCCCGAGAAGGTGACCGAAGTGCGTGAGGTCGCCGGTGAGCAGGTGCGTTGCGTGCGCAGCTATGGCAGCCAACAGGATCGGGAGGTCCTTGGAAGGGAGAGACTCTGTACCGCCACCGATTTCGTTTTCCCGGGACGGGGTTTCCGGGACGATTCGGATCAGGCGCAGAAGGCGATCGAGGCGTTTCTGTTGCGTAGCCTCCGCGAGGTTCCGCCGAGCCTCCTCCACTGCATACTCCGACGAGACGATCTCGACCTCCTCGAGATCCCAGAGTCGTAGAAGTCCTGCATTCGGGCGATACGCGGCGGAGAACAGGATGTTTGCATCCAGGAAGACGACATCCACCCGTCAGGGCTTCCGATGGGGGACCGTGTCCGGGTCGACTCCCGAGCGTCGCACTTCCTCGACGGCATGCGAGTAGTCCTCCTCGTCGATCGCGGTGGAGAGAAGGAATTCCGCGCGGCGCTCTTGAGTGTAGATCTCCACGGGCAGAGCGACGGCCGGACGCAGCAGGATACCGTCGTCCCGGGGCTCGGCGATGATCAACGAGCCCGTGCGCAATCCGTACTGCCGTCGGAGAGGGGCCGGAATGACCACGGTCCCTCGGCTACCGACCGTTGTGGTCTCCTTGTCTGTCATTCCGATAATCAGAGTATCGCGTATTCCGCGTTTCGTCAAGGTGTGCGCTGCTAGAACGTGACTGCGACGCCGATCTGATACTGGACGACCTCGATCTCGCTGCGCGCGAGACGCGGGTCGATGTCGAACTCGCCGTCGTCGGTCACCAGCGACCCTTCCTTCAGATACTCCACCTCGTTGCCCTTCAGGTAGCGAACCCCGGCGTCGACGTAGAGCCGGGAGCGCGAGACCCGGGGGCCGCGCGCGGCCTCCTGCTGGGGGTCCGGCGTGCTCTCCCAGACGCGGAACCGGAGACCCGCTCCGCCGCCCCACACCCAGGTGGCGTCGCTCTGGTTCGTGTCGCTGATGATGACCTCGTCGGTGCGGGTGTCCTCGAGCGACGTCGTGGTGTAGAAGAAGCCCCCGCCCCCGACGGCCTGCACGTAGGGCTGGAAGCTCCCCGGGACGCGCACCTCGAGCATCCCGAGGGCGAAGGCGGTGTTGTTGCTCGTCTCCACCTCCACGGTGATGTCGGGGATGGTGTTCGACAAGGGCGCCCGCCGCCGGGTGCTGCCGTAGCTCAGGAAGGAGCCGGAGAAACCCACCCCCACCACGCGGTTCGGGGTGAGCGACCGCAGGTAGCCGCCGGTGAAGCCGAACCCCGTATCGGTGTTGTCGTCGAACTCGCCTCGCGGGCTCGAGATCGTCAACGCGCCGGTGACGAGATTCGGCCCTTCGGGCTGGGCCAGCGCGGCGGGCGGCCCCGCGATCGCGAACAACGAGAGAATGGCGAACGCGGATCGCTTCATACGGGAGCTCCGATCGTGAGAGAGAAGTGGCCGTATCGCATGACGGTGTCTCGCGTACGGATATGGTACTCGGAGCCGGGTGGCCGGTTCCGCTCGTCCTGCGCGTAGCGAGCCGCCTGCGAGCCGATATCTTAACGGCTCCCCTGAGACACGGGTTTCAGACCGGAGAGCTCGCCGCATGATCTGTATCGTGGGGGCAGGAGTGACGGGCCTCGCGCTGGCCCGCGAGCTCGCCGAGCGCGACGTTGAGCACGTGGTCCTCGAGGCGGCCGATCGTCCCGGCGGCGTGATCCGCAGCGCGAACGTCGAAGGCAGAGTCCTCGACTTCGGTCCCCAGCGCCTTCGCCTGTCCGGGGCCCTGGCGACTCTCGTGCGCGAGCTCGGCCTCGAATCCGAGATCGTTCGCGCGCCGGAGGGACTCCCGCTGTACGTGTACGCCGGTGGCGCCCTCCGCGAGGTGCCGTTCTCGCTGCGCGCGCTCGCGACCGGCGACGCGCTCACCTGGCGCGGCAAGCTCCGTCTGGCGCGGGAGCCGCTGACGGCCGGCCCGCGGCCCGGCGAGCGCGTGGCGGGGTTCTTCACGCGGAAGCTCGGGCGCGAGGCGTACGAGAGGCTGGCGGGCCCGCTCTTCGGCGGCCTCTACGCCTCCGACCCCGCCGACATGCCCGTGGACCTTTCGCTCTCCGGCGTTCTTCGCGACCTGGGCGTCCGGCGGAGCCTCCTTACGCGGTTCGCGCGGCGCACCGGGGTGCCGGCCGCCGCGTGCACGTTCCGGAACGGCGTGCAGGCGCTGACCGATGCGCTCCATGCCGCTGGAGCGGGGTCGGTGCGGTTGGGAAACGCGGCCCGGCGCCTGGAGCGCGCGGGAAGCGCCTGGATGGTGGAGTGCGCCCGCGACGTGATCGAGGCACGGGTCGTGGTCCTGGCCTGCGATGCCCCGGCCGCGGCCAAGCTCCTGGCCGGCCCGGCCCCCGACGCGGCGCGGCGGCTCGCCGCGCTCGCCTACAACCCGCTCGCGGTCGTCCACCTCGAGGCGGGCGAGACGGGGCTCTCCGGCCTCGGCTACCAGGTGGCCTTCGGCGAGAATCTGGCGACCCGGGGGGTGACGTGGAACGACAGCCTCTTCGGCGGCGAGATCCACGCGGGACGGCGCGGCCAGTACACGGCGTTCCTCGGAGGCGCCCGCATGCCTTCCGTCGTCTCCGAGCCGGACGGCCGGGTGGGTGCGATCGCCGCGCGCGAGTTCGAGACCGTGACCGGGCGGCCCGCGCGGGTTCTCTCGGTCTCGCGGACCTCGATGCCGGCCTGGGACGTCACGTGGGGCGAGGTGGCCCAGCTTTCCCTGCCGGCCGGGATCCTCGCGGCCGGGAGCTGGCGCAGTCGCCCGGGGGTCCCGGGAAGGCTTGCGGAGGCTGCGCAGATCGCATACTATTTGACCAGCGCGGGGTAGGTGAAGGCGCACCGATAATGTGGTCAGAACGCCTCATATCCGTACTTTATTAAGCCTTGAAAGAACAGAGCGGGTCGGATATACTCCGTGGACGATCCCAGGGATGGAAGCTGGGCGACACAAGAGTGCCGTTCCATAACCACGTGTGGGAAAAGAGGCATCATGACCATCAAGAAAACCTGGGAGACGCCGAATCTGGAAGTGTTCGGGAGCATGCCGGAGCTGACCGCCACCAAGGCGGATCCGAACCCCGGCGATCCGAACGCGAAGCTGCCTGGGTACTTCGACCAGTCGCCGTTCCAGAACTGCCCGCCCGGTCAGTACAAGATGGACCCGCTTTGCCCGGGGGATGGCTTCCCGGGGGTTTCGTAACCGACCGAGCAGTCGAGTTTCGCCCGGGGTTCTGATCCTGCTTCATTCTCGGATTTGAACCCCGGGCTCTTTTTTGTCCCCAGGCCTGGTCGCATGGCGTGAGCGCCATCGCAGGCCTGTTTTTTCGTGACGGCCGCAACGCGGATCCCGCGGTCGTCGCCGGGATGGCGTCCCGCCAGGCCCATCGCGTTCCCGAATTCTCCATATGGACCGACGGCCCGGTCGGCCTCGCGGCCGGCGCGGGAGGCGCGATCGTCGTGGCCGCCGACGCGCGGATCGACAACCGCGAGGATCTCGCCGCTCGTCTCTTGCCGGGCAGCCCCCTCGAGGCGATCACCGACGACGCGCTGATCGTGGAGGCCTATCGCCACTGGGGCGTGGGCGCGCCCGAACGGCTGCTGGGCGATTTCGCGTTCGCGATCTGGGACCGCGAGCGGGGCACGCTCTTCTGCGCGCGCGACCCGTTCGGCGCCCGTCCGTTCTGCTACCACCTATCCGCCCGCCTGTTCGCCTTCGCTACCGAGAGCCGCCCGCTGTTCTCCCTCCCCGAAGTGCCTCGCGCGCTGGACGAAGTCCAGGTCGCGTTCTTTCTGGACGACTTCCTGGACGACCCCGAGCGGACCTTCTACCGGGAGATCCGGCGTCTCCCCGCGGCGCACTTCCTCGAGGTGACCCGCGAGGGCGTGCGGATGGGGAAGTACTGGGAGCCCGATGCGGATCGCGAGGTCCGTCTTTCCTCGGACGAGGAGTACGCGGAGGCCTTCCGCGAGATCTTCCTGCGCGCCGTGGAGGCGCGCCTGCGGGGCGCGGACCCGGTGGCCGCCGCGCTGAGCGGAGGCCTCGACAGCTCGTCGATCGTCTGCGCCGCGAGGAGGATCCTGCCCGCCGATCGGCCCGTCCACGCGTTCGCGGCCGTGTTCCCCGGCCTGCCCGAGGAGGGACGCGTCTCGAACGACGAGAGCGAATTCGTCGAGGCCGTGGCGGCGACCCCCGGGATCTCCCTCCACAGGGTGCGCGCGGATCTTCTCGCGCCGCTCGCCGACTACGACCGGCTGCTCGGGCACCTCGACTATCCGCCGATGGGGTTCAACCTCTACATGACGCGGGCCGTGTTCGAGGCGGCGCGGAGGGAGGGCGCGCGGGTCTTCCTGGACGGCACCGACGGGGACAGCGTGGTGAGCAACGGCTACGAGCGGTTCATCGATCTCGCGAACGAAGGCCGCTGGACTACGGCGGTCGAGGAGGTCGAGGCGCTGACCGTCCGCTGCGAGTCGCCCAGAAACTGGTTCCCGCGATTCCTCCTCTACCCGCAGCTCGTCCGGCTCGCCCGCTCCGGCGAGTGGGGGAACTGGTTCCGGGGGTGGAACGCGATCGCGACCGGTCCCCGGTCGCGGCTGGCGCTGCTCCTGCGATACGGGATCCAGCCGGTCCTGCCGCGTCGTCTCTCCGTCCTCTCCAGCGGGGGACCGGATGCGAACGGTGCCCCCAGGTCGTTCCTGCGCGGCGAATTCGCCGCGCGGACGCGCCTCCGGGAGCGGAAGCGGGAGCTCCGGCCGAACGCCGGGCAGGCGCGCTCCGCGCGCGAGGACCACGCGCGGGTCCTGGCCCTTCCCCGCTACCAGTACGGGCTCGAGCTTCTGGACGGGGTCGCGTCGGCCTCCGGGATCGTGCCGCGCTTCCCCTTCTTCGATCGGCGGCTGGTCGAGTTCTGTATCGCCATCCCCGCCGAACAGAAGCTGGACGACGGGTGGAGCCGGCTGATCCAGCGCCGGGGAATGGAGGGCATCCTGCCGCCGGCCGTGCAGTGGCGCGTTCACAAGGGGAACCTGGGGTTCAACTTCGTGACCGGAATGCGGGAGATCGAGGCGCCCGGGCTCGAGCGCGATCTGTTCGCAGATCCATCGATCCTGGAGGACTTCGTCGACATGGACGGGCTTCGATCGAGGTATCGGCGTTTCGTCGCTCCGGAGCCGACGCCGGAGGTGGGGAAGGACGCTCTCGTGCTCTACAAGGCCGCCGTTCTCGCGCGATGGCTGCGCGACCACGGCCCGGCATGAGCGACTACTTCGTGTTCGGCGGCCGGCTCCGGTCCGAGCTGGAGTTCCCCGACCTCTCGACCGCGGAAGGGTCGGGGCACCCGGACTGGGTTCTCCGCCTGGACCGCACCCCGCCGCCGCCCCTGGAGCTCCGCGGCATCCGCGAGATCGAGCCGGGGTGGACATACCGGTTGTTCCGGGTGGAGGGAGGATTCGTCCTCGAGTACGGGGGCACGGGGAGCTACGCGGTGCTCGGCGAGGGCCGCGAGCTCGTGTGGTATCCCGGCACGAGGCCGGAGGACCCCCGGACGCTCCGGGAGATGGCGCGCGCGATCGTGCTGGGGCCCGTCATGGCGCTGGCCCTCCAGCAGTCCGGCGTCCTCTGCCTCCACGGCAGCGCGGTGACGATCGGAGGGCGCGCGGCCGCCTTTCTGGGACCGAAGTTCCACGGCAAGTCGACGCTCGCGCTGGCCCTGACGGCCGAGGGCGCGAAGCTCCTGACCGACGACCTGCTGGCGGTCGATCCCGCTCCGCCGCCGATGGCTCGGCCCGGGGTGCACAGCGTGCGGATCCTGGCGGACGTGGCCCGGCACATGGGGGGGCAGCTCGCCTCGGCCACCCTGACTCCTGGCTTCAAGACCACGGTCACGGACCTCCCGCGCGAGGACCTGGCCTGGGAGCCGGCGCCGCTCGCGGCGATCTACCTTCTCGATCCGGCGCTCGTGCTCGAAGCGGGTCAGGCCGTCGCGCGGCAGCTCCTTCCTCCGGTCAAGGCCGCGGCCTCCCTCGCGCACGGCAAGAAGCTGACCGATGGTCTGATCGGCTTCGCCGAGGCCGGATCGATGCTGGAGTGGATCGTCGCGGTGACAGCGCACGTCCCCGTCTACCGTCTCGCAGTCCTCCGGGATCTCTCTCGGATCTCGGAGGTCGTGGGACAGCTTCTGGCCTGGCACGGCGCCCAATCCGCGTCGCGACCCCGATGAGGAAGGGGCCCACAGTGGCGACGCCGAACATCGCCTACGACCCCGTCGCGCACGCGCCCCCGGAGGACAACGCCCCGGCGGTTGCCGGCGGGTCGCGCCTCACCCGCGCGTACTTTCGCAGCCACAGGGCACTCAACGGCTTCACGCGGGCGATGAGCGCCTCGTACATCGGGTTCTGGCTCGGCGTCCTCACCCGCTCCCATCTGCTGGAGATCGGCGAGCGGTACTTCAACCAGCAAGCCGCCTACTGGTCGGAGGAATACAACAAGGAAGGCCTGTTCGTCTGGGAGCAGCGAGTGGTGGAGCGGGAGTTCCAGGGTTGCCGCAGGCTGCTCGTCCCCGCCGCCGGGGGAGGACGCGAGGTGGTCGCCTTGCGGCGGCTCGGGTACGAGGTTCAGGGGTTCGAGGCGCATCCGGGGCTCGTCGGCGTGGCGAACCAGCTCCTCGAAAAGGAGGGGATGGCGCCCGATGTCGTGAACGCCCCCTGGGACGGGTGTCCTCCACTCGACGGAGTGTTCGACGGCATCATCGTCGGGTGGGGCGCCTACATGCACATCCGAGGGCGGGAGTCGAGGGAGGCCTTTCTTCGAGAGCTCCGCTCGAAGATCGTTCCCGGCGGTCCCATCCTCCTCTCCTTCTTCTCGATCCCGAAGGACACCCGCTACTTCCGGACGATCGCGCGGATCGGGAACACCCTGGCGCGGGTTCTCGGCAGGGACCGGGTCCAGGTCGGCGACTGCCTGGCGCCCTACTACGCTCACTTCTTCACACCGCAGAGGCTGACGACGGAGCTGGTGGAGGGCGGATTCGAGCTGGTCTCCTTCGACCACCTGGAGTACGGCCACGCGGTGGGGCGGGCGGTATGAGCCCCGGGAACAGGTTTGCGATATCTTGAGGGGATGCAGATCACCAGCGAATCGACCGTCGCCCCCACACGCCGGCTCGTCTCCGCGGATCTCGGGGAGGAAGTGATCCTCCTCCACCTGGAGAACGGCCTCTACTACGGGCTCGAGAACGTCGGGGCCCGGATCTGGAAGCTCCTCCAGAAGCCGGTGAAGGTCGGCGAGATCGAGAGCGCGCTCCTCGACGAGTACGACGTCGAGCCCGAGACGTGCCACGCGGAGGTCGTCACGCTCCTCCAGCGGTTGATCGACCAGAACCTCGTGGAGGTGACGGGCCCATGACCTTCGCGTCGCGGAATCGATTCCTTCCCATCGCGGGACTCCTCTCGGCCATCGCGGTCGCCTTCTGGGCCTGCGATCGGGGTCAGGAAGTGGCGGAGGGAGTTCCCGACTGGGCCTATGCGCCGGCCGATACCGAGTGGATGACGATCGAGGGCGTCGAGTTCCCCGCCGGCATGGATCAGGCCGACCCGGAGATCCTCGAAGCGTACCTCTTCGCGGCCAAGCACCCCGAGGTCCTCCGCTACATGCCGTGCTACTGCGGGTGCGAGCATCCGCGGAGCGCGCATCAGAACAACTACGACTGCTTCATCGACATCATCGACCGGACGGGGGCCCTGCCCCGCGTGTCGCCGGACCCGATGGGCTTCTCCTGAGGGATCTGCATAACGGTCGCCCGGGAGGCGAAGAGACAGTACGAGGCAGGCGTTCCGCTCCCCGCGATCCGGGACACGGTCGAGATCAAGTACAGTCAGGGCCGTCCCGGGACGCCCACCCCTCGACCGCCCGCGACGCCGGAAGAGACCGCGTCGGGGCGCTAGCCGACGAGCGCGATCTCGCGCGCCCGGGCCGATTCGCCGCCGGCTGGCCAGGGCTCACGAGCGACGCGCTCCACTACCGCCGGTAGCCACTCCTCGAAGCCCCCGGGCCGGAAGCCCAGCTCCCGGGCGGCGCGTCCAGGATCCAGAACCGACATCCAGGGATTCGCGAGCGGGGCGCAGGCGGGGAACACGCCGGCCCGGAGGAGCTCCTCGCGCGGGCGGCGCTCGCGCACGGCCTCCACACCGAGCATGCCGGCGACGCGGTCGATCCACCCCTCGTGCGTCCAGGCTTCGCCCTGGGCGAGGTTGTAGGCCGCGCCCTTCCCCGAGCCCTCCTCCACCACCCGGACGACCGTCTCGACGACCGCGTCGGCGTGGATCGGGCGGATCGGCGGGCTCGGCTCGACCGGCACCAGGAGCGGGCCGCCGTCCAGGAGCCGCAGCACGTACCCGTGGATCCTCCCCCGGGGGTCGTCCTCGCCGTGGACCATGGTCAACCGGAGTCGGGTCGCCGGAAACCCTCGCGCCGACCACGCCTCCTCGAGGAGGTCCTCGCACTCGCGCTTCTCGATTCCGTACTCCCACTGCCCGGCGTCCCAGGCGTCCGGAGCGGGTGGGGTCGCGAGCGGCCCCCCATAGTCCTCCTCACGCGCGGGGGAGGGGCAGTCGCGCCGGACGAGGTATACCTGGCCGGTCGAGAAGTGAACGTAGTGGCCCACCCGGCCGTACAGGAGATCGACGGCGGACGCGGTGTCGGCCCCTCGCATGGCGATCGTATCCACGCAGGCGTCGAAGGAGCGCCCGGCCAGGGCGTCTCTCAGTTCGGCCGGGTCCGTCCGGTCTCCGTGGAGTCGCTCGACTTCGGCGGGGAGCCGACCCGGGGTCGTGCCGCGATGGAACGTCGTCACCGCGTGACCGCGCCCCACGAGCGAGCGGACGAGGCGCGGCCCCATGAAGAGCGTGCCACCGATGACGAGGATCCGCATCGGGGCAGCCTAGCCGGGGGCGCCGGAGCCGTCAAAGCGCATCGCCGGCGGGGACGTGGCCCGCGGGGGAGGGCTCCCCTACGTTCGAACCCGCCGTTCCGGACCTTCCAAGAAGGAGACCGCCCGTGCCCTTCCGCCGACTGCCGCTCGCGATCCTCCTCCTCTCGTTCGTCGTCGCGCCCGCGCGGGCCCAGGAGACGGCGCTCGCGCCTCTCGAGGTGGAGCCGAGCCCGGCGTTCCTGGCCGCGGTGGAGCGCGGCACGCGGACTCAGACGGGCGAGCCCGGGCCGGGGTACTGGCAGCAGCGGGCCGACTACGCGATCGACGTGAGCGTCGATCCGCGCGCGCGCCGGCTGACGGGCCGCGAGACGATCACGTACACCAACAACTCGCCCGACACGCTCAAGATCGTCTGGTTCCACCTCTACCAGAACCTGTTCGCCGAAGGCGCCCTGCGCGGCCGGCCGGTTCCGATCACCGGCGGCCTCGAGCTTTCGTCCCTCGCCGTGGACGGCCAGGAGCTGGAGGTCGACCCGGCCGACAACCGCCACACGATCCAGCAGGGAACGGTCATGGCGGTGCGGCTCCCGCAGCCGCTCGCCCCGCGCGGCGGCCGCGTGACCTTCGAGGCGAGCTGGAGCTTCACGATCCCCGCGGGGGAGGGGGTCCCGCGCATGGGGATGGTGGACTCGACCACGGGGCAGATCGCGCA
>DASSPT010000055.1:0-15065 GCA_035699465.1 Gemmatimonadota bacterium
GCTCCACGTCAGCAGGAAGATCGCCCACGGAATCAGGAACGTTCCGCCGCCGTTCGTGGCGGCGATCCGCGGGAAGCGCCAGATGTTCCCCGTGCCGACGGCCATCCCGAGCATGACGAGCAGCATCCCCCACCGGTTGGAGAACGTGCCGCTCCCCTCAGATCCGCTCATCGATCATCTCCATCAGGGGTCCGAAGCCCAGGGAGTCCACCCCGAGCCGCTCGCGCGCGAGGTCCTCCACCTGGCCCTCCTGGCCCAGGGCCCAGAGCTCCGTCAGGAACGGCCCGCTGCGCGGGTTCAGGAACCAGTCCTCGTCGTACCTGCTGCGAAGCGTGGCGTGGACCGTGCCGGCGAACATCCACGCTCGCAGGTAGCGCACGCAGTAGAAATGCGGATCGACGTCCTCGATCCAGAGCTCACGCGGCGTGCGAGCCCGCGTCGCATCCGACAGCCGGGTCGCATACTCGTCGGCGCGGGCGGGGCCCGGACCCTCGCGATGGAGCGAGCGCTCGTAGGAGAGCTTGGCCGAGTAGCGGCGCAGGGCCGCCAGCTCGCGGAACGCGGCGAACCGCAGGTAGGTCTCGGGATCGGAGATCCCCACCACCCGACGCAGGAACGAAGGCAGCAGCATCAGGTGGTCGAACGTCATCGCCCATCCCTCGGTCACCCCGTTGTCCCCCATGCGGCGGAACTCCAGGGGCTGGGCCGGGTCGACATTGGCGAAGTGGAGCGCGTGGCCGAGCTCGTGCAGGAACGTGCTCCAGTCGTCATGCCCGCCGTAGGGCTGGAGCACGAGCTTGATCTCCTCCGGAACCCGCACGGTGGCACAGAAGGCCCGCGGCGTCTTCGATTGGCGCTCCTCGATGTCCAGCTCGATGCGGCCGCCCGCCGTCAGGTCGATACCCATCGCCGACACCATCCGCTCGATGCCGGGGACCATCGCCTCGCCCGGGAAGAGCGGCGCGAACTCCTCGCCGTGGAACATGCGGGCCAGGTCGTGCGTCCACATCTCCCGCAGGTCGAGGCCGGGGAGGGCGCGGCGGCCGAAATGGGCGAGCAGGTCGTCGTACGGATCGGCGGTCTCCGCCAGCAGCGCGGCGGTCGTCGATTCGAGCGCGTCGAAGTCCACGCCCGACAGCCGCTCGCAGTAGTCGTCGTAGTCGGTCTCCAGGAGCTCCTGCGCGACCTCGTGCTTGCGGAGCGTCGTATCCAGGCTGATCGGATTGAGCTCCCTTTCGACCACCTTCAGGCGCGCCTTGTCGAGCGTCACCCGGACGGACCGTTGGGGTTCCTGGCGGATTCGGACCGGCATCCGGCGGTACGGGATCCGCTCGCCATCGACCTCCACGACCGCGGTTGACTCGGCGGCCAGGTAGGCGTCCCGCAGGTCGCGGGTCCGATGGCCCTCGATCCCCTCGGCCAGGAACTCGCGCAGGTGCGCGCGCTGGAGATCGTCCCGCGAGTCGCCCGCGGGCGGCTCCACGGCGTGGAACGCCTCCGGGTCGAACAGCGCGGCGTGGCGATCGTAGATCGCCTCGACTCCGGCCGCGTCGGATCTTCCGGAGAGCGCCATCCATTCGGCGCGCTCCAGGGCCTCCAGGAACGTGTCGATCTCCGCGCGCATGGCCTCGTCTGAGGTGACGATGGTGGGATCAGCGGGTGTAATTGGGCGCCTCCTTCGTGATCGTGACGTCGTGCGGGTGGCTTTCGATCAATCCGGCCATCGTCACCCGGATGAACTCCGTATCGGACCGCAGCGCCGCCAGGTCCGCGACGCCGCAGTAGCCCATTCCCTGGCGGAGCCCGCCGATCATCTGGAAGACCGTCTCGCCCACAGGACCCTTGTACGGAACGCGGCCCTCGATCCCCTCGGGCACGTACTTGCGGCCCTCCACCGGCTGCTCCTGGAAGTAGCGGTCGCCCGAACCCTCGGCCATGGCGCCCACCGACCCCATGCCGCGATAGACCTTGAACGTGCGGCCCTCGAGGAGCATGGTCTCGCCGGGCGATTCCTCGGTGCCGGCGAAGAGCGAGCCCATCATGACGCAGTCGGCGCCGGCGGCCAGCGCCTTGACGATGTCTCCCGTGTAGCGGATCCCGCCGTCGGCGATGACCGGCACGTCCGCCTCCCGGCAGACAGAAGCGCAGTCCATGATCGCGGTGAGCTGGGGCACCCCGATCCCCGCGATGATGCGCGTGGTGCAGATCGACCCGGGGCCGATACCGACCTTTACCGCGTCCACTCCCCGCTCGACCAGCGCGCGCGCGCCGTCGGCGGTCGCGACGTTGCCGGCCACGACGCGCGCGTCGGGGAAAGCCTCGCGGACCTTCTCCACGGTCTTCAGCACGCTCTCGGAATGCCCGTGCGCGGTGTCCACGACCAGCACGTCGACGTCCGCCTCGACGAGCGCCCGCGCGCGCTCCATCGTCTCCCGCCCGATTCCGATCGCGGCCGCGGCGATCAACCGGCCGCGTTCGTCCTTCGACGCCCTTGGGAACCGCCGGCGCTTCAGGATGTCCTTGACGGTGACCAGCCCCTGGAGCCGACCTTCGGCGTCCACGATCGGCAGCTTCTCGATCTTGTGCCGACCCATGATCGCCTCGGCGTCCTCGAGCGTCGTGCCGGCCGGCGCCGTGACGAGCTCCTCGCCGGTCATGACCTCGGCGATCGAACGCGAGCCGTCGGTCTCGAACAGAAGGTCCCGGTTCGTGATGATGCCCAGCACGCGGCCCGCGTCGTCGACCACCGGGACGCCCGAGACCCCGCGGGTCTCCATCAGACGCCGAGCGTCGCGGATCGGACGGTCGGGCCCGAGAGTGTAGGGATTCTCGATCATGCCGCTCTCCGAGCGCTTGACACGGTCGACCTTGGCCGCCTGCTCGGCGATGGAGAGGTTCTTGTGGATCACGCCCAGACCGCCCTCGCGCGCCATGGCGATCGCCATCTGGGCGCCGGTCACCGTGTCCATGGCGGCCGAGACGAGCGGGATGTTGAGGTGGATGCCGCGCGCGAAGCGCGTGCGGACGTCGGTGTCCTTCGGATGCACCGCGGAGTAGCGCGGCGCCAGGAGGACGTCGTCGAAGGTCAGACCTTCACGGATGGACTTCTGACCCGTATTGACCTCCGGAGGCGCCATTTTTCGAGGCTTCCCCAACCGATACTGTCGAGTGCGGATGGGGCAAGCTAGGAGCGGCAACGGGGGTTGTCAAAGCAGCGGTGCGGAAGCAGGCCGGAGGCGGTTGCACGGCCTTTGGAGGGCTCCTACTTTCGCGCTTCGAACCAGCGGTCGCTTCGGAGAAAGAGGGCGCTTGTTCAACCGCATCCTGGTTCCCACCGACGGCTCGGAGTCGGCTTCGGCCGCCGCCGGGTACGCCATCCAGCTGGCCACCGCGTTCGACTCCACCATCGTAGGCCTCCACGTCGTCGACGTGCGCCTGATCGAGGGCCCGGTGCTCCAGACGATCGGCTCCATGTGGGGGGACATCCCGCTCCCCGTGCGGCAGGAGGGAGTGACACGGAACCTGCGGGAGCGCGGTACGGCCCTGCTGGAATCCCTCGTCGGCCGCGCCCAGGAGGCCGACCTCCCGATCGAGAGTGCGCTGGAAACGGGGATCGCCTCGGAGGTCATCGTCGACCGCGCCCGCGGAGTCGATCTCGTCGTGATGGGCAGACGCGGGGAATACGCCGACTTCGGCACCCATGCGGTGGGCGCCACCGTGGCAGCCGTCGCGCGCAGATCGCCGCGCCCGGTCCTCGTGTGTCCGCGCGGGAGCGACGCCCTCATGCGCCCGCTCGTCGCGTACGATGGGTCCGACCACGCGACGCGCGCGCTCGAGATCGCCGTCGAGTACGCCGAGACTCGCGGCTGCCCGCTGCATGTCGTCTGCGTTCGCGAGGAGCTCGAAGAAGCTCGGCGGACGCTCGGCGAGGCGTGCGATTACGCCCGCGGGCACGCCGTCGATCCTACCCCGCTGGCGAAGGAGGGTGACGCGGTCGCCGATCGTATCCTGGAGGCCGCAGGCGACATCGAGGCGGACCTCCTGGTCATGGGCTCGTTCCGCAAGAGCCGCCTCAAGCAGTTCCTGCTGGGGTCGACGACGGAGACGGTGTTGGAGACCTTCACCCACCCCATCCTCCTTTACCGATGAGGATCGTTGGAAATGGCCGATTTCTGCGTTCCGCTCCTCGTGCCTTCCTGCGGCGTACCTTTCAGTACGCCTCGGAATTCCCTCGTCGCGCGCCTTGAAATCGACTCATTTCGAACGATCCTCCAGTGAGGGCAGCGAAAGGAATTCTCATGACGGAACTCAACCAGACGATCGACCGCCTCGCCCATCTGCCGCCCTCGGCCAACCCGGTCATCTCGTGCTTCGTGAACACCGGCCCGGATGGCCGCGGGCGCCCGACCTTCATGACCTTCCTCAAGAAGGCGTTCGGCGAGCGGCTGCGGAGCTTCCCCGAGCGAACCGAAGCGGTGCGCCACATCGAGGCCGACCGCGATCGGATTCTGTCATACCTGACCGACGGGCTGGATCCTTCCGTCAAGGCGGTTTCCATTCACGCCAGCAGCGGGGACGGCCTGTGGGAGGCGCACACGTTCCGCACCGCATTCGACCAGGAGCGGCTCGTCGTCGGTCCGGTGCCGCACTTGTACCCGCTCGTCAAGCTCGCAGATCAGTCCCCGCTCTACGCTGTATGCGTGGCGGATAGCCAGCAGGCGCGTCTCGTCGTGTGCGGACTGGGAGAGGTCCTGACCGAGGAGGACTTCGCGGGCCCCGAGCCCATCGACCGGACGCGGGTCGCCGGATGGGCGGAGATCCGCTACCAGTCCCGGATCGAGGACCACATCGCGAAGAACGCGCGAGAGATCGTCGAGCGGCTGGCGAAGATCGTCGAGAAGGACGAGGTCGACTACGTGATCCTGGGGGGCGACGAGCTGATCCTGGGCGAGCTGCGGAGGCATCTCACACCGGCGATCCGCGAGAAGCTGATCGAGGAGGAGCACATCGCCATAGACGCGGCGGCGCACGAGATCCTCAAGCGAACGCTTCAGACCGTGCGCGACACCGAGGCGCGCGACAGCCGGCGGCTCGCCGATCTCGTCATCGACCGGTTCCGCGCGGGGGGGCTGGCGGTGGCCGGCCTCGAGCCGACGATCGAGGCGCTGAACCTCGAGCAGGTCGATCAGCTGCTGCTCGCGGAGAGCTTCAACGGCGACCACGCGGGCTGGCAATGCCCGCAGTGCCGCGTACTGGGCGTCGATCCGGCGCCCGCGGCGTGCCCGTTCGGCGACGAGCCCCTGCCCGAGCGGATCGACCTGCGCGAGGCGATGGTGCGGCGCGCCGAGCGGACGGGACGGAAGGTCGAGATCGTCGAGAGCCATCCGGGGCTGGAGGCCCTGGACGGAGTGGGCGCGCTGCTCCGCTACCGCGTCTAATCCGCCGTCGGGTCAGCGGGTCGGTTCGGGACTTTCCGGCTCGCCCTCGAGCAGGCTCTCGTCGGCGGGATTGGGAATCGTCGAAGGGGGATCGCTCGCCGGGAAGGTGTCGGCGATCGTCCTATCGAGCGCGGCTTCGCGGATTCTCCGCTCGCGGTCGGAGCGGGGCGTCTGTCGCGGTGGAGTCACTTCGGCTGCAACGGGTATCCGGCGTCCACCCAGGCGTCGAATCCGCCCTCCATGTAGTGGACGTCGTCCCAGCCCAGGTCCGTCAGCGTCTGCGCCACCCGGGCGCTCGAAGCCTCGCCGGGTCAGGTGCAGTACGCGATCGCGGCGCGTTGGCGGGGGACGGCGCCCGCCCGCTCCTCCGCCTCGTTCGCGGGGATCCGCACTGCGCCGGGGAGCTTGACGTCCGAGGCGCCCCACGCGGTCGGGTTGCGGGCATCCACGAAGATCGCGTCGCCACGATCGTAGATCGCCTTGGCTTCCGTCACGGTGATCGCAGTGGGCGCCATGCAGGAAGAATAGCCGATCCGGGACGAACAGTCCGTTTCCCGTCTGACGGTCCGGCTCGGGCGGCTGGAACCGGCTGCGCTAACCGCCGATCTGACTCATCGATCCGAGAACCGGAACGGCGCCGGCGGTCAGATCCGGGTGGGCCTCCCACTTCCTGTTCAGCTCGAGCTGGATGGCCTCCGCGATCTCCTCGTCGGAACCACCTCCGCGGAGCAGCGGCTTCAGGTCGCACCGCTTCTCGCCGTAGAGGCAGTTGACGAAGAACCCGTCGGCGGTCAGCCGGAGCCGGTCGCAGGAGCCGCAGAAGTGATGGCTCACCGCGGTGATGAACCCGACCGTGCCCTGGAATCCCGGCACTCGCCAGCTCCGCGCAGGCCCGCCGTCCCAATCGACCCGCTCCAGGCGAAAGCCGGCGGCCTCGATCCGCTCCCGCGTCTCGTCGCCCGAGACGTATTCGGGCTGGAGCTCGTTGAGCGCGCCGTACGGCATGTACTCGAGGAACCGCACGTCGATCGCACGGTCGCGGGTCAACTCGACGAACGCGGGCGCCTCGTCGTCGTTCAATCCCCGCAGCACGACGCAGTTGAGCTTGAGCGGGCGGAACCCCCGCTCCCACGCGGCCTCGATCCCGGCCCACGTCTCCGCGAACCGATCGCGCCGCGTGATGCGAGCGAACGTGACCGGGTCCAGGGAGTCGAGCGAGATGTTGAGGCCCCGGAGGCCCGCCGCGGCGAGCGCCTCGGCCTGCCCGCCGAGAAGGAGCGCGTTGGTCGTCATGTGGAGCGACGCTTCCGGACAGCGCTCACGGACCATGGCCACGAGCCGCGGCAGGTCGCGCCGAGCGGTCGGCTCGCCGCCCGTGAAGCGGATCTTCGCGACACCGCGATCGTGGAATACTCCCGCTATCCGCGTGATCTCCTCGAAGGAGAGGATCTCCTCCCGCGGAAGCCATTCCAGCCCTTCCTCCGGCATGCAGTAGCGGCACCGCAGGTTGCACCGGTCGGTGACGGAGATCCGCAGGTAGCCGTGCCGGCGTCCGTGGCGGTCGATCCAGGAGCGGTTCGGTGTCGGAGAGGTCATCGCTCTGTAACTTAGGTCCCGGCATTGTTTCCGTCACCGAGGGAGCCGCATGATCACGCTCAACACCCTCCAGCCCGACCGCGTGCGGGTCGTCACGTTCGACTGCTACGGCACCCTGATCGACTGGGAAACGGGTATCTGGCGGGCCTTCAGCGAGGCCGCGCGCCATGACGGAGTCACGCTCGATCGTGATCGGTTGATCGACGTGTACCACGTCGTCGAGCCGGAGATCGAGGCCGGGTCCTTCCGGCCCTATCGCGACGTGCTCGCCGAGACGGCGCGCCGCGTCGCGGCCGAATGCGGGTGGACGATCTCCGCCGACCGGGCGGCTTTCCTTCCGAGGAGCCTGGGCACATGGCCTCCCTTCGCCGACACCAACGCGGCGCTCGAGCGGCTTGCGGGCCGCCTTCGGTTGGGCATCCTGTCGAACGTGGACGAGGACCTGCTCGACCTCACGCGCAAGCGCCTCTCCGTCGAGTTCGACTTCTGGGTGACGGCCGACAGAGTGGAGTCGTACAAGCCGGACCTCGCGCACTTCGAGGCCGCGCGCCCCTACGTGGGCGATCCCGCCGGGTGGGTGCACGTGGCGCAGAGCCTGTTCCACGACGTGGCGCCCGCCAACTGCGTCTCGGTGCCGGTGGTGTGGGTGAACCGCAAGGGGGAGGAGCGACCGGTCGACGGCCCGCTGCCGGATCGCGAGGTGGCCGACCTCGCCTCCCTCGCCGACTGGCTGGTCGGATGACACCGTCGGGGGACGTCGCCCCGACGACGGAGGATTACTCGGGCGGCGGGAGGGAGTCGGCCGCGAACTCGACCCCCATCTCCTCGGCGACCCCCAGGAGCCGCTTCACGTGCTCGATGCGCGCCGAGGCCGCGCGGAGGGAGTCGGCCGCGAACTCGACGCCCATCTCCTCCGCGACGCCCAGGAGACGCTTCACGTGCTCGATGCGCGCCGAGGCTGCGCGGAGGGAATCCGCCGCGCTGGCGGTGTCCGCGGCCGCCAGCGCGCTGCCGGCGGCGGCGCGAGTCGAGCGCGCGGCTTCCAGGACGGCGCGCGGGTCGGGGTCGGCCGGATCGGAGGGCGTCCACCCCGGGTTCGCCGCGAGATACTCTTCCAGGCCCCCGATCTCGTGGTCCAGGGTCTCGAGCTCGAACTCCATCTCCTCGACGGAGCCGAACGCGATCTCCTCGGCGGCGGCGACCGGCGCGTCCGCGCGCGATGGAGACCCGTCCCCGGACTGGCCGCCGCACGCGAGCGCCCCGATCGCGGCCAAGGCGCACCAACGCCTCGGCGACGGCCCCCAGGGAGTCGGAATCGCCATCGACCGGTCAGGTCTGCGCCGACCGCTCCAGGGCTTCGAGGATCTCGCTCTTCTTGTACCGTCGACGGCGGGTGGGCGTATAGTACACCTTGACCCCGTACTCTCCGAGGCGGCCGTTCTTCTCGAGCCGGCGCAGGGTGCTGATCGACACGCCCAGCAGGCGCGCCGCCGCGCCGATCCGCAGGAATACGGGCTCCTGGCTTTCGTTCTTGGGCATCGGCAGGTCCTCTCGTCAGAAACGCGGGGGCCCGGCTGTTCCATCCCCGTCGGGTCGTAGTGTATACCATATGAGCTATTCGGGTCAATCGAGCGACAACATGGGCGTTATGGAGCGAACGGAAGGTCCCATCCTCCTGTCGGTGGTCGTCCCGCTCCGGGACGAGGGCCCCAATCTGCGCGCCCTGCACGAGGAGATCGTCGACGCCCTCCAGGCGACCACCGGGTGGGAGATCGTGTTCGTGGACGACGGGTCGACCGACGAGGGGCCGGACGTGCTGCGGGAACTGGCGCGGGAGGATCCCCGCGTCCGGATCGTCACGCTGGCGCGGGGCTATGGCCAGTCGACGGCGCTCGTCGCCGGCGCCGAAGCCGCGCGCGGAGAGTGGGTCGGTACCCTGGATGCGGACTGCCAGAACGACCCCCGGGACCTCGTGGCCCTCTGGGACGAGGCCCGGGAAGGCGTGGCGGACGTGGTAACGGGGTACCGCCTGCGCCGCGCCGACGCCTGGGCCCGGCGCGCTTCGTCGCGGGTGGCCAACTCGGTCCGCAACCGCGTGAGCGGGGACCGGATCACCGACGTCGGCTGCTCCGTGCGGGTCTTCCCGCGCCGCGCGCTCCTCGAGGCGGTGCGCTTCGA
The DNA here is from genome assembly GCA_035699465.1 of Gemmatimonadota bacterium. Lineage (GTDB taxonomy): Bacteria > Gemmatimonadota > Gemmatimonadetes > JACCXV01 > JAHWKZ01 > JAICNR01. The sequence goes on from DASSPT010000055.1 coordinate 9,213, forward strand.
GGGCATGCATCGGTTCCTTCCGACGCTGTTCCGGCTGGCAGGCTATACGGTGGTCGAGCGTCCGGTCGGTCATCGCGAGCGGCATGCGGGGCGTTCGAAGTACGGCATCCACAACCGGCTCTGGCGCGGGATCGCCGATCTCTACGTGGTCCGCCGGCTCGTCCGCAGGCAGGTGCGGTACGACCTCCGTGACGGGGACGGGGCCTGACGTGCGGGCCGAGGCGTGGCTGGCGCTCGGGTTCCTCGGCCAGGCGTGCTTCTTCTCCCGCTTCCTGGTCCAATGGCTGGCCAGCGAGCGCGCCGGCCGGAGCGTCGTCCCGCGCGCGTTCTGGTACCTGTCGATCGCGGGCGGCGCGATCGTGCTCACGTACGCGATCTGGCGCCGCGACCCGGTCTTCATTCTCGGGCAGAGCGTCGGCTTGTTCGTCTACGCCCGGAACCTGACCCTGCTGCGTCGCGAGGACCGGCGTCCGTCCGCATGAGGCGCTGGTTGCCGGATGCTCTGGCTCGCCGGCCGCTGGTCCCCCTCATGATCTTCGCGGTCACCGTGCTCCTCTGGCATCTCGGAGGGTACGGGCTGTGGGAATCCACCGAGGCGCGCTACGCGGAGATCGCCGCCGGGATGGTCCGGAGCGGCGACTGGCTGACGCCACGATTCAACGGGATCGCGCACTTCGACAAGCCGCCGCTCGCGTATTGGGCGTCGGCCGCCTCGATGTCGCTGGCGGGCATCCACGAGCCCGGCGCGCGGCTACCCCTGGTGCTGGCGTCGCTCGCGACCCTGGCGGTCGTCTACGCGGCAGCCTCGGCGGCCATGTGCCCCCGCGCCGCGCAGTACGCATTCCTGGTCCTTCTGTCCTCTCCGATGTGGTTCGCGCTCTCCCGCAGCCTGACGACCGATCTCTACCTGACCCTGTGGATCGTGATCGCGGTCGAGGCCGCGCGCCGCGGCACGCATCCGGGCGGCACGCGCGCCTGGCGGGTCGCGGCGTGGGCGGCGCTGGGCCTCGGGTTCATGACCAAGGGGCCCGTCGTCTTCCTGTGGACGGCTCTGCCGCTGGTGGCGTGGGCGGCCTGGACCCGCTCGTGGCGCCGGGTCGCGCGGCTCGCCGATCCGCTGGGGGTGGCGGCGTTCGCGCTCCTCGCGCTTCCCTGGTATCTCATCGAGGCGTCGCGCCATCCCGGGCTGATGGACTTCTGGTTCGGCGGGCAGGTCGCCGGCCGGGTCGCGGCCCCGTATCGGGGGGAGAGCGAACCGTGGTGGACCCATGGCCTGACGCTCTCGTGGGCCGCATGGGTGTGGATCGTCCCCGCGATCGTCATGCTCTGGCGCCTGGCGAGGGAGCCCGAGCAGCGGGGCGGGCGCTATCTGGTCGCCTGGGTGGCGATCCCCCTGGTCGCGTTCTCTCTCTTTCCCACCAAGCGCGCCAACTACATGCTCCCGGCCCTGCCCGCGGTCGCGCTCGCCGCCGGGCTTTGGTGGGACCGCGCGCTCGCCGGCCTCGCGCCTCTCGGGAGAACGCTGCCGCGGGCGCTCGCTCTCGGCGTAGCGGCCTTCGGCGTAACGTTCACGGCTGCGGCATTCGTCGTCGGGGACGTTCCCGGCGAGGTGGCCGCGCTCGGCTGGCTGTTCGGACCCACGTTCGCGTTGGGCGGAATCGCCGCGTGGCTGGCGGCATACCGCGCGCGGCTGGATCTCGCGTTCGTCGCGCTCTTCCTCCCGGTCCTCGGCCTCCTCCTGGGAGCGGTGGCCGTCCTCGGCCATCCGCGCGTGGAGGCATGGACGAAGATCTCGCGACCCTTGATCCGCGAGATCGCGGCCCACCGTACTGCCGACGAGCCGATCGTGAACTACCACGTCTGGCTGCGGGCCATCCCGTTCTACCTCGACGAGCGCGTGATCACGGTATCGGACGATGGCCGGCTTACGGCGTTCGAGGAGGACGACACGTGGCGGGACTACGTGTTCACGGCCGACAGCAGCTTCCTCCGCTTGATGACCGCGCCCGAGCGGATCCTGGCCGTCGTCCGCGACACGGAAATCGACGACATCCAGCGCGCGCTGGGAGCGCCCGTAACCGTCCTGGCGCGCGATTCACGCAATGCGCTGGTCACCAACCGGCCCACCGAGACCGAGCACGCCGCGGCCCGCTCGGCGAGACCGGGCGCCTATCCGTAGCCCAGCTCGTCCAGCTTGTCCTCGTCCATTCCGAAGAAATGCCCGATCTCGTGGAGAACGGTGATTCGCACCTCCTCGACGATCTCTTCCTCCGAATCGGCCCACTCGAGCAGCGGCCGCCGGAAGATCGTGATCGAGTCGGGGAGCAGGACCTCGTCGAAGCCGCGCTCGGTCAGCGGCACGCCCTCGTAGAGACCGAAGAGCGTGTCCTCGGGGTCGTCGGGGTCCATGTCCATGGATTCGAGGAGCTCCCGGTCAGGCTCCTCGGCGATGACCACGCTCACGTTCTCCATGTGTGCGTGGAACATCTCGGGGAGCCGATCGAGGGCGCGCGCGACCAGCTTCTCGAAGCGCGCCGGTGAGATGGACAGCATGGACGGGGTCGAAGCGGGCGGGGCCGGAGCCCCGCCCGGGTCCGCGGTTCAGGCGGTGGCGGGGCCGGCGCCCATGATCTTGTCGGCGAACTGGGCGATCAGTGGCATCCGCCACATGCGTCCCGAATAGCCCTTGATCAGGCAGACGATCCACAGAATCACGCCGCCGATGAAGACGACGAACGTCACGAGGAAGCCGATGATCGTTCCGATTAGCGGAATGATGGCAGACAGCACCATCGATAGCACCGTGAGCGCGATCCACAGGACGATCCACGCCACGCCGAAGACGATCGATTGCGCCGCGTGCCACCGCACCACCTGGTTCGATTTCTCGATCAGGAAGAAGATGATGCCGGTGATCGGCGGTACCAGGTAAGCGAGCAGTCCCGCCAGCTTGGGATCCATGCCGCTAGACTGCGTCGCGCCCGCGCTGTGCTCCATCCTCGCCTCCGATTGCAGTTAGGGAAGTAGGAAACCGACGATGAATATAGCTAAATCACGGCGCCTGGGAGCCAACTACAAATGGCAGCTCGGCCTTCGATCGGCATCCTACGAGGCGTTTCTCGATTTCGAGGAATTGCACACCGTACGAGGAGGTTCACGGCGATAAAGCAACGGCTTCATCGAGTGCTTCCACCGGAAAGCTCTTTGAGCCTGCTGGTGCAGGGCCGGCGAAGGTGCCGTGGACCTGAAGCAGACTAAGAACGGCCGTGATGTCTTACCCGCGAGCTACAACTTCAGGCAGTCTAATTATAGTAGAACGGTAATCGCCTGACAGTTGGCTGAAGTAGAACGGTAATCGCCTGACAGTTGGCCACGAAAGAGGACGGTGGCCGCGCGAACTGCACACTTAGTGCCAGATTTCGAGATCGCAGAAACTTCGAACCTGTCTTACCAAAGAATCATGTCTTTCTTTTGAAATCGAGTCATTCATATCGTGGTGAAACTCTACTATCAATTCATCGACTAAGTTGTGGTTATTGTCTTTGATAATTTTCTCTAACACATCATACTCAGCCCCCTCTATATCCATTTTTATGATTACATAGTCATCTGGAGAAAAGTTTCGCTGTAGCCATTGGCTGAAGTCAATGGCATCGACTGTGACAGGACGAGCATAGTCTACCTTGGACGAATTTCTAGTTTGCCCATGTATCAATGTAGAACCACCCCTATAATTCCGTCCCCAGTGGGAGGCTAGGTAGAAGTCTATCGGTTCATCCCTTGTCCATACTGCTTTGCTGTAGAAAGATATTTTGGACTCTGGATTTTCATCGATGACCCTACGCCCTTCATGGGCGAGGTCTGGTTGCGCCTCAAATGCGAAAAATTCGAAATCAGGGTATTTGTTTACATAGCTTCTCAGTACATGGCATGTATTTGCTCCGCAATCGATGAATATCTTACGTTTGCACTCCTTCATCTTTCGCTTCCGAATAGCATCCCGATAAGCGGTAGCAAAGGTGTTGATTACGCGTCTTACTATTCTTTGCCTGGTTCTTTTCATTTTCTTCAATTTCTGGTCGTTCGCGAACCACAAATCGGTTCGTGGCGCGAGAGTAGACCGAACCCTCGACGATATCGCCGTCAGGGGCGGAACTGGTCCAGCACGGAGTCCAGCTCGGCAGGCCCGCGCTTTCCGGCCTTCTCGCGCAGGAACCCCAGCCGCTCCTCGTAGGTCGGCCGCTCCTGCTTCCAGATGATCCCGAACGACATGTCGTAGATGTCGGTCTGGTTGGCGATCTCCCACGCCGCCCTCCAGTCGGAGGGATCGTGGTCGTTCCCATCGACGTTCAGCCAACGCGCCCGCTCGCGGATCGTCTTGAACTGCTCGTTGCCGCGGAAAGTCACGCACGGGGGAATGGACTGGATGAAGGCGAAGCCGGGATGGCGGAACGCCTCGAGGATCATCTCGGCGTGGTGGTTGACGTTCCCGCTGAACGCGCGTGCGACGAACGATGCCCCGTACGCCATGGCGAGCGTCGCCGGGTTGACCGGCGCCTCGATCGAGCCGAAGCGTGTGGTCGTCGTCACGTCGCCCATCGGGGTGGTCGGCGAGAACTGGCCCTTGGTGAGCCCGTAGACCTGATTGTCGAACATGAGATACGTGATGTCCGGATTGCGCCGCGCGGCGTGCGGGAAGTGGCCGGCCCCGATCGCGAGCCCGTCGCCGTCGCCGCCCGCGGCGAAGACGAGCAGGTCCGGCCGCGTGAGCTTCAAGCCCGTCGCCAGCGGCAGGACGCGCCCATGGAGCGCGTTGAAGCCGTAGCCGCTGACGTAGCCCGGGAGCCTGCCCGCACAGCCGATACCGGTCATGACCGCCACGTTCTCGGGCGCGACCTGGACCTCCGAGAGCGCCTTGGTGAGGGCGGCGAGGACGCCGAAGTCGCCGCAGCCCGGGCACCAGATGGGCTTCAGGTCGGTCTTGAAGTCCTTGGCGGAAAGCTTGGTCTCCGCGCGCGGTATGCCGGCCAGGGCGGTCGCCATCTATGCCTCCGCCAGGGCCAGGACCCGCTCGGCGATCTCCTGCACGCTGAACGGCATGCCGCCGCTCCGGGCGTACAGGTGGCCGTGCGCGGGGACGAGGTCGAGCCGCGCTTTGGCGTAGTGGTAGAACTGGCCCTGGTGGTTGAGCTCGATCCAGATCGCCCGCTCGACGCCGCTCAGGAACGCGCGGATCGGATCGACCGGCAGCGGGCAGAGGAGCTGCGGCACGCAGACGCCGACCGAGTGCCCCTCCCGGTTCAGCCGCCGCGCCGCCTCGCGGGCCTGCGCGCTGGTCGAGCCCCAGCAGACGATCCCGATCTTCGGGCTCGGCGCGCCGAACGTGCGCACCAGCTCGGCGCCGCGCTCGCGCGCCAGTCGCTCGAGCTTGGCGTGCCGCCGCTCGTTCATCCGGGCGTGCACCGCGGAGCTGGACGTCGGGTCCCCGGACTCGACGTGCTCGAGGCCGCTGATCGTGTGCTCCCCACCGGGCTGTCCCGGGATCGCCATCGGCGACACGTCGCCGTCAGCGTGGCGATACCTGCGATACGGCTCGGCCCCGTTGCCGCCGAACGTCAGCCGGTCCACGACCGGCCAGGCGTGGATGTCGAACGGGACCACGGATTCCTTGCGCTGGCCGAGGTACTGATCGGAGAGGATGAGAACCGGTGTCTGGTACTCCTCGGCGATGTTGAACGCCTCGACCGCCATGTGGAAGCAGTCGGCCACGTCGTACGGCGCGACGACGACGCGCGGCGTGTCCCCCGGTCCGGCGTGCGCGGCGTGGGCGAAGTCGCACTGCTCGGTCTTGGT
>DASSPT010000056.1:0-8822 GCA_035699465.1 Gemmatimonadota bacterium
ATCGCGACCTACGACGACCTGACCGGTTGGGACACGCGGCCGTACCTGTCCAACGCGGAGTTCTACCTCGAATACGGCACCTTCGACCTCGCGATCACGGTCCCTTCCGGGACGGTGGTGGCCGCCACCGGGATGCTCCAGAACGCGGCGGAGGTGCTGGCGCCTCCGATCCTGGAGCGGTTCTCCGCGGTCGGGGGAGGCGAGGTCGTCCACGTCGTGACGGAGGCCGACTTCGGCCCCGGCAAGGCCACGCGGGGCGCGCCCGGCGAGACCCTCACCTGGCGGTTTCATGCCGAGGACGTGCGGGACGCGGCCTTCGCCTTCTCCGATCATTATCTCGTCGACATGGCGACCGGGCTGGTCGACTCCGCGACCGGCCGGCGGACGGCGGTGTACTCCTTCCACCGACCCGGCGCGACGACCTGGCGCGAGTCGGCGCGGATGACGCAGGACGCGATCGAGGTCTTCAGCCGGAACGTCCATCCCTACCCCTACCCGCAGATCACCTCGACCGAGGGCCTCGTCGGCGGGATGGAGTACCCGATGATCGTCTTCGTCCGGGACTTCGGCAGCGAGGAGCAGACCCACCGGGTCATCGCCCACGAGCTCGGGCACATGTGGTTCCCCATGATGGTCGGGTCGGACGAGACGGCGTACGCGTGGATGGACGAAGGCGTGAACACGTTCATCACGATCTTCGCGGCCGAGCACTACTACCCGAACTCGACCGAGCGCGCGGAGGTTCGCGACGCGTACGAGCGGTATGCCGCCGCGAACTCGATCCAGGGGATCTCGCCGATGTCGCCTCCGGACGCGATCGCCGCGGCCGGCGGGAGCGTCGGCGTCCTGGGCTACCGGCATCCCGGCAGCGCGCTCCTCGCCCTGCGCTCGGTCCTCGGCGACGAGGTCTACGACCGGGCGCTGTCCGAGTACACGCGCCGCTGGCTGTACCGCCATCCGTCGCCGTGGGACTTCTTCCACACCTTCGAGTCGGTCGCCGGCCGGAACCTGGACTGGTTCTGGGTTCCCTGGTTCTATGGCCCCGGGATCAGCGACATGGGGATATCGGACGTCGAGGTGCACGCTACGGCGGGGGAGAACCACGTCGTGGCGGTCGTGCGGAACGACGGCACCGTGCTGTCGCCGGTCGTCCTGCGGATCACCACCACCGATGGCGCCACGACGGTGGCGGAGGCGCCCGCCACGCGGTGGTTCGACGGTCGCAGGGAGATCTCCGTGGAGGGGACGGTCACAGGGGAAGTGGTGAAGGTCGAGCTCGACCCCGAGCGCCTGTTCTCGGACATCGACTCCTCGGACGACGTCTGGACGCCGTGAAGATCCGCGGCTGGAGCCTCCGCTTCGAGGATCCCGACCTCGAAGCGGAGTTCCAGGAGCAGTACCGCCGGGGCTCGCGGTGGCAGGTGCGCCTGGCGATCGTCGTCGCGGTGGTCGTCTACCTCGCGTTCGCGTGGCTCGACGTGTGGATGGCGCCCGACCTCTCCGACGTATTCCTGACCATCCGGATCCTCGTCGCGGCGGTCTTCGGGCTGGCGCTGGCGGCCACGTTCGCGCCGCTCCGCCTCACGGGCCGCGAGGTGTTCGTCTGCCTGGGCATCCTCGCCGCGGCCGCGGGAATCCTGCGCATGATGAGTCTCGCCACGGCCGTGGTCGCGGTGCGGTACTTCGCGGGACTCCTGCTCGTCATCCTGGCCGCACACTCTATGTTCCGGCTGCGGTTCCAGACCGCGACCCTCGTCTCGCTCCTGGTCGTGGCGGCGTGGATGGTCTGGAGCGCGATGCAGGGGGGCACGCAGTGGTGGGAGTACCTGAACAGCCAGTTCTTCCTGGTGGCCGCGGTCATCCTCGGCATGTTCGCCAGCTATTCGATCGAGCGGGTCTCGCGGCGGGAATGGCTCGCGCACCGGGAGGCCGAGGACGAGCGGGCCCGAAGCGAGCGCGTCCTGATGAACGTCCTGCCCGAGCCGATCGCCGAGCGGCTCAAGGCCGAGGACGGGCCCATCGCCGACGCGTTCGCGGAAGCGACGATCATGTTCGTCGATCTCGTCGACTTCACGAACCTGAGCTCGAGCCTCGACCCGCGCAGGCTGGTGGGCCTCCTGAACCGGTTGTTCACGGAGTTCGATCGCATCGCCGAGGAGCACGGAATCGAGAAGATCGGGACCAGCGGGGACAGCTACATGGCCGTGGCCGGCGTCCCGGTGCCGGTCGAGGACCATGCCGAGCGGATCGCGGACGCCGCGCTCGCGATGCGCGATCGCGTGGCCACCCGCGAAGGAGACATAGACGTCGAGGTACGGATCGGTATCGCCACCGGCCCGGTCGTGGCCGGCGTGATCGGCGAGAAGAAGCTCTACTACGACCTGTGGGGAATGCCCGTCACGATCGCCAGCCGCATGCAGGCGCACGGCCTGCCGGGCGAGATCCAGGTCACGCGCGCGGTACGCGAGGCGCTGGACGGGCGCTACGAGTTCGCCGAGCGCGGGACGATCGACGTCAAGGGAGTGGGAGAGATGCAGACCTGGCTGCTGATCGGTTGCAAGGCCGGGCCGAGCGAGTATCTATAGCGCCATGCGACTCGACTGCTTCCTCGCGAAGGGCCACGAGCTGGATATCCGTCCGGCCAGCGCGAAGCGCGAGTGGATGGACGCCACCGGGGGCCAGTTCGCCTACCGCTGCCTACCGCTCTCGATCGCCAACGCGCATGGCTGGGTGATCTGCACGTCGTCGGCGTTCGAGGTCGAGTGGAACGGGGGAGAGGATCCCAAGGACGTTCAGGTCTTCCCGCTGGGCGAAGATCCGCGCCCCGCCTACGGCCACTTCGGCTACGGAATCCTGACGTTCGCTCCCCGGGCGATGTTCCGCACCGACCCCGACTACAATCTCTGGGTCTCGGGTCCCCCCAATACCTTCAAGGACGGCATCCAGGCTCTCTCCGCGGTCGTCGAGACGGACTGGATGCCCTACACGTTCACCATGAACTGGAAGGTCACCCGCCCCGATCACCGAATCCGCTTCGAGAAGGGCGAGCCCTACTGCTTCGTGTTTCCCGTTCCGCGGGGCATGGTGGAGGAGATGGAGCCCAAGCTCAAAGATCTCGCCGAGGATCCCGAGGCCCAGCGTCTGGACGCGTACGCGCGAAGGATGCGCAATTTCCTCAACAACGTGAAGACGATGAAGGAGCTGGAGGGGGAGGAAGCCGAGGTCATGAACGCGAAGGCGCTCAACTTCCAGATGTGGTACATGAAGGGCCAGATGCCGGACGGGTCCGGCGTCTTCGAGGGGCACCAGCGGAGGCTGGAGCTGCGGCCGTTCGAGGATCTGCGCGAGCGCGTGCCCTCTCAGTAGCGGGCGCCCACCACCCTCCAGGTCCGCCTGTCGGGGTTCCAATCCAGCCAGAACGTGGCCGGGCGCGGAGCCTCCTCCCCGTCGCCGAAGACCTTCCACACGTTCACTTCCGCGTACCGCTCGTCGTCGTCGGGATCCGCGTCCAGGGGCCCCACGGGCGCGGGGAGGGGGATCGAAGGCTGGACGGCCGATCCGCCCACCTCGATGTCCGGATCGGCGGGATCGAAGTCGAACTGCCAGCGGTAGCCCGCGGGTCCTCCGAAGTGTCGGGTCCAGAGGTCGTCGAAGGCCAGCGCACCGCTCTCGATGCGCGGCGCGTCGAGCGGGGACACCTCGCGGAACCAGTAGCGTCCCGTTGCATCCCGGCGCTCCTTCAGGGCCCGGAGCAGGTACGCAGCGGCCGCGGGGTCCGAGTACTGGCCGGCCGCCACGGCGGCGTCGAGCTGCGCGTCGGTGAACGACATCACGAGCTTGGCGCCCCAGTAGCCGTCGCGCGCGGTGCGGTTGATGAGGGCGGGGTTCAGCATGTTCGAGCGCCAGTCGGCGGGGTTGTAGTTGTCGACCGAGTAGTAGCCGATCGACGGAGGGTACTCACCCTCGTCGAATCCCTGCCACGGTCGCCGGTAGGCCCCCAGCGTGAGAGTCCGCAGCAAGATGGCCCCGGCGTCGAACTGGTACTCGTTGCCGTGTCGCGCGTCGTGCGGGCGGATGGCCGACGAGCCCAGCGCGGAGCCGAAGTCGATCAGGTTGTGCCGCAGGTACCCGATCTGCGGCGCGTCCTCGTCATCCGGACTCTTCGGGCTGACGATGAACATGTCGAGGGAGTTCCCGGCCTTGACGTCCGTGTGGTTCAGCCAAGCGGCCATCGCGTACAGTCCTCGGAGCTCGCGGCGGTGCTCGTGGGGAATGACGTCGTTGGGATCGTCGAGGCGGACCCCGATGTACTCGAAGGGGCCTTTGGGAACACCCTCCAGGAACTTGCTCGCGAGGGCCCGGATCCGGCCGTCCGGCGTCGTCGGATAGCGATCGAGGACGTGGCGCCGGAAGACGTCGAGCGTCAGCTCGCTCTGGCCCTCCCCCGGGTTGGTCGAGTAGGCGACCACCACGGAGTCCTCGACGAACTCCACCTCGAGCGGGTCGTCGGGATCGTCTTCGAGGACCAGCTCGGCGGGGTCGAAGTAGTGGATGTGGTTCTCGGGCGTGTAGTAGCCGGCGGCCCAGAAGAGGTTCGTGGCCACGACCTCGGCGCCGCTCGAGAGCTCGTTGAACTCCGGCGGGTCGAACTTGAAGATCCAGCGCTGGTCCTGTGCGTCGGTGACGTTGAACCCGGGGGATATCCCCTCGGCCTTGATCGACGTCACGGTCAGAGGCGCGACGGGTCCGGTGCCGGTCTGCGGCCCGCGTCGGATCTCCTCCGGAGTCAGCGCGCGTCGCGCGTTCCGATTCGTGAACCAGGCGGAGTTGACGACTCCATCGAAGGGATCGGCGTTCCAGGCGTCCGGAGGCCCGCTGATGTGGCGCCGGATGTTGAGGCCCCGCGCCACGCCCTCGCCGAACCCGTGCACCTGACTGTAGATCAGGCTCTCGGCGGTGTCTTCCGGCTCGACGATGGCGAGCGTGTCCGCCATCGGTCGAGGCTCGTACTCCCAGGGCTCCACGTTCGGATACGAGGCGCAGCCACCGGCGGCGCCCAGGGCCAGGAACAGGACCGCGAATCTCGTCACGCCCACTTCCTCCTCCCTCGCTTCCTGATGCCGCCGGCCGCTATGCCGCCGACTAGTAGCGGACGCCGGCGACACGCCACGTCCCGCCGTCCTGCTCGAGCCAGATCGTCGCCGGACGCGGAGCCCAGCCGCTCCCCTCCGGCCTGCTGCGCCAGACGCGAACCCGCACGCGGCCGCCGTCGCCGGGCGCGAGGCCGGACGGCAGCGGCACCCGGGGCTCGCTCGCGATACCCTCGCCCGCGCGGTCGAAGTCGTAACGGTACTGCGCGGCGCCGCCGAAGTGCTCCGTCCACAGGTCGTCGAACGCGATCGCTCCGCCCTCGACGCGCGGATCGTCGAGCGGCGAGACGCGCGCGAACCAGTACCGGCCGATCGCGTCGCGCCGCTCCTCGAGGCCGGTCAGGATATAGGAGCGGACCGCCGGATCCGACCATTCGGTGGCCTCCATGGCGCCCGCCAGCTGCTCGTCGGTGAACGACATGACGAGCTTGGCGCCCCAGTAGCCGTCCCGGTCGTCGACCGCGTCGAACGTCGGGTTGGGGATGCTCGGCCTCCACTTGCCCGGCTGGAAGCCCTCGGCCGAGAACCAGCCGATCCCCTCGGGGTGGCCCGTGTCCTCGATGTCCTGCCACGGGCGCTCGTAGGCCCCGAGGCTGATGAGGCGCAGCGAGATGGCCTGCATGTCGAGATCGTTCTCGCTTCCGTGCCGCGGCCGGTGCGGGTGGACGCCGCCGGATCCGATCGAGGCGCCGTTGTCGAGCATGTAGTGGACGAGATGCCCGTAGCGCGCGCCCTCTTCCGGACTCCCGGCGTGCGGCCGGAACATGTCGAGCGTGTTCCCCTCCTTGGAATCCACCTGGTTGATCCAGGAAGCAACCACGTAATAGCCGCGGAGCTCGCGGCGGTTCTGGTGGGGAATCACGTCGTTGGGGTCGTCCGGCCGCGTCCCCTTCCAGCCGAAGGGCCCTTTCGGCGTTCCCGGCAGGAACTTGCTGGCCAGCGTCCGGATCCGGCCCCGCGAGTCGCGCGGGTAGCGATCGATGAAACGCAGGAAGACGTCCATCGTCAGCTCGCGCTCGTCGGGCTCGTTGGCGCCGACCTCGTACTCCACCACTACGCCGTCCTCGACCATCTCCAGCTCCACGCCTTCCCGCAGGGTCAGGTTCGTGGGATCGAGATAGAAGACGTAGTTCTCGGGGGTATGGTAGCCGGCCGACCAGACCAGGTTCGTGGCCAGCACGTCGGCGCCGCTCGCCATCTCCGGGTAGTCCGGCGGGTCGAACTTGACCAGCCAGCGGGCGCCGCTCGCGTCGCGCAGGAAGAAGCCGACGTTGACGCCCTCGGACTTCATGCTCGTGACCTGTGCCGGACCGGACTGGTCGGGCCCGTCGCTCGCGTGGGGCCCGCGGGCGATCTCCTCGGGGGTCAGCGCCCGCGCCGCGTTGCGGTTCGTGAACCACGTGGAGTTGACGACCTCGTCGAACGGGTCCGCGTTCCAGGCCGGCCCGCCACCACCGATGGACAGCGGCAGGAACATGGCGTACGCGATCTGCTCGTAGACGACCGTCGGGGCGATCTCGGCGGGCTCGGCTATCGCGAGCGTGTCGGCGAGCGGGCGCGGGGTGTACTCCCAGGGCCGCACGTTGCCGCTGGCGCAGGCGGTTCCCAGGATGGCGGCGAAGAGGACGGGCGCGACCGCGCGCGACGCGCGGGCGCCGTTCGCGAGGCGGATCACCAGAATCCGCCGGTCGAGAGATTCAGGCGCGTTCCCTCGTCGCTGTACGCGACGCCGAGTCGGAACAGGGCGTTGTCCTTGAGGAACATCCGTACCTCGAGCCCGTAGGAGGTCTTGAGGTCCTCGGTGTCGAGGTCCCCCACCTCGGAAGCGAGGTCGCCGGCGTCGGCGAAGAGTGCGGCTTCGAGCACGCCTGGAGTGGCCCGCCAAGTGTGCTCCTCCCAGATCCGGTAGCGGTACTCGGCGGTCGCCCAGCCCACGGCCTGATCGGTCCAGCGCCAGGAGGGGTACCCGCGCAGACGGCTCGAGCCGCCGAGATCGGGGAGATAGGCGAAGGGGATGATCGAGTCGTCGTCTTCGGGCTCGACGGTCTCGAAGCCGCCGCCCACGCTGATGATGTGCCACTCGCTGCCCAGCGGGAGGTGCGCCTGAACGCGCCCGCCGTACTGGGTCCAGTCGAACGGCAGCTCGTCGTCCACGGAACGCCAGACGGCGCCCGAGCCCTGCAGCATGAGGCCGCGAGTCGGGTGACCGGCGCTGTTGCGGAGGTCGAGCCGGATGGTCGCGCCCGGGCTCCAGAGCTCCTGCTGCGGAAGGTCGACGCCGGGGAGCGCCACGAAGTGCTCGATCGTGTTGCGCTGATTGTCGTCGTACGTCTCGTAGAAGAACGACCGCTCGTAGGCCGCGTGCACCTCGCCGTTGACGATCCAGCCCTGCGGCAGGCCGGCGGCCGCGACGCCGCCCCAGCGCTCCCACGAGAATCCCGACTCATCGTCCTCTTCGTCCGTGTCGGGGCCGATCCCGAAGAATTCGTCCATGTGGTCGACGTCGTAATAGCCGGTGAAGCGGAGCCACGGGGCGTCGTCCGGATCGTTCCACCCGGCGAACGCGGAGTATTCCTGGTAGAGCCGGTTCGTGACGGCCGCGCTGATTCCGGCCGTGGGACCGCCGGAGCCGGGAAACAGCTCGTACGTGAAGCCGCCACCGACGAACCCGGAGCGCGTTCCGATCGATCCGGCGCGGAAGCCGAAATGGCTCGCTTCCTCGGGTGCGTCCGGCCGGTCCGAGAGGCCGGCCGCGAACCCCCCGGCCTCCTCTTCGATCACCACGGTCGTGCCCTTGAGCGCGACGTCGGCCATGCGGAAGGGCGCGAACAGGATCCTCCCGAGGAACGCCAACGGTCCGGGTCCGACGCCGGGCGGAGGCTGCGGTCGCATGGGGTGGTCGTCGGGAAGAACCTCGAGTGTGTCTCCCGCGGCGGGCGTCTCCTGGGCGAGCGCCGGAGCCGCGATCAGCAGAGCAGCGAGCAGTATCAGGATCGTCGACGCGCGCAGGGGGAACCTCCGGTTGAGGGCCGAGGACGGCGGACCGCCTAATGCTAATGATCGACACCGTCCGGGTCTAGCGCCGGAGCGGTCGGCCGGTGACCCGCTGTCACGGCGCGGGCCCACGCCGCGAGGTAGCTTTTCGACATGGCGATGGATTGGGAACCGCGCGCCGAGGATTCGTTCCGTAAGCTCCTCCTGCAGCTCGACCGGCGGATCCGCGAGGATCACGAGCGCCGGGCGCGGGAGGCGGCCGAGGTCCATGCGGAGGCGCACGGCCTGCGGACCGTGAACGCCGACGCGGCCACAGTGGGCTTCGTGAAGGCCGCCGGCAGCTACGACAAGCCCGCGGTCAAGAACGCGCTGCGGCGCGTGGGGATCGATCCTCAGAAATACGAGGACTTCTTCTAGATCCCGCGTGGCGGGCTCCCCGGCCAGGGGGTATTTTGCATCCCCCCTGCACACCCCATGGGCCTGTAGCTCAGGTGGTTAGAGCGCACGCCTGATAAGCGTGAGGTCGGTAGTTCGACTCTACCCAGGCCCACCATCATCTCGAGGAGCCCCGCCCGCCCGGCGGGGCTTCCTCGTTCCGGACGGAATGACCCCGTCGACGCCGGAGAAATCGGCCGAACCAGACGATTTCTGCGATATGCCGGATAGCACCCCCTGCCA
>DASSPT010000057.1:0-7023 GCA_035699465.1 Gemmatimonadota bacterium
AGGTCGAGGGCGCCCCGGATTCCGTGTACATGCTGGTCGACCGCCTCGCGATCGAGGCGCTGAAGACGATCCTGGGCCGCGCGGCGGACGATCTGCCCCGCGTCGAGCTGGCCCGCGTGACGACCTCGTCTCTGCCGGCGCTGAAGGCGTACCTCGAAGGGGAGGTCCTGTACCGCAGGGCCGACTGGCCGGCGGCGATCGAGGCCTATCAGCGAGCGGTCGGAGCCGACTCGACCTTCGCGCTCGCATGGCTCCGTCTCAGCGAGGCGATCAGCTGGCTTCCTCCCAATGCACGGCCTGAGGGCGATGTGGTGATGCCGGCCAATCAGGCCGCGCGATACGCTGCGCGTCTCGCCGAGCGCGAGGCCGTGCTCATCCGCGGCAACCAAGCGTTCATCGCAGGATCGATGACGATGCTCGAGCCGGTGCGATCCGCCAGCCGCCGGTATCCCGACGACCCCGAGCTCGCCTATCTCCTCGGAGAGTACTACGCTCACTTCGACGACCAGCTGCTCGCCGATGAGGAGGAGACCGCACGCATCCTGGATCGGGCGATCCAGCTGGACCCGACGTTCGCCCCCTACTATCAGCACCCGATCGAGTCCGCGTTCTACAGGGGTGACAGCGCTCGCGCGCTGGAGCTGCTTTCGACGTTCGAGAACCTGGCCGGCGGAACCTTCGAGGCGAGGCGCTACCGACTGGCGGCCAGACTGGCCTGGGGAACGGCCGGGGAGAGGTCAGGGGCGCTTTCGACTCTCGAGACGTTGAACGATGCGCGTGCCGCGCCCGGGTTCCTCTTGGTTCATCCGCGGTTCCTGGAAGTCGGGCTGGCCAGCGCGGAGGCGCAGCGCAGGAACGGGGACGCGTTCCGGTACGTTCTGTCGAACTTCGCTGCGGGTCGTCTCGGCCGTGTGGACGAGGTGCTACGCGAGGGTCGGGGCATTCCGGGGCCGGGGTTCGAAACCGCCATACTTCTGTCCCTGCGCCAGCGCGGATTCGCGGTGGATCCGGAGCGTCTACGCCTCGCGGCCTCTGCCGACACTCTGTTTCCGAACAACTTCTTCGCCACACTTCTCGCCGCGGAGGAGGGCCGCACCGCCGAGGTGCGCGCTTCGCTGGAGAAGGCGAGGCAGGCCCAGCGATCGCAGCTCGAGGCCGGCGATAGCCTCGGCGCAGCCAGGATCGAGGGGTTTGTCCAGATCATCGAGGGATACACTGCACTCGAGCGCGGGGATCGCGAGCGTGCGCTCGAGCTGCTGCAGCAGGGCCAGAGACAGGCGACGGGCTGGGACGCTAACGGCGGTGTCAATTACTACGTCCGCTGGTCGATCGCCGAGCTGCTGGTAGACCTGGGCCGAGGCGAGGAATCGATCCCGTACTATCGCTCGCTTCGGAACGATTCGTACGCCGCACTCGAGCTCGGCAAGGTCTATGAAGCGCTCGGACGGAGGGAGGAAGCCAAGGAGCAGTACGAGACCGCGCTCGCCTACTGGCGCGAGGCCGACCCGGAGCTGATGCCCCGAGTCGCCGAGGCCCGCCAGAGACTGGCCGGCCTCGGCTTCCAGGAGCGGGGCTGAACCTTCGGTACGCTCGGTGCCCCGGGGCGTATCTCAGTATTCCGGCGACGACGACTGCACGAGCTCGCCGCACGCAACGATGGAGTCCAGCCGCGCGGGCGACAGGTGCACGTTGAGGATGTAGTCGGCCTCCGGATCGAGCGTGGCGTCGATCGTCGCCTCCGCATCCCCTTCGCCGCCGTCCCCCACCTGAATCGGAGGGTAGGCGTCCGCCGCACCGACGACCGGCGGTTGGGCGTCGCCGCAGTTTCCGCTGTGGATGTGCCACGGGTACGTCGCGCCGGACTCGCCTCCGTCCAGATCGACGTGCACGGTCGTGGCGTTCGCTCCCCCGCGAACCATCGCTTCCGCGTTCGGTCCCGCATTGCCGGTCGGGTTGGCGGTCGCCCGCCAGGCGACGTGGGTGTCCTGCAGCGCGACGTTCGCCTCGCCCTGGGCATCAGCGGCCTGCTCGGCGGCGCGCGCGGCCGGCGTCGTCTCGACGTCTCTCTCTTCGGTTGTGCACGCCGCGAGCGAGCCGGTCAGGGCCGCGACGAGCACGGGAACCATGAGCCTGGTTTGCATGTCCGATCTCCTCCCTGATGGACCGCGGACCCGATCTGATCCTCCCATGGAATCTCCACCGGCAGTAGTAGATTGCTGACATCTCCCCGGTGGACGGGCCGGGCCGGTCCGGGTAGCGTTCCCCCGCCCATGCGGGTCTTCCTGACGATGATCGCCCTCTTCATCCCCGCCGCGGCCGCGGCGCAGTCGATTCCCGTCCACGATCTCCTCCTCCGCGGAGGCACCGTCGTCGACGGCACGGGCATGCCCGGGTCTCGCGCCGACCTGGCGATCTCCGGGGACCGCATCGCGGCGATCGGGGAAGACCTGGGCGCGGCGCGCGACACGATCGACGTCAGCGGGTCGATCGTGGCTCCGGGGTTCATCGACATGCTCGGACACTCCGAGTTCCGGCTCCTCGCCGACGGGCGCGCGATCTCCAAGATCTTCCAGGGCGTGACCTCGGAGATCACTGGCGAGGTGTCGAGCGTCGTGCCGGTGAACGACGCTACGAAGGCCGAGCGGGGTCCGGAGATCCAGCCTTGGGACGTCGAGATCGACTGGGAGGATCTCGACGGCTACTTCGCGCGCCTCGAGCGGCAGGGCACGGCCATCAACCTCGGGACGTGGGTCGGCCTCTCGACCCTCCGGGTCTGGGGAGTCGGAGGCGAAGACCGTCCCGCGACTCCCGACGAGATGGCCGCCATGCGGGACGTGCTCGCGGGCGCGATGGAAGCCGGTGCGTTCGGCCTTTCCTCGGGCCTCATCTATGCGCCCGGTCGATACGCAACGACCGACGAGATCGTCGAGCTGGCGCGCGTGGCCGCCGAGCACGGCGGGTTCTACGCGACCCATATGCGAAGCGAGGGGGCACGACTCCTCGAAGCGATCGACGAGGCGATCGAGATCGGCGAGCGCTCCGGCGCGCCGGTCCTCATCCACCACCTGAAAGCGTCGGGCAAGGCGAACTGGGGCAAGATGGGGGAGGCGATCGACCGGATCGAAGCCGCCCGCGCGCGAGGCCTCGACGTCATGGCCAGTGTCTATCCCTATGTCGCGTCCTCGACGGGACTCGATCAGGTGCTCCCCGACTGGGCGACCGCGGGTGGCGCCGACTCGACACTGGCGCGGCTGCAGGACTCGGCGACGCGGGACGCCGTCGAGGCCGAGCTCTCCGGCCGGACGCAGGCCGGCGACTGGACGCTCGGAACGAGCGCGGGGGGTCCCTCGGGCATCCAGATCTCCGACGTGCTCAACGAGGACTACGAGAGGTACGAGGGTATGCGGCTGGATGCGATCGCCGCCGAGCGCGGGCAGTCGCCCGCTGCCGCCGCCATCGATCTTCTCGTTGCCGACTCGCTGCGCACCTCTGCGATCTACTTCTCCATGAGCGAGGACGACCTCCAGCTTGCTCTTCGCCAGCCGTGGGTGATGATCGGAGGCGACGCGGGCATTCGCGCGCTCGACGGGCCTCTCTCGACCGATCGGCCCCACCCACGCGCGTTCGGGACCTTTCCACGGATCCTCTGCCGCTACTCGCGCGAGGGCGGCCTCTTTTCGCTCGAGGAGGCGGTGCGTCGGATGACGTCGCTGCCGGCCGCGCGCGCCGGCTTGGTCGAGCGTGGACGGCTCGCGGAGGGTCTTCTTGCGGATGTGGTCGTGTTCGACGCGGAGACAGTGTGCGACCGAGCCACGTTCGAGGATCCGAAGCGCCTCCCGGTGGGGATCGAGCACGTCCTCGTCAACGGCGTGCCTGTCCTGCGAGATGGGGAGCCGACGGGAGCGCTGCCGGGTCGCGCCCTCCGTCATGGAAACTGAGCCCCCAGTCGCTGCGCGCAGCGACCCCGGGCGGTGCTTCGTGTTGACAGCCCACCGGGGACGGAGTATCACGCAGGGATGAGGGCCGCGTCCGCGGCTCCTGGTCGATCCAGGAAAGCGACAAGAAAAGGAGACGATTCATGATGCGCACGTGCGTCTTCGCGCTGGGGCTCATTGTCGCCGTGGCCGCCACGGCCAGCGGCCAGGAAGAAGCGGCCGCCCCACGCCCCTCGCTCGGCTTCGACGTCCACGTCACCGCCCCCCATGTCGTGAACGGCGAGACCATGGGGCCGATCCACCACTTCTGTAAGCCGATCCAGCCGGACCCCGTGATCATCCAGTGCATCCTCTTCGATACGATGGATCCGAACGCGCCGATGACCGAGGTCGAGTACATCGTGGCGAAGTCGGTGACGAGGAACGCGATCGATCGCGACGAGTGGAACCGCGCGTGGCACGATCACGCGGCGGAGATCGCGAGCGGACGCGTCCAGGTCCACGACATGCCCGAGGAGGAAGCGGCCAAGATCGCCGAGCTCGTCTCCACGACCGACGGGCTGATCTTCCATCTCTGGCCGCCCGGGTCGGAGATTCCCACCGGCGAGGTTTCGATCGCGCAAGCCGTCAGCCATGTCGAGCTGTCGGAAGAAGAGTTCGAAGCCCAGCGGGCAGCGGCGACGAGCCCGACACCGTAGCACCGGGCCGCGCACTCCGAGCGGCGTGAACAGGCACCGGGCGGCGGGTGGAAGGGCGCGGTAGATTCGGGGCCCCCATGACCCTCCACGCCTTCCATCCCGCCGTCCGGGCCTGGTTCTATCGCCGTTTCCCGGAAGGCCCCTCGGCCCCACAGGAGCGGGGCTGGCCCGCGATCCGCTCGGGCCGCCACACGCTGATCGCGGCGCCGACCGGATCGGGAAAGACGCTGGCCGCGTTCCTCTGGGGGATCGACGAGCTGGTGCGTCTCGGCCTTTCCGACGAGGCCGGTGGCCGCGGCGCGCTTCCGGACGAGACGCGCATCCTCTACGTCTCGCCCCTCAAGGCGCTCGGCAACGACATCCACAAGAACCTCGACGAGCCCCTCTCGGGGATCCGCGCCCAGCTGCGGGCGTCGGGGTTGCCCGACATCGAGATCCGGACCGCCGTCCGGAGCGGCGACACGCCCCCCTCCGAACGGGCCGCGCATCTCCGCCAGCCGCCGCACATCTACGTCACGACACCCGAGTCTCTCTACATCCTCCTCACGACTCGGCACGGCCGCGCGATGCTGCAAACCGTCCGCACCGTCATCGTGGACGAGATTCACGCCGTGGCCGACGACAAGCGAGGCTCGCATCTGGCCCTGAGTCTCGAGCGACTCGACCACCTCGCAGTCCAGGGCGTCGAGGGCGACGTGCACCGGATCGACGGGAAGCGGACGCTCATCACGGCGGGCGACGTCCGCTCGCGGCCCGCCGGACGTCCCCCCGCGCGGATCGGCCTCTCGGCGACCGTGCGGCCGATCGAGGACGTGGCGAACTTCCTGGTCGGCGCTGACGGCAGCGGCGCGTCGCGTGCCGCGACCGTGCCTCCCGATTGCGAGATCGTGGACGAAGGGCACGTCCGGGACATGGACCTCCGGCTGGAGGTGCCGCTCTCGCCGGTCGAAGCCGTCGCGTCCGGCGAGGTGTGGGAGGAGGTCTACGACCGGCTCGCGGAGCTGATCGCCGAGAACCGGACGACGCTCGTCTTCGTCAACACGCGCCGCGTGGCCGAGCGCGTGACGCTCCACCTGTCGCAGCGGATCGGCGAAGAGCTCGTCACCTCGCACCACGGGAGTCTTTCGAAGGAGCGCCGGCTCGACGCCGAGAACCGGCTCAAGTCGGGGAGTCTCAAGGCCCTCGTCGCGACCGCGTCGCTGGAGCTCGGGATCGACATCGGGACGGTCGACCTGGTCGTGCAGATCGGTTCGCCCCACACGATCGCCTCCCTTCTCCAGCGCGTGGGCCGGTCGGGCCGACTCAAAGGGGCTACCGCCCGCGGGCGCCTGTTCGCGATGTCGCGCGACGAGCTGGTCGAATGCGCGGCGCTCCTCCTGGCGGCGCGCGAGAACCGGCTCGACCGGCTGATCATCCCCGAGAAGCCGCTCGACATACTCGCGCAGCAGATCGTGGCCGCCGCGGCGTGCCGCGACTGGCCGCTCGAGGACCTCTATGCGCTGGTCCGCGAGGCATGGCCCTATCGCGACCTCTCGCGCGAGGACTTCCACGCGGTCGTCCACATGCTCGCCGACGGATACGCGACCCGGCGCGGGCGGCGCGCCGCATACATCCACTTCGACGCGGTCAACGGTGTCGTCCGCGGCCGGCGCGGAGCGCGGATCGCGGCCGTCACGTCCGGCGGCGCGATCCCGGACGTGTCCGACTACCAGGTGGTCCTCGATCCCGAGGGGACAGTCATCGGCTCGATCAACGAGGACTTCGCCATCGAGTCGATGACGGGCGACATCTTCCAGCTCGGCAACGCCTCGTGGGAGATCCTCAAGGTCGAGACCGGGCGGGTGCGGGTCGCCGACGCGCGCGGCAAGCCGCCCTCGATCCCGTTCTGGCTGGGCGAGGCCCCGGCGCGGACGCCGGAGCTGTCCGAGCTCGTGAGCCGGATCCGATCCCAGGTGGCCGCGCGGCTGGAGGAAGGCCGCGGCGTGGCGAGCCGCTGGCTGGTCGAGGCGGTCGGCGTTCCGCCCGAAGCGGCGTCCCAGATAGAGGCGTACCTGGGCGCCACGCGGGAGGTCCTCGGCGTCGTGCCCACTCAGGAGACGCTCGTCCTCGAGCGGTTCTTCGACGAGGCCGGCGGCATGCAGCTCGTGCTCCACGCGCCGTTCGGCGGCCGGATCAATCGCGCGTGGGGGCTCGCGCTGCGGAAGAAGTTCTGCCGCTCGTTCAACTTCGAGCTTCAGGCGGCCGCCAACGAGGACGCGATCGTGCTCTCCCTCGGGCCGCAGCATTCTTTCCCACTCGACGACGTGTTCGGCTATCTCAAGCCCGAGACCGTGCGCGAGACGCTGATCCAGGCGCTCCTACCGGCGCCCATGTTCCAGACCCGCTGGCGC
>DASSPT010000058.1:0-31943 GCA_035699465.1 Gemmatimonadota bacterium
GGACCTCGAGGCCCGGACGCGGTGGCTGGAGTACTCCCGCGCCAAGGACGAGATGTTCAGTCACACCGACATCCCTCAGGCGCCATGGTACGTCGTGAACGCGGACGTCAAGAAACACGCTCGGCTCAACTGCATCGCGCACCTCTTGAAGCAGATCCCCTACGAGGATCTGACAGCCATTCCCAAGACGGACCTGCCGCCCCGGCCGAAGGCGAAGAAAAAGAAGAAGGACTACGAGCGAACCCCGTTCGAGGAACAGACGCTGGTGCCGGAGATCTACGGCCCGGATAGCCAGTAGGAGGGAGGCCGCGCCGGGGCGGCGGCGTACGAGTCGGCCTCAGTGGATCAGGCTACGGTCGGGACCGGCCCCACTGTCAGCCTGCCCTTCTCCAGCCGGTAGCTCCGCTCCTCCGCCGCAACCGATACCGTCACCGCCGAGCCGTCCCGCTTGGCGAGCGCTTCTGCGAGGATCTGCTCCAGCTCCAGGTCCTCGCGGACCGGGTCGTGGTGGAAGAGCACCACGTGCTTGGCGCCCGACATCTCGGCGAAGGCCAGCACCTGATCGATCGAGCTGTGCCCCCACCCCACGTGGCTGGCGTACTCCTTGGCCGTGTACTGGGCGTCATGGATCAGGATGTCCGCGCCGTGGGCGAGCGAGTACCCCGATGTCCAATTCGGATCCCCGGGAAAGTCCGCCACGCCGAGCGCCGGCTCGTGGTCCGGCAAGTAGGCGATCACGCCGTCCGGGCTCTCGATCCGGAACCCCACGGTCGCGCCCGGATGGCAGACGAAAGCCGAGGTCACGTGGAAGTTCCCGACCGTGAGGTCCTCCCGCGGGACGTCGTGCAGCAGAATCCGGCTCGGCAGGCTCCGGAGGTGTACGGGGAAGAGCGGCGGAGAAAGATAGCGGGAGAGGCGCTGGCGCAACGGACGCGCCGTGCTCGCCGGCCCCCAGATGTGGATCTCCATCTCCGAGTCGTAGAGCGGCGTGAAGAAGCCCAGACCCTGGATGTGGTCCATGTGGAGATGGGTCAGGAGAATGTCGATGCGGTTCGCGAGCCCGTTCTCGCACGGCGAGCCGCTCTTCAACGCCGCGCCCAGGCGGCGGATCCCGGTACCCGCGTCGAGCACCAGCAGGGCGCCGGAGTCGCAGCGCACCTCCACGCAGGAGGTGTTGCCGCCGTAGCGCCGGCTCTCGGGTCCGGGCGCGGGAAGCGAGCCGCGCGTGCCCCACGGAGTGACGGTGACGCCTATTCGACCTCCCAGAAGATCGCCAGGCCGCCCAGGTGCTTGCCTGCGAGCCCGATGATCGGGATGCCGATCACCTCAATGTGCCGCGTGCTCTCGTCGAGGCCATGGATGTACATCTCCGACCAGGCCGGGCGGCCCTGCTCGAGCGCGATCACGAGCGGCAGGTCCTCCGGCTCGATCGGGTTCCCGTCGGCGTCGGTGGGGCTGAAGACGTGGGACCACTCCTCGCGGAGCATCCGGCCGGTCTCCTCGAAACGGATCCCGAGAACGGCCTCCGCGGCCTCGTTGTAGTACAGGAGATCGCCCCGGGGGTCGACCAGGAACATGGGGACGCCGAGGTAGCTGATCAGCTGGCGGCCGAGGATCAGCTCGATCGCCATCTGCGGGTTCAGCCGCGGCTCGGCTTCGGAATTTCTCTCCGGAATCGTCATGGGGCGTCCTGCACAATAATGGCAAGAATCGCGCCCGGAAAGGTTCCTACCATTCGCGCTCCAGGCGGGCGAAGCGGGCCACCAGCCGCTTCTCCCCCGCCCTGTCGAACCGCACGGTCACCTTGAGGTCCCGGCCGGCACCGCTGACGGCCTTGATCGTGCCGGGGCCGAACTCGCGGTGGGCCACCCGCTCCCCGGGACGGTAGGCCGGTGCCAGGTCCGAGACTTCGTCGGGTTCCACCGAGTCGCCGGCGGGGTCGTCGACCGCGATCGTGTTGTCCCAGGCCGCCGCGCGGGCCGCGTCGCCGGAGCCCGAGCCGCCTCCGAACCCGAACGAGGTGCGCCGGCCGTGCCAGCCACCCCAGCGGCTCAAGGGCTCCTCCTCCCACTCGACGAGGTCCTCGGGCAGCTCGGCCAGGAACGGCGACGGTCCGGCGATCGTGTTCTGCCCCCAGCGGTAGCGCTCGTGGGCATAGCTGAGATATACCCTGTCCTTGGCCCTTGTCAGCCCCACGTAGAACAGCCGCCGCTCCTCCTCGTACTCGCGCGGGGACTCGAGCGCCCGAGCCAGCGGGAAGAGGTTCTCCTCGCATCCGGCGAGGAACACGACGGGAAACTCCAGGCCTTTGGCGTTGTGGAGCGTCATGAGCGTCACCACTCCGCCTCCCAGCGCGGCGGTGTCGAGGTCGGTGAGGAGGCTCACCTCCTCGAGGAACGCGGCCAGGTCCCCCTCGCCGGGGGCGGTCGGGTGCTCGTCGCTGAACGCCTGCACGCCCGCCACCAGCTCGTAGAGGTTCTCGATCCGGTCTTCCCGCCGGGGATCCTTGAGCGCCCGGTAATGGGCGAAGAGACCGGCCTTCTCGAAGTACTCGGTGACCCATCCGCCCGCCGGCTCGACCGCGGCGCGCGCGCGGAACCGGTCCAGGAGCTCCGCCAGCTCCCTGAGACCGGCCTGCGTAGGCGCGTTGACCTGCAGGATGATCGACGCGTCATCCAGCGCCCCCGAAAGCCCGGTCCCCCGCTCCTGGGCGACGGCCTCGAGCGCCTGGATCGTCACCGGACCGATGCCCCGCCTGGGGACTCCCAACACGCGGTTCATCGACCAGTCGTCGAGGGGATTGGCGAGGATCCGGAGGTACGCGACCGCGTCCTTGACCTCTTGCCGCTCGTAGAATCGCGTTCCCCCGACAATCACGTACGGGAGCCCGCGGCGGCGCATCCCCTCCTCCAGGGCGCGGGACTGGGAGTTCGTGCGGTAGAGGACCGCCACGTCGCTGGCGGAGCGCCCCTCGCGCTGGAGCGACTGAATCGTCCGCGCCACCCATTCGGCCTCGCTCTCGGCGTCGGCGGCGCCGTGGACGATCAGCGGCTCGCCCGCCTCGCGCTCGGTCCACAGCTTCTTCGGCTTGCGCTCACGGTTCTTTTCGACGATCGCGTGGGCGGCGTCGAGGATCCTCGCCGTCGAGCGGTAGTTCTGCTCGAGCCGGATCGAAACGGACTCCGGGAAGTCGTCCTCGAACGACAGGATGTTCCGGATGTCGGCGCCCCTCCAGCCGTAGATCGACTGGTCGTCGTCGCCGACCACCGTTACCGAGCGGTACTCCTCGGTCAGCATCTTGATGAACTGGTACTGCGCGTGGTTGGTGTCCTGGTATTCGTCGACGAGGACATGGCGGAACTTGCGCCGGAACGACGCCAGCAGGGCCTCGTCATCGCGGAGCTTCACGACCGTCTGCATGAGGAGGTCGTCGAAGTCGAATGCGCGGTTGGAGCGCAGGAGGGCCTGATAACGGCGATACGCCTCGGCGACGGCCTCCTCGACGTGTCCGTGATGGAGCGCCGCGTACTGCTCGGGCGACAGGAGCCGGTTCTTGGCGTCCGAGATCCGCCCCCGCACGCCGTACGCGTCCAGCGATCCGATCGACCAGCTCATCGCGTCCATCACCTGCTTGAGGATCTGGAGCGTGTCGTCCCCGTCATAGATCGTGAACGAGCGCGGATAGTCGAAACGGTCGGCGATCTGGCGCAGGATCCGGGCGCAGACGGAGTGGAAGGTTCCGATCCAGAGGCCCTGGATCCCGTCGACCCTGTCCGCCAGGAGCGTGAGCACGCGTTCCTTCATCTCGCCGGCGGCCTTGTTCGTGAACGTCACCGCGAGGATGTGCCGCGGCGCGACCCCGTGGTGGAGGATCATCCACGCGATGCGGTGGGTGAGGACGCGCGTCTTTCCGCTCCCCGCGCCGGCCAGCACGAGCAGCGGCCCCGGGCCGTGCATCACGGCCTCGCGCTGTGCGGGATTCAGGTTCTGGAGCGGGCCGTTCACGGGAGCGCGGCTTCGTCCCGATCGCTGGCGGCCAGCGTGACACGGAACGTCGTGCCGGCGCCCGGCTCCGAAGTGACGAGCTCGAGCGAGCCGCCGTGATTCTCCTCGACGATCCGCTTGGCAAGCGAGAGTCCGACACCCCAGCCGTGAGGCTTGGTCGAGACGCCGGTCTCGAAGATCCGCTTGCGCAGCGCCCATGGGACCCCCGGCCCATCGTCGGAGATCTCGACCATGGCCGTGCCGGGGACCGGGCCACGCGCCACCCTCAGCGAGATCTCGCCGCCCGTCGCCTGGAGCGCATCGACCGCGTTCTTGACGAGATTCTCGAGCGCCCACTCGAGCAACGTCCGGTTGGCCTCCACCACGGGCGCCGGCTCGTAGGCGGTCGTCAGCCGGATCGTCCGGCCGCGGCGCGGGAGCCGGGCGCGGCAGTACTCCTCCAGGTCGCGCACGATCGCGTGGAGGTCGAGCGGCGCGAGCTGGGGATTCCTGCCGATCAGCTCGAACCGGTTGGCGACCTTCGTCAGCCGGTCGAGATCCTGCTCCATGGCGACGAGCGCGGCGTCGGTGTCGACCTCGCGGCGGTCGTCGTCCGAGCCAACCCCGGCCGGGACGGCGGCGGTGCGCTCCGCCTTGAGGAGCTCGACCCAGCCGTACAGCGACGAGATCGGGGTGCCCAGCTGATGCGCGCTCTCGCGGGCCATCGCCACCCAGATCTGGCCGCGCTGGACGCGCAGGTTGTAGCGGATCAGCCAGAACGCGATCAGCCCGATCGCTGCCAGCCCCAGGGCCTGGATGTAGGGCAGATAACGCAGCAGCGTGATCGTGCCGGCCTCCGCGACGTGGATCCGCTGGATCACGGCGCCGCTTTCGTCGAGCACAGGGTAGGGATCGGCGATCCGGTCCATGCGCGCGGCCTCCTGCCGGAGCGCCAGGCGGTCGGCCGGGCTCCACGGTCCGGTTTCGTTCTCGATGTCGAGGTCCAGGTTCTTGAATGCGGTCGGGTTGCCGAGCTCGTCGGTGAGGATGACCGGATACGGGAAGCTCTGGATCACCTCTTCGAACAGAAGGAGCTGTGCGCCCTCCGCCGAGGTGACGCTGAGCGCCCGCGCGTAGAGCGTCGCCAGCCGCTCGGTGTCCTCACGGATGTCCTCCACGAGCGCGCGCGTGAACCACGCATACCCGATGAAGAGCGCCAGGTACGCCACCACCGCGACGATCGGCCAGACGCGCGGCCAGGCGTGCGGCGGCGTGATCGATGTGCGCGTCGTGCCGCCTCCTAGGACTCCGGCTCCAGGACCTCGCGGCCCCCCATGTACGGGCGCAGCGCCGCGGGAAGCGTGACCGTGCCGTCGGCGTTCTGGCCGTTCTCGAGCAGCGCGATCATCGTCCTCGGGAGCGCGACTCCCGATCCGTTCAGCGTGTGCGGGTGGCGCGTTCCGCTGGCGCCCTCGGCCCGCATGCGCAGGCCCGCCCGCCGGGACTGGTACGCTTCGCAGTTCGAGCACGACGACACCTCGAGCCACATCCCCACGCCGGGCGCCCAGGCCTCGATGTCGTACGTCTTGGCGGCGGCGTTTCCCATGTCGCCCGCGGCGAGGAGGAGTATTCGATAGGGCAGCTCGAGGGCCTGGAGGACGGCCTCGGCGTCCGCGGTCAGCGTCTCGAGCATGTCGTAGGAGGTCTCGGGAGTCGTGATGGCGACCATCTCCACCTTGTCGAACTGGTGGACGCGGATCATGCCGCGGGTTTCCCGCCCGGCCGCGCCGGCCTCGCGGCGAAAGCACGGCGTGTGCGCGCAGTAGCGCAGCGGCAGCGCGGCCGCGTCCAGGATCTCCTCCCGGTGCCAGCCCATGATCGGCACCTCGGCGGTGGGGATCAGGTACAGCTCGTCGCGGTCGCAGGCGTAGAGCTGCTCCTCGAACTTCGGCAGGTGGCCGGTGGCGGTGGCCGTCGCGGCGTTCACCAGGTACGGCGGAGCGATCTCGCGGTAGCCGTTCGCGCGGTGTCGGTCGAGCATGAGCGCGATCAGCGCGCGGGAAAGGGCGGCTCCCGCGCCCGTCAGGCCGACGAATCCGGACCCGGCGATCTTCGTTGCCCGCTCGAGGTCGAGGATCCCCAACCGCTCGCCGAGCTCCCAGTGGGGCTTCGGCTCGAAGTCGAACTCGCGCGGGCTCCCCCACTCCCGCACATGCACATTGGCCTCCGGGCCGCCGGCGGGCACGGAGACGTGCGGCAGGTTCGGCAGCTCGAGGAGCAACGAGTCGAGCGTCTCCTTGTGGGCGCTCGACTGGTCGTCCAGCGCCTTGATTCGGTCGGATACCGCGCGCATCTCGGATTTGAGCTGATCGGCTTCCTCCGGGCGGCCGCCCTGCACCATGACGCCGATCTCCCTGGAGCGCGCATTCCGCTCGGCCTTGAGCCGCTCGCTCTCCGCCAGGAGCCGCCGATACTCCTCGTCGAGCCGCACCAGGCGATCCACGTCGGCGATGTCGCCTCGACTGGCGAGCCCCTCGAGGAGCCGCTCCCGGTCCTCGCGCAGGGTCCGAACGTCCAGCATCACTCGACGACGCGGCGATTCAGGGGCTGCACCTGATACGCCCAGCGGAAGCGCGCGAAGCGCGATCCGGGCTGCCCCGGGAACTCGCTGCCGACCTCGAGCACGGCGAGCTTGGCGTAGTTGATCGGCACGATCCCCGACTGCGAGCGGGAGATGCGGAAGGCATAGACGTGGCCGGCCTCCACCGGCACGCCGGCCTCGTCGTCGACGTCGCTGTAGCCGTCCTCGGGCACTTCCTCCACCGACTCGTACGGAATTGCGCCCAGGTCCTGGATCCCGGTTCGGACACTCGTCAGCCCGGGCGCAAGGAACGTGGAGAAGGCCCGGAAGACGAGCGTCCCGTCCGTTCGCGCGTCTAGGAGGAACGTCCCCGTCGAACCGCCGATCTCGTCCGTCCCCACGAAGATCCGCTGGGCGCTCGCGAAGTCCCAACCCGAGGGGAAGGCAGGCAGGCCGAGCTCCCACAATCGGCTCTCGCCCTCGAAGACCTGCGGAGTGGTGTTGCGGAACGGGTTCTCGTCGTCGCACGCCGCCAGCTGGATCGCGACGAGCACGAGCAGCCGTCCCACGATGTTTCGATTTCCTCTCATGATCCGCGTTCACTCTCCTGTGTGGCCGGTATCTCCGGCTCGCTGGCCACCCGCTCGCGCCAGTGCTCGAGCAGGTCGCGCGCGGTCTCCTCCCAGCCGCGTGTGGCTGCCCAACCGATCGTCTTCCCCGCCAGGCGGGGATCCCCGACCATCCATGGGACCTCGGCCGGCCGCAAGCGCGAGGGGTCCACCGCGAACTCGATCTCCACCTTCGACAGCGCGGCCAGGACATCGAGCGACTCGCCGATCGTCCTCCCGACGCCGCTGCAGACGTTGTATGCCCCACCCGGCGCGCCCTGACGCAGGAGCATCGCATACGCCTCGACGACGTCGCGGACATGCGATACGTCGCGCGTGGGATCGAGGTTCCCGATCTCGATCACCGCGGGTCCCCGACCGGTCTCCGCGCGTGCGATCCGCCGCGCCACGGACGAAAACACGAAGCGCGGGTCCTGCCCCGGGCCCGTGTGCGGGAAGGCCCGGGCTCGAACGACCTCCAGCCCATAGCCGCGCCAGTACTGGGCGCCGATCAGGTCCTGCGCCGCCTTGCTCGTCCCATACGGGCTCACCGGCTCGAGCGGCGCGCTCTCCGGCACGGGCCCGTCCTCCGACGAGCGTCGCCCGTACGCCTCGCTCGAGGTGACGACCAGCGCGCGGCCGACCTGTGCCCTGCGACACCCCTCCAAAACGTGCAGCGTGCCGAGCGCGTTGACCGCGAACGTCTCTCCCGGCCGGCTGAAGGCCGCCGCCACGCTGGTCTGTCCGGCGAGATGGACGAGGGCGTCGGGCGCGGCCTCGGCGAGCACGCGCTCGACGCGGTCCTGCTCCCGGACGTCGCAGGCCCAGATCCGCTCGACGCCGGCGATCGCGGCCGGCTCCAGCGAGGACCCCACGACGGCGTGCCCTTCCGCCGCCAGCAGGGCCGCGAGATGCCGGCCCGCGAACCCATCGATGCCGGTCAGGAAGATGCGCATTGGGGCGTTGGGTCGCGGGTCGAGACGACGACCTGTCAGGACGACGTTGGGTGGTCAAGATACTGGAGCCGGCTCCACAGCGCCCGCTCGCCCGCGGTCGGCGACTGGCCGCGCCGGCGCATCGCCGCCTCGGCCGTCGAGAGGAAGGCGTCGAGCCGGACGCGTACCCGTTCCTTGCCGTCGTCCCACGAGAAGTCGGGAAGCCATGCCGGGGACACTCCGACGCCGAAGAGATGGCTACCGGCGCCGATCCTCGCGCCCGTCGTCAAGCGCGCTCCGATCCCCGTCTTCACATGGTCGCCGAGGAACGCCCCGACCTTGAGGAGCCCGGTGTCGACGCGCCCTTCGGGCCCGCTGACGCGTACGGGGCCGTAGGTGTTCTTGAGGTCGCTGGTCACCGTCGAGGCCCCCAGGTTTCCCCACTCGCCGACGAACGAATGGCCCACGAACCCGTCGTGGGCCTTGTTGCAGAAGCCCTGGAAGACCGTCTGCTCGACCTCGCCCCGCACCTTGCAGAGCTGCCCGATCGAAGTGCCGTGCCCCACCTCGCCACCGAGGACGATGCTGTCCCGCCCGACGTAGATCGGGCCCCGCAGGATCGCATGCGGCTCGACCCTGGCGCCGCGGTCGAGGACGATGGGGCCCTCGCGCGCGTCGAGCACGACGAACGGGCCGATCGCCACCTCCGCGCCGACCTCGAGGTCGTCCCCGAGGAGCACGAAGGGGTCGACGCCGGAGAAGGTGTCGACGCCCTCGAAGTCCTCGGCGTCGTACGCGATCAGCTCGGGGTTGGCGGCCATCGTTTCCCAGATCGAATCGCAGAGCGCGCCGCCGGCCTCGACGTGCGGCAGCCCCAGATCGATCATCGCGTCGTAACTGGAGCCCCCCCAGCGGGGCCCTCCGATCCGCTCGGCGATGTCTCTCGCGCGGACCTCGTCCAGCCGCCAGGCGACGGGCTCGCCGCCCGAACGGTACTCGGCCGGCTCGTCGCCGAAGGACCAGCCTCGCGGCGGGACCCAGGTGGCGAGAGCCACGCGCCAGCCGGATCCCGCGCGGGGCGGGTCGTTGACCGGCGGCGGATCCCCGGAACGGAACGCGCAGCCGGCCACGTCCTCGTCGCAGAGGAGCGCGGCCAGCGGACCGTGCCGGTCGCTCCAGCGCGCGCGAAACGTGCGCGTGCCGGCCAGGAGATCGGCGGCCGGACGGGTCGCCGCCAGTGGCCAGAAGGGCTCCCGCGGCGGGTCGACGAGAAGGAGGGGAACGCTCAAGGCAGCGTGCGGATCGTCGTTCGGACCGCCCACGCGTCGGGCCAGCCGAGCCCCGTCAGACGCTGGCGCACCGTTTCCGCTCCGGCGCGGTCGGTAAAGTCGCCGACCCGCACCTTGAACCAGGGGTCGTCCCGCTCGACGTACACGGGAGCCAGGCCGCCGAGCGCGTCCTGGACCCGCGTCGCGGTGGCGGACGCCTCGGCCTGGGATCGCGAGGCGTAGACTTGAACGCGCCACCCCGTGGCGAGGGCTTCCCCCTGGGGTTCTGCGACAGTCGGCGGGGCGGTCTCGAGCTCGGCCGCGGGACGGACCTCACCGGTGACGACGGTCTCGCGCTCGACCCGCATCGTGTCGGGAACGGGACCGTCCAGCGTGTCCGCGGTCAACGTGCCGTCGGGCATCACGCGACCGACCACGGTGGCGCCCGAGTCGGACGCTCCGCCGTCGCTGCGGGCCGCGGCGCTCGCGTCCTCTCCGGAGCGGCTCGTGGAGTCGACCGTGCCGGGCGGGACCTCCTCGCGGTAGCGCGCGGGCATGCAGGCGGCCGTCAGAAGCGCCGCGATCCCCAACAGCCGAACGCTCATCGGCGGGCGCGTGCGTCGGAGAGCGACTGTACGAAGGGCTTGAGGTCTTCCAGACGATCGCGGGGGACGACCAGCGTCTCCTCGCCGCTCCGGACGATGACGCAGTCCTCGATTCCGAGCGCGGAGAGCCTCCCCGTAGGGCACCACGCGATCACGTTCCGGCACTCTTCGAGCACGATGTCGCCGACCCTGACGTTCCCATCGGCGTCCGGCTCGAGCCAGCGCGCGAGCGCCTCCCAGGATCCGACGTCGTCCCACTCCCAGCCGCGGGCCGGCATCACGACCGCACGCGAGGTCTGCTGCATGATCCCGTAGTCGATCGAGGTCGATTCGACCGCGGCGTAGTAGCCCTGGAGCGCGGCGGAGGGTTCGTCGCGCCAGGCCGTGACCGCCGAATCGATCGTCCGGCGCATGAGCGGCAAATGCTCGGCATACTCCTCGAGGAAGACCTTCGACCGCCCGCAGAAGAGCCCGCTGTTCCAGGTATGGAGGCCGTCCTGCACGAGCGCCCTCGCGGTCGGTTCGTCGGGCTTCTCCTCGAACGACGCGACCTCGAACGCTTCGATGCTCCGCGTCCGAACGGGATCCCCGCGCCGCACGTAGCCATAGCCTGTCTCGGGGCGGTCCGGGACGACGCCGAAGAGCACGATGACGGGCTCCTCGGCGGCCAGCTGGAGCCCATCCTCGACGGTGGCGCGGAACGCCTTCGGGTCGCCGATCGCATGGTCGGCGGGCAGCACGAGGAGGACCGCATCGGGATCGCGCGCCGCCAGGAGGCCCGCCGCCAGGCCGATCGCCGCCGCCGTGTTCTTCGGCTCCGGCTCTCCGATCAGCTGCTCGCGGGGCAACTCGGGGAGCTCGGCCCCGACGCGGTCGGCGATCGCCGCCCCCGTCAGGACGAGCCAGCGCTCCGGCGGAATGAGACCTTCCAGCCGGTCCGCCGTCTCGCGCACCATCGTGCGGTCGGAGATGAGGGGTAATAGCTGCTTGGGTCGATCGGGCGTCGAGGCGGGCCAGAACCGCTCTCCCACGCCGCCCGCGAGGATGACCGCGTGGTTCACGCGCGCCAACGTAGCCCGCGCGCGGCGAGCCGGTCAAGCGATGTCCCGGCTAGCCCTGTCGCGCGAGGTCCGCGTCCTTCGCGGCCAGCCGCTCGAGCCAGCGGCGGATCGGAGCGTGCTCGGGCCACTCGAGAGCCGGGTCGGCGTCGACGAGATCGAAGGCGGCGTCGCGGGCCGCGGCGAGCAGATCGACGTCGCGCTCGACATCGGCGATCCGGAAATCGGGCGCGCCGTGCTGGCGGGTGCCGAACACGTCCCCCTGGCCGCGTAGTCGGAAGTCCTCCTCGGCGATCACGAACCCGTCGTGCGTCGCGGCCAGGACCCGCGCCCGCTCGCGGGCATGGGCGCCGGCGCCGTCGGAGATCACCAGGAAGCAGTACGCCGACTTCTCCCCCCGTCCGACGCGGCCGCGGAGCTGGTGTAGCTGCGACAAGCCGAACCGCTCGGCGTGCTCGACGACCATGAAGGTCGCGTTCGCCACGTCCACGCCGACCTCGATGACCGTGGTCGCCACCAGCACGTCGATCTCGCCGGCCGCGAACGCGCGCATGATGCGATCCTTGTCGTCGGGCGCCACGCGGCCGTGGAGGAGCGCGACGCGGGCCCTGGGAAACCTCGCGGCCAGCGCCTCGTAGCCCGAGGTCGCGTCCTTGAGATCGATCGCCTCGGACTCCTCAATCAGGGGATACACGACGTACCCCTGCTCCCCGGCCGCCAGCCGCTCGGCGAGGAACGCGTACAGCCGCTCCCGCTGCCGCTCGCCCACGACGCGTGTCGCGACGGGCTTCCTCCCCGGCGGCATCTCGTCGATCCGCGACACGTCGAGGTCGCCGTAGAACGTGAGCGCGAGCGATCGCGGGATGGGGGTCGCGGTCATGACGAGGACGTCGGGCACCGCGCCCTTCCGTGTGAGCGCGAGGCGCTGCGCGACGCCGAAGCGGTGCTGCTCGTCGATGATCGCCAGCCCCAGCTTCCGGAACTCGACTCCCTCCTGAATCAGCGCGTGGGTCCCGATCGCGATGTCGATCGCGCCTTCCGCGAGACCAGCGGCGATACGCGCGCGCGTCCTCCCGCCCACGCTCCCCGTCAGGAGAACGGCCTCGACCGGCGCGTCGCCGAGGAGCCGCCCGATGGTCCGCGCGTGCTGCTCGGCCAGGATCTCGGTCGGCGCCATCAGCGCGCCCTGGTACCCGCTCTCGATCGCCCGGAGGAGCGCCAGGAGGGCCACGACCGTCTTCCCCGAGCCGACGTCGCCCTGGAGGAGCCGGTTCATGGGCCGGGTCGCGCGCATGTCGCGATAGATCTCCGACAGCGTCCGCCGCTGGGCGCGCGTCAGCGTGAAGGGAAGCGCCTTGCCGACGCGGGGCACTATCTCCCCCTCCGTAGCCATCGCGATCCCGCTCTCCGGTCGCCGGCGCTCGACCGCCTTGAGCGCCAGCCTGAGCTCCCACCAGAAGAGCTCCTCCCACGCGAATCGCCGGCGCGCGCGGTCGCGGGCGATGGGGCTTTCCGGCCAGTGTAGGTCGGTGAGCGCGGTGTCCAGCGGAGGGAGGCCGTGCTGCTCGCGGAGTTCCACGGGCAGCGGATCAGCGACGGGTCCCAGGCGGTCGAGCGCGGCGCGGGTCCAGGATCGGAGCGCCTTCTGCGTGACGTTCTCGGTCAGCGGATAGATCGGAAGCATCGTGGCGGACCCGCCGTCGCCGTCGTCCTGCGTGACGTCGAACTCGGATGGCGAGAGTTGGAGCCGCCCCTGAAAGCGGGTCACTGCCCCGATCGCGCGCAGCCGGTCGCCGCGCGCGATCTTCCCCACCACCCACGGCTGGTTGAACCAGACGAGCGCCACGCCGCCGGTCTCGTCCTCGAGGAGCGCCGAGACCATGCTCTTGCGGCCGCGGAGCCTCCGCTCGCCGATCGTCCGCACTGTGCCCACGACCGTCGCCGTCTCGCCGGCCTTGAGACCGCCGATCGGCGTCACGTGGCGCGCGTCGAAGTAGTCGCGCGGATAATGGAGGAGGAGGTCGCCGACGGTACGGATCCCGAGCCGCGCCAGATCCTCCACACGGCGCGGTCCGACACCCGGCAGGAACCGGACCTCGGCGTCGAGCCCGAGCGCGCCGCTCAGCGGAGTAGGCCCTCCGCGAAGGCTCCCGCGTCGAAGGGCGCCAGGTCCTCGAGGCCCTCGCCGAGCCCCACGAACTTGACGGGTACGCCGAGCTCGCGCCGCACCGCGACGACGACGCCGCCGCGCGCCGTGCCGTCCAGCTTGCAGACGACGATTCCGGTGATCGGCAGCGCCGCGCCGAAGGTGCGCGCCTGGGCGATCGCGTTCTGGCCCGTGGTGGCGTCGAGTACGAGCAGGGTCTCGTGGGGCGCGCCCTCGAGCCGCTTGCCGGCCACCCTGGCGACCTTCGCCACCTCGGCCATGAGATCCGCCTGGGTGTGGAGCCGGCCCGCGGTGTCCGCGAGCACGTAGGTCGTGCCGCGGCCGATCGCCGCGTCCACGGCATCGAAGACCACCGCTGCCGGGTCCCCGCCCGCCTGGCCGGACACGACCGGCGCGCCCACGCGCGCGGCCCACGCCTTCACCTGCTCGATCGCGCCTGCGCGGAACGTGTCGGCAGCGGCGAGGAGGACCGACTCGCCGCGCTCTTGAAGCAGGTGCGCGAGGCGGGCCAGCGTGGTCGTCTTGCCGACGCCGTTGACGCCGACGAGGAGGACGACGGTGGGCGGCTCGGCCGCGCGCGCGATCTCCATGGAAGCGCCGTCGGGGTCGAGGAGCTCGACGAGCCGGGCCTTCAGGAATTCCTTGAGCTCGTTCTCGGTCCTGAGCTTTCCCTTCTTCGCCTCGGTCTCGACCGCCTCGGTCAGATGGAGTGTCGCGGGTACGCCGAAGTCGGCCGCCAGGAGCCGCTCCTCCAGAGTCTCGATGGCGGCCGTATCGACCCCCTTGACCAGGACCGCGACGTCCATCAGCGCGACGTCCTTGATCCGCTGCCAGAGCCCGCGCTTGGGGGCGAACGCGCGGTCCTCCTCCCGCTTCTCGATCCACCGGTTCACGCCCTTCGCTCCCGCCTGCTACCTTCGTGGTCCATGTCGATCGTCACGTTCCTCTCCGACGTTCATCTCGGCGCGCACTCGCCGGGCGTCGAGGCCGCGAAGGAGCGCGACCTGATCGCGTTCCTCGATGGACTCGACGCCGGATCGACGCTCTATCTCCTCGGCGACGTGTTCGACTTCTGGTTCGACTACGCGAAGCCGCCGCGTAAGCACGGCCCCGTCCTGCGCGCTCTCCAGCGTGCGCGGGCACGCGGGATCGCCATGGCCTTCATGGGCGGAAACCACGACTACTGGGTGCGCGCCGGGCGCGGCCCGGGCTGGCTCGAGCGCGAGCTCGGCATCCAGATCCTCGATGACCCGCACCTGGCGCACCACGACGACCTCGCGCTCCTTCTCACGCACGGGGACGCGCTGGGCGGCGCGCAAGGCGGATATCGGGCGGTGCGCACGGTGCTCCGAAACCCCGTCGCGATCTCCGCGTTCCGCCTGTTGCCGTCCGGCGCCGGCCACTGGCTGGCCGACCGCACGTCCGCGGCGAGCCGTGGCAGCCACAGTCAGGCTGCGCTCGCCCGCTACCGCGACCGCCTTCGCGCCGCGGCCGTGCGCGAGCTCGCGCGGTCCGACGTCCACGCGGTCGTCGCCGGCCACGTCCATGCGCCGGAGCGAAGCGAGCATCCGGGCGGCGTGTACCTCAATCTCGGGGACTGGACGGTCCATCGCACCTACGGCCGGCTCGCCGACGGAACGCTCTCGCTGGAGCGTTTCACTCCGAGCCCGCGGCGACGACCTCGACCCCTCCGATCCGGCCCCCCAGAAAGCGCTGCCCGACCCTCAGGAACAGGTCCGGAAGGTCGCTGACCAGGAACCGGTGGGTGGGCTCGTTTCCGTTCGCCGCGAGCTCCCGCTCCGCGAGCAGCATGGCGACTTCGCGCGCGGTCTCCTCCGCAGAATCGATCAGCGTCACCCCGGGACCTATGACCTCGGCGATCACGGGGGCGAGCAGCGGGTAGTGGGTGCAGCCCAGGATCAGCGTGTCGATCCCGTCGTCCCTGAAGGGCGCCAGGTACTCTTCCGCGATCTGCCGCGCGACCGGGTGGTCCGTCCACCCCTCCTCCGCCAGCGGGACGAACAGCGGGCACGGCCGCGAGACGACCTCGAGATCGGAGTCCAGCGCGAGCAGGTGGTCGCGGTACGCTCCGCTCTCGATCGTCCCATACGTTCCGATCACCCCGATCCGACCGGTCTTCGTGCGCGCGACCGCGGCCCGGGCGCCCGGCCCGACCACGCCGACGATCGGCAGCTCGAACTCCGCGCGCAGGGCCGGCAGCGCGCGGGCGGTTGCCGTGTTGCACGCCACGACGACGGCCTTCACGTCGTAGGAGGTGAGGAGCCGCACGTTTTCGATCGAGAACCGCGTGACCGTCTCGCGCGACTTGGGACCATACGGCACGCGCGCGGTATCGCCGAAGTAGATCAGCGACTCGCGCGGCAGCCGCTCCATGAGCGCGTGCATGACCGTGAGGCCGCCGATGCCGGAGTCGAACACACCGATCGGCCGCTTCGCGCCGGCCGGCTTCGCGGGGCGAGTCGGCCGCTCGGGCGTCATGGGTCGCTCCCGAGGGGCATGCGGACCTGGGCGCGGACGCGACCCGAGAGATCGGCATCCACGCTCAGCGGGTCGAGCTGCGCGGCGACGTAGGCGTCCACGGCGCTGAAGATGACCGAGAGCGCGGCATAGGCGTAGAAGTCCTCGCGGCGGCCCGCCACCTCGTCCAGATCCGCACGAATCGTCCGCGCCTCGAGCGTCTGCCCGAAGGCCTCCTCGGCGAGGACGGGGTCTTCCGGGAGATCGGGGGGCGGATCGGCGAAGAACGCCTCGCGCGCGGCCTGGAGGTCGTCCTGCAGATCCAGCGCGTCGAGCTGCTGGCTGTAGCCGAAGTACGCGAAGCCCACCTCGGCGAGCGCGAACCCGATCCCCCGGAGGGGGTGCCCGGTATACCACTGTCCCCAGCCCGGCAGCAGGAACGAGCGGATCGCGGCGTTCCTGGGATTTCGCGGCAGGCGGTCCTCGCTCGGCACGGCGGCGAGGATCTCCTCGGCGGGGCCGCCGCGGAAGCGCGGGGCCAGCACCGGAACGGTGTCGGCGGGAGCGAGGCCGAACTGGAGCGTGTCGAGGGGTATCGGCTCGGAGGGCCGGATCTCCTGCGCCGCGGCTGCCCCGGCGATCGTCAGCGCCGCGGCCTCGAGGAGAGCGATCGCCAGGAGCCGGCGCCGGGCGGCCGCTCCCGGCACGCGGATCAAGTCTTCGGCCCCGAGATCATGTATTCGAAGTCCGTCTCGAGCGTGCCGCCCTGGATCACGCAGCTCAGGGAGATCGTCCGGCTGGCGATGATGCCCGCGGCCCCGGCACTGCCGGTGAACGTGGGATCTCCGCCGACGATCGCGCATCCCGCCTGCTCGAGCAGCTCTTCGAGGTTCGTGATCGTGATCGTGAACGTGATGGCTCCGGTGCTCGTGACCGTCCCGCTGACCGCTCCGGTGCCGGCGATCCCCTGGCATTCCTCGGTCGCCGTGATCGTGATCGTTCCAGTGAAGGACGTCCCCGTCTGGCTCGTGATGTCGAGATCGCCGGGACAGGTGATGGGGGGGAGGCCCGTGAGCGTGCCGGTGTGGTTGATCGCATAGTGGCCGACCACGTTCGCGGCGGGCGGCCCCAGCGGGTCGCCGCCTCCCCCGCCTCCACCGCACGCCGCGAGCGCGAGGGCCGCGACGGTGTGGATCTGTCTTCTCCGGAGCGTGTTGCCTGCGCGCATGGGCGGGAATCTATCTTGGTTCGCGATGGCTTGCATTCGGCTCCCCATCAGGGCGTCCGTGGCCGCTCTGCTCGCCATGGGCTGCGCCACGGTGGAGATCGACGATCTGTCGACTCCGACGCCGGTCCCGTCGGGATCGTGCGTGACGATCGGGTTCCTGGGCGGGCTCGACCGATGGAACGATGCGTCCAAGGCCGCACGGAGCCTGGCCCTCGAGCTGCGGGATCCCGCCGGGCGGTATGCGGAGACGTTCGAGAACCGCCGGCTCGACGTGGCGCTGGCCTTCGTTCTGCGCGCCCTGGATTCCGACGGCGACGGGGCGCTCACGGCCGCCGAGAGGGGGCGCGCCCGATGGGTCGTCTATGGCCAGAGCCTGGGCGGCGGCTCCGCCGTGGGACTCGCCTGGCGGCTGGAGTCGCTCGGCGTTCCCGTGGAGCTGCTCGTCCTCCTGGACAGCGTGAGCTGGTTCGACGAGCCGATTCCGCCGAACGTGCGGCTCGTGGTCGCCCTGTATCAGGACGAGGGATGGGTGATCCGCGGGGAGTCCGATCCCCGGCTGGCCGACCCGCGCCGGACGCAGCGGATCCTCGAGGAGTTCGACTACGACCGTCCGCCGGGATCCACGATCTCGCTGCGCGGCCTCCCGTGGACGAAGCTGGTCCTCCGGGTGGCGCACAGCCGGATGGACCGTGACCCTCGCGTGTGGAGGCGGGCTCGCCATCTCGTACGCGCGGCCTGCGAAGGCCCGGGGATCGCGGCGGCGACGCCCGCTTCCTCGCCGACCCTCAGAACCGCTGGCCCTTCGCCTCACGCAGATGGCTCCCCACCGGACGAATCCTGGACCACATCGTCCAGAAGTAGATCCCGAACCCGATGACCTGGGCAACCCCCGAGGCGGTCACGATCCAGCCGAGCCATTCCGGGCCCGCTGCGCTTCGCGCGATCTCGCCCGCGATCCGGACCGCGGTGGCCACCGTCAGCGTCCAGTAGGCGGCGTCGATTCGTTCCGGGCGGTACCGGGTGTCCCCTTCCGGCGGTTTCGGGAAGAGCCACAGCGCGACCCCCAGAATCAGGAACATCACGAACCCGAGCTGGACGGCGTGCGCATGGGCGGACACGAGATACGGACCCGGCCAGGATCCGCCGATCTCGCGCTCGACGAGCATCCAGGCGCCGATCAGTAGTCCGGCGAACAGGAAGACGATGCCGGTTTTGATGAAACGTCGGACGTTGGTGTGCACGGGGACAACATGGCCTCTGGCCGGCAGGACTGCACGTCGGGCCGCCAGAGCGCGATTTCCATACAGTCCATGGTGGGATTCCCCCGACAGACCGCTTCGGAACGCCGCGATAGCCTCGAGATAGGATGGCGCGGAGTGCGCGAGCCGCGCCCCCCCACTCGAAAGGAGATCCGCGATGAATCCGGCTCATATCCACCTCATGCTGAACCATGTTCCCCTGTTCGGAGCGCTGGCGGTCACGATCCTCTGCGGGCTGGCGCTCCGGAGGCGCCAGCAGGGTCTCGCCCGCGGCGGACTCCTGGTGGCGGTCCTTACAGCGATCGTCGGAGTCGCCGTGTATTTGACCGGCGAGCCCGCCGAGGAGCTGGTCGAGGACCTGCCGGGCGTTTCGGAGGCGGTGCTCGAGACCCACGAGGAGATCGCCCTCGTGGCCATGGTCGTTCTCTGCGCATTCGGCGTCCTGGCGCTCATCGGCCTGATCGCGTTCCGGCACGGCGTCACGATGGGATTCACGCGGGCGCTTCTGGCGGCCTCGTTCGTGCCCCTCGCCGCGGTGGCCTACACGGCATACCTGGGCGGACAGATCCGCCACTCCGAGATCCGCCAGGGGGGCGGTGGCAATGAGGCGCGAGAGGGCCGCGATGAGGGCGGAGAGGCCCGAGAGGACGGGGATGACGACGACGCGCTGCGTTTAGGCCCGTCCAGCGCGCTGGCCGCGCCGGGATCGACAGGGATCTCCGCGCCTGACACGCTGGATCTCATCCCGCCCTCCATTCTCGAGGAGCACGCAACGCTCCGCGCCGCCCTCGCCCGGGTGCGCGGCGAGCCCGGCGCGCTGGGGGAGGCCGGCCGGGCCCTGGCGGCGACCATGGAGCCGCACTTCGTCAAGGAGGAGGAGCTCGCGCTCCCTCCGCTGGGAGTCCTTCCCGCCCTGGCGGCCGACGAGGCCATCGAGGATCCCGCGCGCATCATCGAGCTCGCGTCGCGACTCGAGGCCGAGCTGCCGACGATGCTCGCGGAGCACCGGGAGATCGCGGCCGCGATCGAGGTCCTGCGCCAGGCCGCCGAGGCCGCGAACCGGCCGGAGTACACGGAGCTCGGCGAGGAGATCGTCCATCACGCCCGATCGGAGGAGGAGATCACGTATC
The DNA here is from genome assembly GCA_035699465.1 of Gemmatimonadota bacterium. GTDB lineage: Bacteria > Gemmatimonadota > Gemmatimonadetes > JACCXV01 > JAHWKZ01 > JAICNR01. Next base: position 19,302 of record DASSPT010000058.1, read on the forward strand.
CGGCCGCGATCGTCGTCGGCCGCTACCTGCAGAGCCGTATCGGAGTGGACGAGTAGCGGGGCCTTCTAGGACGGCTGACGCCGCTGCCAGGCGCGCCAGCCGAACCATGCCGCGAGGACAACGGCCAGGACCATGAGCGGTCCGGTGAGCAGCATGAACATCGTGCGGCGGCCGGTGGCGCGCGCTTCCCGGAGCTGGTGCTCCTCGTCCCGGAGCCGCGCCAGGTGGCCGAGGACGTCCGCGTAGCCGTACCACCACGCGTAGTCGGGGCTCATGTGGAACGCCCCCTTGTAGGACTTCAGATTCGAGAAGAAGAACATGTCGAAGTACTCACGCTCGACCGCGGTGACGTCGTAGTAGAGTCCCGCGGGCCAGTGCGCCGCGAGCCCGCTCGGCAGCTCCACCGCGGAGAACTCGGGCCCCGGCAGGAGCCCGGCTGCGCGCCACCCGTGGCTCGGCTCGATCAGGCCGTCCTCGTACAGACCGGCCAGGAGCTCGCGCGCCTCGATGACGAGCGCGTCGCCGGCGAGCTTGTGCGCGTCGGCCGATCGAAGGTACCCGCGGGCCTTGTCCTCGGAGTGGCAGGTCATGCAGACGCGGACCATCTCGAAGCGCCTGGCGCGGTTCTCGGGGCGGTCCAGCACGTCGGCCAGCTCCCCGCCCGCGGCCTGCGTTCCCATCCCCCAGACGATCTTCCGCGACATGTTGTGGCTCGAGGTGCGTACGCCGTCCTCGCTCACGTAGACCATGTGGCAGTACGCGCACGTCGGAGCATCCCAGTCGACTTCCGCCATCGGCCTGGTCCAGTCCCAACCGTCCCCCCGAGCGACGTAGATCGACCCGTGCTTCGAGCTCATGTAGGCCTCGTAGTTCGGGTGGTCGGGCCCCATGTGGCACGTGTAGCAGGCCTCGGGCTTGCGGGCCTCGACCAGGCTGAAGGAATGCCGCGTGTGGCAGGCGATGCAGCCGTTCCGATAGACGAGGCTGCTGGTGTCGACGTACTTCTGTTGCTCCTCGCTCCAGTACTCCGCGTCGCTCGCCCCCGCCTGTGCGTGGCAGGGGTCGCACCCCATCTCCATGACCTTGCGCGGCATCTGCGCATAGTTCGGCACCCCGATGTTCCGCTCCCAGTTGATCCCCAGGTCGCCCGGCCCCGGACCATAGGAATGGCCCGCGTCCAGCACGTGCTCCTGGTAGATCTGGGCGTGGCATCCGGCGCACGTCGTCTCCGGCACCCGCCCCTGGGAGGCCATGATCTTGTCGTGGTCGGTGCCGTGGCAATCGGCGCAGGTCATGGTCGGCCTCTGCTGAACGCGCGGATTCTGCGTGCCCGGCGTGCCCATCGCGCTCGACTCGAATTGACGGACCACCGTCGCATGGAGGGCGCGATGGCATTCCGCGCACGTCGCCGGGTCCTGGACCCCTCGCGGCAGGTCGGCCCGCAGGCGCGGCAGGTCGCGCGGCAGGTCCTGCAGGTAGGCGTGGATCTCCTCGGCGTCGTCCTCGCTGACGACCTCTTCGGGGAACGCCGGCATGATGTCGCGGGGATGTCGGATCTGACCGAGGAACGCGTCGATGGGGAGCGGCGTCCCGGCGAGCGCGGGGCCCACACCCCCGCGCCCGCTCGCGCCGTGGCAGCCCATGCAGCCGCGCGAGATGTAGAGCCGCTCCCCCGAGTCCTCGTCGTCGTCGCGGTCCTGGGCGAGCGCCTCCGACGCGGCGAGGAGCGTCAGGCAGACGATCGAGAACCCGATTCGAGAGAATCCGCGACTCTGCTTCCTCGCCGGCTCCACACCCTCAAGCTATCAATGTCCCATTCCCGCGGCGAGTTCGACGCCGCCTACCTCGATCACGCCCACCGCGCCCTTGTCCGCGTCGGCGAAGGCATGGGTGACGAATGCATACGCCCCGGCACCGCTCGCACCCTCCTCGAACACCGTCTCGAACACCGCGCCACCGCCCGCAGGCACGCCGTACGTCTGAACGCCCGTCAGCGCGTGCGCCGGATCGCCATCCGGGTACACGCGATCGAACACCGCCCCCACGACGTGGAACTCGCTGGACAGGTTAGGGCCGGCGTTCACCACGAAGAACCGCACACGATCCCCCACCTCGGCCGTCAGCGGATGATCCTTGTACTGGGACGCCTTCCCGTTGAACACCACGTAGCTCGCGTCGCGCGCGCGGGCCGCCTCGTAATCCGGTCCGGCCGCCACGTCCGCTCCTCCCGGGGCCGTCTGGGTCCCCCCCGCTGCGGGATAGAACTCACTTTGGACCAGGACAAACTCCTTGTCGGCCTCGGTTCCCCAACCGTCTTCTGGATCGACTACGATGGCCAGGTACATGCCCTGCATGATGTGGAGCAGCACCGGCGGGGTGCCGCAGTGGACCATGAACGCGCCCGGGTCCTTCGCCACGAACTCGAAGGTGAGCTCCTCGTTCGGACCGATCGTCCGGAACGCCTCGTTCATCGGGATCCGCGCCGAATGGAGATCGATCGAGTGGCCCATCGGGGATTCGTTGACCAGCGTGATCCGCACCGTGTCGCCCTGGCGGACCCGCAGGGCTGGGCCCGGCACCGTGCCGCCGAACGTCCAGCCCTCGTAGGTCACTCCGTCCGCGATCTCGATCGTCTCGTGCGTCATCGGGATGCGGAACTCCTTGACCCGCGCAGCCGATGGCGTCGGTGCCGTGGCGTCGAACGCCGGCACGAGAGCGGTTCGCACCGTTCCGAAGTCGATTGTCTCTATGGCGGCGCCCCCGCGGCGCGCTGCCGTCATCGCGACCCCCGCGACCACCGCCGCGGACAAGACCGCCGTTACCCACACCGTTCTCCGTACCGACATCGGTTCCTCCAGCCGTGGATGAGAATGCCTCTCAACGATGGGCGGAACCTAGGGAGACCGGAGCCCCGAGGGTGTAGGGACCGTGCCGTAGCGAGGGGTAGGGGACCGGCGCGGACGCTGTGGGGAAAGGCCCTACGGGGGCGGGAAGCGAGGGGCACAGTGGCGGGAACGTGTGGGAATCGAACCCACCCCGGGCGCGACGAGCGCGCCCGATGACGGTTTTGAAGACCGCAGGGGCCACCAGACCCCTTCCGCTCCCGGACTCTTGGATGGCACTAAGATCGCACGAGTCCGAGCGGCGGGGCGAGTCCGAAGTGGGAGTGATCGTTCGTCGGGATGGGTACGGGTGGCGCCGAGAACGCGCCACCCGTCCCAAAAAGAAAGGCCAGCTCTACGGACCGCTGGGCCCGTTCGCCTGCACCTTGGAAGACGAGTCGCCATCCAGGTCGATGGGAGTCGCGTATCCGGAGATCACGTTCTTGACCACCTTGGTGTTTTTGGCCGCCGGCGTGAACGCGTTCAGCTCATCGTCGTCGAAGGTTCCGACGAAAACGCCTGTGTCGCCATCCGACTCCGGATCGGTGATCCTGTTGTTCGTGATCTTGTTGTTGTTCGCCGTCGGATCGCACACGGCGAGGCCGAAGACGTCGTAGGCGGCGACGATGATTCCGAACTCGGCGCCGGTCACGTCGTTCTTCATGATTCGGTTCTCGCTCGCCTGGCCCGATCCCTGCCAGCACCACGTCTCAGCATCGATGCCCGTCTGGCTCTCAACGACCGTGTTTTCCTTGACGTCCACGTTGCTGGCCTGAAACAGGAGAATCCCGGCCGAGGTCCAGTTCGCTCCCGTGAACCAGTTTCCGTCCACGGCATTGTCCGTGACCGCTCCTGTCGCTCCGAAGCCGAGCTGAATGCCGTTCTGCGCGATGAACGGAACGGGCGATAGCCCGCTGGCGATATTGCCGTCGACGATCACTGCCACATCCCCGTTAGCCAGGATTCCGGTCTTCTGGTATTCGGCGACAGTGTTGCCCGAAATCGTCACCGCGAGGGTGTTCGGATGCGTTCCGTCGAAGGGCAGGTTCCGGACCTCGATGGCGTTGCCTTCCTGGCAGCCGCTGGCTCCCTGATTGATGTCCTCTACCGTGTTGTTCGTGATCGATCCGGCCGCGCCGTCGAAGAGGATCCCGCGCAGACGGTTGTCGGGCGATCCGCTGCCGTCGCAGACGTCGGCGAGGTCGTCGGTCGTGATCGAGAGATTCGTCACGTTCGCGATCGCGCCGGCGTTCCTGACGACCGCGCCTAGAAAGTGGCCCCCGGAGGGATCGATGGCAGTGATCGTATGGCCGGCCCCGTTCAGCGTGAAGCCGTGGGGCACGAGGATGGTGGTGTCGGTCGTGCAGTCAGCGTCGAGCGTCATTGTCGTCCCGCTCGTCGTGAACGAGCAGGCGAGGTACGGCTCGAAGTCGAACGTAGTGGCGTCCCCGTTCACCGAAATCGTGAAGGCGTCGACGTTTCCATCGAAGCCGGTCCAGCCGCCACCGGCCTTGAACAACAACGCGCCGATCCCGCCAGCGTCCCGGATGCCCGCGTTCGGGAACGCGGTCAGAACCTCCGTCCAGGTGCAGAGGTTCTCCATATTGCAAACGAGATTCCCCGGCGCGCCCGAGAACCACCAGTTCCCGGTCCCGGCGTCGTCCTGTGGGTCCCAGGTCTGCCAGGCGCCGGTCGAAACCGTGTGCGTGTGATAGGGCTCGTAGATGAGCCGTCCCTGAAACCCCTCGTTCGCGTCGGTGACGTCGGTGTCCACGTCGAACTGGAGCGCGAGGGCGAGCGCCGGGCCCCCGGCGGTTCGGTAGGTGCTGTACGCCAGATCGTCGATGGCGTCGAGCCGCGTGCCCGCGAAGTCGAGTGTGCCGAGGAGCACACGGTCACCGGTCCCAGGGGCGGTCAACCGCGCGCTTCCGATTCCCAGCGGCGAAGTTCCGGGTCCGGTCACCAGCTCGCCGACCGGGGTACCGGTTTCCACGACGAACCCCCAGCCGTTCATGTCGGCCGGCGCCACGATCACGGTCTGAGCGGCGCTCAGACCTAACGGCGCAGCCGAATGGATCCTCTCGGGCGCGGTCGGCGCCTCGCTGCACGCGCCGACCAGAACGAGCCCGGTGAAGCCCGCCAGCAATGCGTGGCGGTGCGGGGCAAGGATGCGAAGAGTCACGTGTGCTCCTTGGCTGGTGTTCAGGGGAGCCGCGCCCGCTCGAGCGGGAGGGCTGGCGACCATTGCTCTGTGTGTGCTTTGATGACACGAGGATCCGATAGCGATCGTCGTGGGCCTTACGTCATTGTACCGGCGATCGCTCCCGGGTACAAACAAATTGGAGACATGTGTCTAAAATAGTAGTACGGACGTATACGTGAGCGATAGAATTGCTCAGAAACGACTACTTTTTGAGTATTGTCATTATTTCCCTTAAGTTCTGCCGCCTAGTCAATGCGCTCGATCAGTGTAACCATGCGAAGGAAGCCCTCGACCCGCACGAGGTTCCCCGGTGCGACGTCGCCGACGATTCCCTCGGGGCCGAGGCGCGCGGCGATCCGACGCTCGGGGTCGTCCGGCGCGTCCGGATCGGCGATCACCACGTCAACGTACTCGTCTCCGTGGATCGAAATCCTCGCAAGCGAGATCACGACCCCCACCTTACCGGGCACGATCACCATGCGCAGGAAGCTAAAGCGGCGAGTCCCTCGGGCAATGCATCGAACGCTGCTGCGGCCAGTTGTCGGCCCCGGATCTCCCGGATACGTTATGAAACGGTCGCGCCGTTTTCATTCACCCCGTGCGAGTCACTTGGCAGAGGAGTTGCCGATGGAGCCGAAGAACCTGAAGGACATGGAAATCGGAGCGACACTCATGCTGGCGAGCGAGATCCAGGAGCGAACCAGCGTCAGCCAGGTCTACGAGAAGGTGGACGACACCACGGTCCGCCACCACGAGACCGGCGACACGGTTGCCGTTCCCGCCGACGAGATCGTCTACCCGTTCGAACCGGAGCACGCCGCGCGGCGGTCGTGACGCGCCGGCGAGGCGGGAAGGTGCCTCAGAGCGGGCGGGCGAGTTCCGCCAGAAGCGCGGCGTTCGGATCCGCTTCGTAGGCCAGAATACCCTCTCGATCCACCACGAACACCCGGGGGACATGCACGAGGTCGCCGTTTCGAGGGTCTCGCGACCGCTCGATCCCCCACGCGTCCAGGGCCGCCTCGACCTGCCCCACCGATCCGCTGGCCACCCGCGCTCCCTCTCCCATCTCCCAACGCTCCTCGATCGACCGTAGCCGCGAAGGCGTGTCCCGCCACGGATCGAGTGTCACGACGATGACCGCCGGATCCCCCAGTGCTCGTTGCGCTACGAGCACTTCGTGGACGAGGCGTGGGCAGGCGGTCTGGCAATGGGCGAAGGCGAAGGCCACGAAGACGGGCCGCCCGCGGAGCTCGGCCAGCCGAAGCGGCGCTCCGTCCGCGTCGAGGAGCTCGAGCGGCGGCGCCGGGCGTCCGACGCGGACCCAGCCGGGCTCGATAAGGCCCCCCTCGGCGCTGGCCGAGGCTTCCGTGGCGCCCCGCACCCGGGTGACGGCGGCGCCGGCGGCCGTGAAGAACGCGATCACGAGAACGCCGAGCGCCATCCGTCCGCGCCGTGACCGGGACATCCGCGAGGCATCCCCTTTCAGCTCGCCACCCCAGATCGCGAGCACCTGGGCCAGCATCAGCGTGGGCTGGAGAAACAGGAGCATCCACCCCTGGACGTCGGGCAGGCCGCTGGGCGTCGAGCCGAAGCAGACAGCCCGCGTCCGAGACAGCCAGTCGGGCGCCGACGCCGGCAGGGGCCAGAGGGCGAGCGCCCACCAGGCGGCGGTCACGGCGAGCACCCCCCCCAGGGCGGCGCGGGCCCACGTCCGGCGAGTTTCCCTCATCCGATCCGCCACACGAGGGAGAGGAGCTTCCAGTTCACGAAGTAGTAGACGGCGAACGCGGCCAGGAAGACGAACACGAGGACGAGCGTCCCGGTCGTCTTCGGGTGCTCATCGTGCTCCTGCGGGGGGATGGGGGACGGCGGATGCGTGATTCCGCGGGGCACGCCATGGAAGCCCCCCGGCCCCGCGGTCGCCAGATCGAAGCGGCGACCGAAGAACACCGACCAGACCGTCACCAGCACATACATCAGCCCGCCGACGGCAGCGATCAAGCCGCCCACGGCCATGACCCCGATGACCAGATCGACGGCCGGCGAGTACTGCAGGTCGAACGAAGTGTTCGAGAACGTGATGTCCCAGTGGCGGCGGGGAACCCCGAACGTCCCCGCGAACGTCATCGCCATGGTGAACACCAGCATGCCGAGCGCGAAGACGTAGGGCTGGATCCTGGCCAGCGGCCAGAACGCGAGCTGCTTGCGGAAGATCAACGGGATCAGGTAGTAGGTGGCGCCCATGAACGCGAGCGCCGTCCCGCCGACCACCGTCGCGTGGAAGTGACCCGGGATCCGTAGCGTGTTGTGAGCGATGAGGTTGATCTGCTCCGTGCCGAACGTGACTCCCGTGATCCCGCCGACGAACCCGAAGATCACGATCGAGAAGATGACCGAGCTGAACCCCGGATCTCCCCACGGCGCCTTCCGCAGCCAACCGAACATGCCCTGGGTGACGCCGCGCAGCCGTTGTCCGACCTCCATGCCGGCGGGGATCGTGAACCCGTGGACCATGCTGGCCAGCACGGCAAGGTACATCGCATAGCTGGTGTTCCAGACCTTCCACGCGGGGCCGGCCACCGGATCGACCAGCAGGTGATGGGCCGCTGCCATGTTGATGAACAGGATGTAGAGGACGAACGCCGAGCGGCTGATCTTCTCGTTCAGCACCACCGCTCCGACCGTGAGTCCTCCGAGCAGATACCACAGCGACACCATCGCTCCGAGGTTGATCTGCTGAGCCGAATGGCCGAGTCCCCAGAACACCAGCCGATACACGGCCGGATCGACATGCATCACGCCGATCGACCACAGGAAGGTGGGAATGTAGATGGCCGCGCCGTGGCCCAGGGTCACGACCGCGATGATGGCGGCCGTCAGGGCGCCGAAGGTCACCAGCGGGATCGATCCTTCGTAGGTTCGTTCGCGCTTCGCGACGACCAGCGTCGCGAAGAACAGGCCCACGACGGTCAACGCGCCCACCGCGAACAGGATTATCCCCAGATAGAAGCTCCAGTGGGCCTTGAGCGGCACGTAGCTCGAGAACATGACGTCCGCGCGCCCGGTCCACATCGCCCACTCGACCATCAGGGCGCCGACGACCATGAGGCCGAACGACAGCCAGCCGACGCGCGGCGCGGGGACGCGGCTGTTGAGGACCACCGCACCCGCGAAGTACAGGACCGCCATCTCGAAGAACAAGATGAAGAAGATGAGCATGCTCATGCCGTGGATCGTGAGCATGCGGTAGAACCAGGCCGCGTCCAGCAGATGGACGACCTGCCAGCGAGTCAGCAGCACGAGCAGCGCGGCGACGCCGCCGACGATGAGGAAGATCGTGGCCGCCACCGCATTTACCTTGATCAGCGCGTCGGCCTGGGAATGAACCCGCAGGCGCGTGACCGGGCAGGTCCGGAACGCCTCGCTCATCGCTCGCCTCCCCTGTAGATGACCGTCTCCGCCGATTCATCGACCACGACGAGCTTCCCGATCATCGTGTGATGACCGATGCCGCAGAACTCGTTGCAGACGATGCGCAAGTCTCCCGCCTCGCCCGGCACGATCCGCAGCGCATAGTCGTAGTCCGGCACGACCTGGAGGTTGATGTTCATGGGATAGAGGTTGAATCCGTGGTTCAGGTCCATCGAGGACAGGTGGAGCGTGTACTCGGCGCCCTTCTGGAGATGCAGGATCGGGACCCAGTTCCACATCCTCGCCAGCATGTAGATGTCGCTGCCGGGCGGCGGCTCGACCACCGGGATCCCCTGCTCCGTCCCGATCTGGTACTGCTGGATGAACTCGATGGTCCGCTTCTGGAATGCCGCCGGCTCCACCTTCCTGCGGATGCCGGTCGTGTTCTGCTCACCTTTGAGATGCCAGAGGGGCATCATCGCGAACAGGATCAGACACCAGCCGAACGCGATCCCGACCCACAGCTTTTCGGCCTTGCCGGCCGGCTTCCACCAGATCCCCTTGGGAGGCTCGAGCGCCGTGTGCATGGCGACGCCTTACGGCAACGTCGCCGTGGGCATCGTCAGGATCTCGATGAGGCCCCACAGCGTGTAGAAGACCCCTACCACCGAAACGCCGAGAATCAAGAGCAGGAATGGTCTGTCGAACAACCTCTGCATGAGCGGGATCTCAGGGTCTCGCTCGCTGCGGATCCCTCCTTCGGGCTCCATGGACGCCTCCTTCAGGCGTGGACGGTTGCGGCGACCGCGCCGCTCGATTCGAGCAGCTCGGACACCATCGTGTCGCGGAAGAACGCGGCGATCGGCTCGGACAACCGTCGCCAGCGATCGTGCGCGGCGCAAGGGTGCGCGCCGGGACAACTCCCGTGTCCGAGCAGGCAGCGGTCGCGCGGCACGAGCGGATCGAACGCCCCCACGACGTCGCCGATGGAGATCTCGGCGGCCGACCGCGCGAGGCGGTACCCTCCTCCCGGCCCGCGCTCGGACTCGACGACGCCGGCTCGGCTCAGCGTGTGGAGGATCTTGGACAGATAGTTGGCGGGCACGTCGAGGCCTGCGGCTACCTCGGCGGCCGGAACCGGCGTCCCGGAGTCCCTGGCCAGAAAGATCACGGCCCGGAGGGCGTATTCGGCGGTCTTCGACAGCATATATTGATTTCCGCATGATCATATGATATTTATGCCGGCGTCCGCAACCCCCTGTCACCGATTTTCTTCTCGGAGATGATTCCACTGCCGACTCTTCGACGCGCCGCCTGGCGGCCCCTCTCCGCCGTCGACGGCGTGCTCAACCGCCTCTACGGATGGCGCTACAACCCGCTCTACCAGAGCGGCGCCTTGGCGGTGGTGCTGCTCGGCGTCGTATCGGCGACCGGGCTCTACCTCTTTCTCTTCTATCGGATCGGCGCGCCGTACGAGTCCGTCGAGCGGATCACGGCCCAGGCCTGGACCGGCCGCTGGATCCGCGGGATCCACCGCTATGCGTCCGATGCCGCGCTCGTCGCGGTCGGCGTGCACGCGGTCCGGATGTTCGCGCAGGGGCGGAGCTGGGGGCCGAGGGCGCTGGCCTGGATGTCAGGGGTGGTGCTGACCGGTCTGGTCCTCCTCTGCGGGTGGACCGGGTACGTGATGGTGTGGGACGTCCAGGGTCAGGCGCTGGCCGTGGCCGGTGCGCGGATGCTCGACACGCTGCCACTGTTCAGCGAGCCGATCTCGAGCACGTTCGTCGGCGAAGCGCCGATGACCGGCCAGTTCTTCTTTCTCAACCTGTTCCTGCACATCGCCGTCCCGGTCGGAATGGGGATCGTCCTTTGGGTCCACGTCTCCAGGGTGGCTCGGCCGACGCTGGTCCCGCCGCGGGGCATCTGGGCGGCTGCGCTCCTGGCTCTCCTGGTGTTGGCCCTCGCATGGCCTGTGGGGATGGCACCGCCCGCCGATCTCCTGCGCCTGCCAGGAGAGGTTCCGCTCGACCTCTTCTACGGGATCTGGCTCCCGGTCGTATGGGCGCTTCCCGGCTGGGGCGCGCTCGCGCTCCTCGCGGCGATCACCCTGCTCGCGCTCTCGATCCCCTTCTGGAACCGGCCGCGCGCCGCGAGGCGGCCTCCGGCCTCGACGGTCGACGATCGGCTCTGCACCGGATGCGTTCAGTGCTCCCTCGACTGCCCCTACGAGGCGATCACGATGGTCGGCCGCTCGGACGGTCGCGCGGAGCTCCTCGCCCAGGTCGATCCGGCTCGTTGTGTCAGCTGCGGGATCTGCGCGGGATCATGCGCGCCGATGGGAGTGGGGCCCCCCGGGAGGACCGGACGGGACCAGCTGTCCCATCTGCGCAGGGTCCTGGAGGATGCGCCGCCTCCATCCGGCGGGGTCGTCGTGCTCGCGTGCGACAGGGGGCTCGGCGACCCCACCGCGGAGTGGGATCCGGATGGCGCCCGGCTCCAGTCGATTCCCTGCGCGGGCAACCTGCACACTTCCATCGTCGAGCAGTGGTTGCGGGCGGGTGCCGCGGGTGTCCTCGTCCTCGCCTGTCCGCCGCGGGATTGCTGGAACCGCGAAGGGCCGACCTGGGCGGGCGAGCGCCTGTTCCACGACCGGGAGGCCGAGCTCCACCGGCGGGTGGACAAGAACCGCGTGCGGCTCGCCTACGCGAGTCGAAGCGAGGCCGGAGCGGGCCAGGCGGAGCTGACACGATTTCGGGCGGAGCTCGCGAAGCGGGCGCACGAGGAAGCGCACGAGGACGTCGACCCGATCCGGGAGTGCGATCCCGTTTTGGAGGCCGTCGAATGACGGCCGGTGGCCGGTTCGCCGCGGTGGCGGCCGCCGCGCTCGCCGCGGTTGCGATCGGCGCCGCGTCGCGCGCGCCGTGGGCCGCCTCCCCGGCGGATCGGGGGCTTCTCCGGCTCTCCTGGCGCGCACCCAGCGAGGTCGCCGAGCAGTGCCGGCCGCTGAGCGCGGAGGAGAAGGCCGACCTCCCCGTCCACATGCAGGTGCCGGAGGTCTGCGAGAGACGCGCGGTCCCCTACCTCCTCGAGGTCCGGATCGACGGGGCGACGATCGCGGCCGACACGATCCACGGTGCCGGCGCACGGGAGGACCGGCCGATCACGGTCTTCCGGGAGATCCCCGTGGCCGTCGGCGAGCGCGCGATCGACATCGCCTTCCGCCAGGTGGTGCAGGCGCGGGAGCCGCATGAGACCGGGGACTCGAACGGCGATCTCGCGGATCACGGCGACGACGGCGACGACGAGGACGACGGCGACGACGACGAAGCCGACGGAGTTGGCCACGAAGAGGATGTCGGAGATGGCGACGACGAGGACGACGACGATCCCGTCTCGCTTACGTACTCGGAGTCGCTGACGCTCGGCGCGCGCGAGGTCGCTCTCATCACTTTCGATCCCGAGCGGCGGGCCCTGATCCGGGTGGTCTCTCCTTAGCGACCCGGCGGCCGCGGCTCGCCGCTTTCCGTGCCGGTCAGTCGCCAGGCGATCGCCACGAAGATCGCGATCCCGAGCGCGCTGAGGGGCGCGCCCGCCACCAGGAGCCACTGGCCGAAACCCCCGCGCCATGGCCGCACGAGCCATCCCGATACGAGCAGCGCGAGTCCGGCGTTCTGGATCCAGAGTTGGCGCATCGCCCACGAGGCCTGCCCTTTCGTGAGCGGCGCGCCGACGAAGCGCGGGAGCACGTGATACCCGACGCCGAACAGGAACATCGCCAGGAACCCGAACACGTTCGCGTGCGCGTGCGCGGGGCGGTACGCCAGATGATCTGCCGGCCACCACGCCATGCCGATCCCGATCGCCACGCCGACGACGATCCAGACCAGGCTGGAGCGCAGGAATCCCTTCACGTACGGAGTGAGCATCGGTCAGCCCCCGCTCGCGCGAACCGCGCGCCGGCCGCGCACGATCAGCCTCCGCGCGCCAGGCGGACGGCGACCCCGACGAGGACCACGCCGAGCAGGGCATTGATCCGCGCCAGCCAGGCGGCGCGCCGGCGGGCCGCCAGCCCTTCGGGCGAGCCGGGCGCGAGGCGCGAGGCTCGCGGCCCGACCACGAAGTCGTGGACCGCCGAGAGGGACACCA
>DASSPT010000059.1:0-4647 GCA_035699465.1 Gemmatimonadota bacterium
AAGGGGGGAGCCCAGCGGCTCCGGGAAGCGGGGATCGTCGTTCGCGGCGGCGTTCAGGCCCGCGCGATCCGGCTCCTGATCGAGCCGTGGCTCCACTTCATCCGTACGGGCAGGCCCCTCATGCACCTCAAGAGCGCGAGCACGCTGAACGGCCGGCTGACACGCGGCGCGAGGGGACCGCGCTGGATCACCGGGGACGATGCGCGGCGCGCCGTCCATCGCCTCCGCCGGCGCCACGCCGCGGTCGTTACCGGAATCGGCACCGCGCTCGCCGACGATCCGCTCCTCACCGTCCGCGACTGGCCGCCCACCCGTGCGCCCTCGGATGACGCCGACCTTCCGTGGCCAGCAGTCCAGCCGCTGCGGGTGGTGCTCGACACCCAACTTCGGTTGCCCCTCGGATCCCGCCTGGCGACGTCGGCTGCCCAGGGCCCCGTCCTCGTCCTCTGCGCGGAGCGCGCCGACCGGGAAAGGGAAGCGGCCCTCGCATCGCAGGGCGTCGAGGTCGAGCGGGTGGGTTCGGCCGCCGGCCGGCTGGACCTCGGGGAGGTGGCGGCGGCCCTCGCCCGCCGCGGGGTGACCGGCGCCCTCGTCGAGCCCGGACCGGCGCTCGCGGCCGGCCTCATCGCCGCGGGTCTGGCGGACCGCTGGACCCTCTTCGTGGCGCCGGTCTGGGAGCCGTCGGACGACGCCATCCCGCTCGTTCTGGCCAACGGGACGCCGGTCGAGCTCGAAGACCCCGTCTGGGAGAGCCACGGCCCCGACGCCTCGGTCAGCGGCCGCGTTCACTGAATCGCGGGGCCCGGCGGGGATCGCTACCTTCCGGTCCGTGTTCACCGGGATCATCGACACGATCGGGACCGTCGCCGGCGCGGACCCGTTTGGCGAGGGCCGGAGGCTCACCCTGTCCGCGCCGTGGGCGGGATCGCTCGCAGTCGGGGAATCGGTCGCCGTCGACGGTGTCTGCCTGACGGTCGTCGAGGCGGGTGCGGAGGCGTTCGCGGTGGAGGCCGTGCGGGAGACGATGGCGCTCACCACGATCGGCTCCTGGGCTCCGGGGCGGCGCGTCCACCTCGAGCGCGCGCTGGCCGTGGGAGACCGGCTCGGAGGCCACCTCGTGCAGGGCCACGTGGACTGCGTGGGAACCGTGCAAGCGATGGAACGACAAGGGGAAAACCGGTACATTGCCGTGACTCTGCCGAGCGGCCGCGAGCTCGCGGCGCCGCGCGGCTCGATCGCGGTGAACGGCGTAAGCCTGACGGTGTTCCGGCTCGCGCGCGAGGGGGTCGAGCTCTCGATCGTGCCTCACACGTGGCGGGCCACGGCATTCGCCGATCTCGCCCCGGGCGCCGGCGTCAATATCGAGTACGACTTGATTGCTCGATATGTAAAGCATTTTATGCAAACGACTTGACGGAGACTTAGCCGTGATCAAGCCGATCGTGTTCACGCCCATCGAGGAGGCGCTCGAAGCCATTCGCGCCGGGCGCATCCTGATCGTGGTCGACGACGAGGACCGCGAGAACGAGGGCGACTTCATCATGGCCGCCGAGAAGGTCAGTCCGGAGGCGATCAACTTCATGGCGCGGGAGGGACGCGGCCTCATCTGCGCTCCGATCACGAAGGAGCGCGCCGTGGAGCTGCGCCTGGCGCCCATGGTCCAGGAGAACACAGCGCTTCACGAGACGGCGTTCACGGTCTCGGTCGACGCGCGCGCCGGCACGACCACCGGGATCAGCGCCTCCGATCGGGCGATCACGATCCGTTCCCTGGTCGACCCGGAAACGAGGCCCGCGGATCTGGCGCGGCCCGGCCACGTGTTTCCCCTCCTCGCCATGAACGGGGGAGTCCTGCGCCGAGCAGGACACACCGAAGCGACCGTCGATCTCGCGAGGATGGCGGGGCTGGGGCCGGCAGGGGTGCTCTGTGAAGTGGTGGACGACGACGGCACGATGGCGCGACTCCCACGGCTGATCGAGATCGCTCAACGCCACGGCCTGCCGATCATCACGATCGAGGACCTGATCAAGTACCGCCGCACGAAGGAGCGCCTGGTCGTCCGCGAGGCTCAGACCCCGCTGCCGACCGAGTGGGGCGATTTCCAGCTCATCCTCTACGGCTCGACGATCAACGACGAGCACCACGTGGCTCTGGTCAGGGGAGAGGTCGCGGGGAAGCGGGACGTTCTCGTGAGGGTCCACTCCTCATGCTTTACCGGCGATGTGCTGGGTAGCCTCCGCTGTGACTGCGGGGCGCAGCTCCATCATGCCATGCGTCAGGTGGCCGAGGAGGGGGAGGGCGTGATCCTGTACATGCATCAGGAGGGCCGAGGCATCGGACTGGTCAACAAGATGAAGGCCTACATGTTGCAGGATCAGGGGATGGACACGGTCGAAGCCAACGAGCATCTCGGGTTCCGGCCCGATCCGCGCGACTACGGGATCGGTTGCCAGATCCTGGTCGACCTGGGGCTCACGACGCTGCGGCTGCTCACGAACAATCCCCAGAAGCGCGCCGCGATCGAGGGCTATGGCCTGAGCATAACCGAGCACGTCCCGATCGAGGTGGAGCCGGGGCCCCACAACCGGCGGTACCTCGAGACGAAGCGCGACAAGCTCGGCCACACGCTGAGCCGCTGATCTTATGCCGGGTCGCTGAGGAAGCGCCGCATGGGAACCAGGGCCCAGCACGACGTATCCGGGAAGAACCGGCGGGTGGCGCTCGTGATCGCGCGCTACAACGAGGCGATCACGCGGGAGCTCGCCGCCGGGGCGCGCGCCGCCCTGCTGACCGCCGGCGTCGCCGAAGGGGACATCTACGAGTATCAGGTGGCGGGCGCATTCGAGCTGGCTCCGGCCTGCCGTCAGCTGGTCGCCGTAGGTCCCGAGGTGGACGCTGTAGTGGCGCTGGGCGCGATCGTCCGGGGAGAGACGCCGCATTTCGATGTCGTCGCCGGCGCGGCGGCGCGAGGACTCCAGCAGCTGGCCGGCGAGATCAACGTCGCCCTGGCGTTCGGCGTGCTGACGACCGATACCATCGAGCAGGCGAGGGCGCGCGCGGATCGGGGGCAGGGAGACAAGGGCGGCGAGGCCGCCCGGGCGGCGCTGGAGCAGGCCGAGCTCTACGATCGCCTGCGTGAGGGCAGGAAGTCGACCGTCCGCGGCTTCCGCCTTTCATGAGACGGCGGCACAAGGCCCGCCGCTGGACGCTCCAGATCCTCTATGCATGGGAAGTCCGCGGAAGGGAGCGCGACCTCGAGGCCGAGGCCGCCGACTTCTTCGCCCGCCGGCAACTCGCGAGCCAGACCCGAGACTATGCGGAGCGACTGATCGGCGCGCTGTCGGCCAACCTCGCCGAGATCGACGCTACGCTCTCCGGCGCCGCGGAGAACTGGGATTTCGAACGCATGGCGATCATCGACCGCAACATTCTGCGGATCGCGGTCGCGGAGCTCCTCCACGTGGACGACGTGCCCTGGAAGGTGGCCATCGATGAGGCGGTCACGCTCGCGTCGCGGTATGGAGGCGCCGACTCGCCCCGATTCGTCAACGGCGTCCTGGACGCACTCGCTCACAAGCTGAACCTGATCGCTTCGTGATCCGCCGAACCGCTTCGCGCTTCGGGCTCGTGGCCGACGTGCACGCCAATCTGCACGCCCTGAACGCGGTGCTTTCGGCGCTGGCTGAGGAGGGAGTCGAGGAGGTCTGGTGCCTGGGCGACGTGGTGGGGTACGGGGGAGACGCGGAGGCGTGCGTGGAGATCGTGCGTGAGCGATGCGCGGGCACGGTGCGGGGAAACCACGACGCCGCCGCCGTCGAAGACGCGCTCCGCGCGAGTTTCAACCCGCACGCCCGCGCGGCGATCGAGCGCCAGGCGGATCTGTTGTCGCGGGACGCGCTCGAGTGGCTGGGTGGGCTTCCCGCCGTGCTCGAGCTCGAGGACGTCGTCCTCCTTCACGCCAGCTGCACGGACCCCGAGGCCTTCCCCTATGTGCTTGGAGCCCGCGACGCGGCGCGCGAGCTGGAGGCGCTTCCCGGCCGCTGGGGGTTCTACGGCCACACCCACGTGCCGGCCCTGTGGCGGATGGGGGACGACGGGCTGGTGGAGGGTCTCCCTTGCGATTCCTCGGGCCCGGCTGTGCTCGATCGACCGGGCCGATACCTGATCAATCCCGGCGCCGTCGGGCAGCCGCGAGACGGCGACCCGCACGCCGCCTGCGCGGTCTTCGACCGCGATAGCGAAGAGCTTCGCCTCCTGCGCGTCGCGTACGACGTCGCCGGCGCGCAATCGTCGATCCGGCGCGCAGGCATGCCGGAGGTCGAGGCTCTTCGGCTGGAGCGCGGGCTGTGACCGGGACCGCGAGTCGGGGGGACGAGACGATGCGCCGGGACACCTGGAGCCGGTTCTGGGAGAAGAAGGAGGACCTCGACGGGGTCTATCCCTCGAGCCCCGCTGTCCTCCAGGCTCTCGTCCGCCAGCTGGGAGCCGGGCCCGCGCGCGTCTTGGAGATCGGCTCGGGGACGGGCCGGGATACGGCCGCGCTCGCGGCCCGCGGCCACCGGGCCGTCGCGCTCGACGCCTCATTCGAGGCGCTGGCGTTGACGGCGCGGGCGGCCCCCGCCCTCGTCGGTCGCGGGATCGTGGCCG
>DASSPT010000060.1:0-4431 GCA_035699465.1 Gemmatimonadota bacterium
CGCGCGCAGATCGGCGAGCTTGAGCTCCCGGAGATCGACGCCGTCGAAGAGGATCGACCCGGACAGCGGGTCGTAGAAGCGCGGCAGGAGGTCGACGATCGTCGACTTCCCCCCGCCGGACTGCCCCACCAGCGCCAGTACCTCGCCCTTCCGCACCGTGAACGAGATGTCGTGGAGCACCGGACCGGAGGCATCCTCGTAGGCGAACGACACGTGCCGGTACTCGATCCGGTCCTCGAACGAACGCACCGGCCGCGCGTCAACCGCCTCGCGGACCTCGGGCTCCGTGTCGAGTATGCCGAAGATCCGCTCGCAGGCCGCGAGCGCGGGCTGGACGTCTTCGTTGAGCTTGGACAGGTACTTGATGGGACTCGAGAGTTTGAGCGCCGCCACCAGGAACACGAAGAACGTCTCGGGGGCCAGCGTGCCGGAGACCAGGATCATGCGCCCGCCGATCCACAGGATCAGGACCACGGCTCCGGCCAGCAGCAGCTCCGAGAGCGGCGTCCCCATTAGCGCGTACTTCTTCGCGCGCACGATGTTGCGGAAGTAGCCGCGATTGTCGCGCGCGAACCGCTCGCGCTCATAGGGCTCGGCCCCGAACGCCTTGACGACGCGGATCCCGGCGACGTTCTCCTGCAGCGTGCTCGTCACGTCTCCGAACTTCCGTAGCCGCTCGCGATTCACGCGCCGGAGCTTGCCGGCGATCGTGACGACGATCCAGGTGATCGGCGGGAGCACGGCCACGGCGACGAGCGTCAGCCGCCAGGAGATCGCGACCAGGATGGTCAGCGTGATCACGGCTTCGAGCAGGTACTGGGTCGCCTTGTAGAGTCCGGTGGCGATCGCGTCCTTCAGCATGTTCACGTCGTTCGCCATGATCGACATGAGCTGTCCCGCGCGGGTCCGCTGATACCAGCGGAACGAAAGGTGCTGGAGGTGCGCGAAGACCTGCTCGCGCAGATCACGGAGCGTGCGCTCGAGCACGACCTGCGGAAGGAACTGCTGGAAGTATCCGAGCACCGCCTTCACGAAGTAGATCCCCAGGATGAGCAGGCACACGTTGCTGAGCGTTCCCAGGGCGGTCGGCTCCGACAGCCAGGACCAGAGGTCGTGCTTGAAGAAGTGCTCCACCCGCGAGAACACCCCCGCCTCCGGGGGCAGCGGCTCGGGCGGCTCCGTGGGGCCCCCGAAGAGGACTTGCAGAAAGGGCACCAGGATCACGATCGAGAAGCCGTCGACGATCGCGAAGGCGATCATCAGGACCAGCGAGATCGCCAACAACCCGGCGTGCGGCCGCAGGTAGCGCAGTAGACGCAGGTAGGTCCGCATGATAGCGTAAGATAGCCGATTCGCGGATATGCCATCCAACGAAGGGGGAACAGTGAAGGAGATCCTGCCCGGGGTGTGGCACTGGACGACGGTCCACGACAAGTGGGGCATCACCATCCACTCGCTGTACCTGCCGGAGCCGGCCGGCGGCATCCTGGTCGACCCACGTGTTCCGACGGAAGGGCTCGAGTGGTTCCGCGCCCACGGGGAGCCGTCGCATGCCATCCTCACCAACCGCCACCATTACCGGGACTCGGGTCGCTTCCGCGACGCATTCGGCACCAGCGTACACTGCCACTCGGCGGGGATGCACGAGTTCAGCAAGGGCGAGGAAGTCGAGCCGTTCGAGCATGGCGAGACGCTGGCGGGAGGTATCGAGGCGCTCGAGGTCGGCTCTCTCTGCCCCGAAGAGACGGCGCTGCTGGTGCCGGTGGCGGGCGGCGTTCTCGCGCTCGGCGACAGCGTGGTCCGCGAGAACGGCGACCTCTCGTTCGTCGGCGACCATCACATGGGGGACGATCCGGAAGGCGTCAAGCGCGGCCTTCGGCGCTCGCTCGCGCGAGTCCTCCAGCGCGAGTTCCGCCACGTGACGTTCGCCCACGGCGACCCGATCGTCGACGAAGGCAGGGAGCGGTTGCGGGGGTTCGTGGAGGGGACCTGAGGAAGGCCCCCTCCCATCACACCTCGGCCTCGCTCAGAGCAGGAGCGTGACCAGGAACAGGACCAGGAAGATCACGAACAGGATCTTGGCGATCCCCGCCGCGGTGCCGGCGATGCCGGTGAACCCGAGCGCACCCGCGATCAGAGCGATGATCAAGAAGATCAGAGTCCAGGTGAGCATGATACACCTCCCGTGGAAGTCCTTGCTGACGCCAGTCTAATGGACGGCGACCCCCTGCGTGGTCAGCCATCATACCGTCGGGCGTTTTTCCTGGGGGTCGGCCTGGTTCTGGCCGCGGCGCTGTCCCTGCGCCTGGCGTACGAGCTGAACCGGCTGCTGTTCGAGCCCGCCGGGCCGATCGACCTTCTCGTGCTTCGCAGGATGATCCGCGGGTGGTTCGCGGGGGCCCCGTTCTACGTGGACAGGGGCGGAATCCACCCGCCGGGGGTATTCGTCCTCCTCTGGCCGCTCTACGGCTGGGGGTCAGACACGCTGACGCGATGGGTCTACGCGCTCGTCACCGCAATCGTCGTCGCCGGGTTCGGCCGGCTGCTGCTGCGCGAGGCGCGTCCCGCGAGCGGATGGGAACGCGCGGTGCTGTCGATCCTGGTCGTCGGGTCGTATCCCTCGGCGATCACGATCGGCAACGGTCAGCTCACCTTCTTCCTCCTTTTCGCGGCACTCGCGGCGGTCCTCGCCTGCCTGCGCCGGGCTCCCGACACGTCGCGCGATGCGCTCCTCACGGGCCTGTTCCTGGTGGCCCTGATCAAGCCCAACCTGACGATGCCGTTCCTCTGGGTGATCGCCTTCTCGAAGGGCTGGCTCCGCCCGGCCGTCCTGGCGCTCTCGGCCTATGTCGCCGCGACCGCCCTAGCACTCGCGCTCCACGGTGCGACGCTCGACGTCCTCGCGTCGATGCTCAGGTCGTGGTACGTCCGGACGGAACACGGGCTGGCGGAGACCGGCTACGGCAACATTCACGGGTGGCTCGGAGACCTGGGCCTCAGTCCGTGGATCTTCCCGGCGTCGGGCCTCGTCTTCGTCCTGCATGGCCTCTGGGCATCTCGCCACCGCGACGCCGATCTGTGGGTGCTCCTCGGCGTCGCGGCCATCGTGGCCCGCATCTGGGCCTACCACCGGGTCTACGACGACCTGCTCCTGATCGTCCCGCTGATCGCGCTCTACCGCCTCGCTCGCGGGGCGGCCCCCGACCGGGCGGCATGGGCGTTGTTCCTCGCCGGCGCGGCTGCGCTCGTGGCTCCCGTCACGCCGATCCTCGCCCACGCCTCGTGGGCGCTGGTCGCGGTGTGGCTGTTGCAGCTCGGGTACCTGATGCATCGCGCCCGCCATCCGCTGGCCGCCGCCGGCCATCAGGCGACGCAGCCAGCGCGCTCTATCGTGGCGTGAGCGTGGCGACCGGCAGGATGAGCTCCTCGAGCGATACGCCGCCGTGGAGGAACGCGCCGTAATAGCGGTTCTGGTACTCCCGCAGCTTGGTGGGATACACGAAGTAGTAGTCCTCGACGGCGATCAGCGCGGCCACGTTGGTCCCGAGATCCGGGAGCCCGACCGTCTCCAGGTCGACTTCCCTGAGCGCGGTCTGAGGATTCTCGGCGTGGATGTTGTTCCCGAACTTGTAGCGCAGGTTCTGCGAGGCGTCCTTACGCGCGTAGACGGTGGCCGGGCGCAGGCAGTGAACGGAACCGTGATCGGTCGTGAGGACCACGCGCACGCCCTGACGCGCCGCCTGGCGCAGGAGCTCGTAGATCGCCGAATGGAGGAACCAGGAGCGGGTCAGCGAGCGGAACGCTTCGGGGTCGGGCGCGATCTCGAGGAGGATCTCCGACTCCGATCGGCCGTGGGTAAGCACGTCGATGAAGTTGAAGACGAACGCCGACAGCCGGCTCTGGAAGCATTGCGGGAGCCGCTTGAGCGCCGCGGCTCCCTCGTCGGCGGTGAAGACCTTCTGGTACTGGACGGGGCAGGCGGCGCCGAGCCCCTTGCGCTTGAGCTGGAGCTCCAGGAGCTCGCGCTCGTGCGGGTTCAGCGATCCCTCGATGTCCGCGTCCCCCACCCAAAGCTCGGGGTGCCGCTCGGCGATCCGCCGCGGAAACCAGCCGCTGAAGATCGCGTTGCGCGAATAGGGCGTGGCCGACGGCAGGATCGATCCGGCGAATTCCTCCTGGATCGTGAATAGCGGAGTCAGCGAGTCCTGGATCGCCATCCACTGGTCGAGGCGCAGGCAGTCGATGAGGACTAGGAACACTGGGCCGTCGTCGGCCTCGAGCAGCGGGCGGACGTGGCGTTCGACCACGTCCGGGGAGAGGATCGGGCGCTCGCCCGGCTCGGCCGCCACCCACCCGCGGTAGCGCTCGCGGACGTAGCGGACGAAATCGGCGTTGGCGGCCTTCATGACCTCGCGCTGGCTCTCGAGGAGC
>DASSPT010000061.1:0-20086 GCA_035699465.1 Gemmatimonadota bacterium
CAGCGCGAGTCGGGCCTCGCGGACGGTCACCGGACGCGCGGCGTGACGGTGAGCTTGGCGTGCATGACGTGGTGCGACAGACCGCAGTACTCGTTGCACACGATCAGGTACTCCCCGGGCCTGTCGAAGACCGTCGTGAATTCGCTCACGTAGCCGGGAACCACCATCGTGTTCGCATTGGTCCCCACGATCTGGAACCCGTGAATCACGTCCACCGAGCTCAGACGGAACGTGACCCTCCGTCCGGCGGGCACTTCGATCTCCGGTTTCTGGAACGCGAACATATGGGCGATGACCCGCACCTCGATCGAGCCGTCGGCTCGCTCGACCACCCCCAGGGGCTGAAACGATGGCGACGACCACACCTGCTTCGGATCGATGGTCTCGACGTGGCTCGGCGGATGGTAGGACCGGGTGACGGCTCCGTATGCGATCGTCGCGACGAACGCCACGATCATAACCGCCGACGCCCACATCCAGGCCCGTTCGTAAGGGTCTACCCTCATCTCCCGCTCACGGCAGGAGAGGACCGCGGCCGAGGTATAGCAGGAAGTAGAAGGCGGCCCAGCCGACGACGTAGAGGAACCCCATTATCCCGACGAGGGCGAGGGTGCCGATCGGATGCTGGTATGGAGGCTCCGGATCGTCGAATCCGCCTACTACCTGTCCGGTCGGCTGCGTCATGGGCGACCGCATATTCCTAACATTTCCCGCACACGTCAAGTCGGGGACTTCCCTACAGACGCCACCGCGGGCGCGATCTACGATCGGGGGCAGAAGCGGCGTTCGTGGGGCTTCACGCCGGGTATTCCCAGGAGAGAAGTGGAGGGCGGAGATGTCCAGGCTGAGAGATATCATGACGAGTGAAGTCGTCACGCTGAATCCCGAGATGACGCTGCGGGAGGCGATCGGGATCCTGCGCGCCGAGAACGTCAATGGCGCGCCGGTGGTCCACGGAGGTCAAGTGGTCGGCGTGGCCTCGGTATCCGACATCCTGGATTTCGAGGTCCAGACGCCGCTCGTTCCAGTCGAATATCAGATTCAGAACGAGTGGACGGCTTCCCAGGACGAGACCACCGAGATGGACGTCCCCGCCTTCTTCAGCGACACCTGGGATGGAACCGGCGTCGATCTGGCCAGTGCCGAATGGGACCTGCTCGGCGACCATCTGGTCGGAGACGTCATGACGCGCGGGCTCTTCGCCCTCCCTCCCGACACCCCCCTGGACCAGGCCGCCAGATACATGACCACCCGTGGAATCCACCGCGTGCTCGTGATGGAGGGGATGCGGCTGTTGGGAATCGCCAGCGCCAGTGATTTCGTGAGGGCGGTGGCCGAGCATCGCGTCTGACTCCATAGGGTTGGCGCCGGCGAGGAGCCAATTGTACGTTGACCTCCGACGTTGTGATCCCGCGGTCGAGGGCATTCGACGGGTGGCGTGGGGTGGACCGACCGGTCGAGGTCTTTCCTCGCGTCCACGACCTCCGAGACCGCTGGAAGTCGCTCTCCGCGACGCCGATCTCGACTCCAAGGAGGATCGTATGGCGCACGAGGTTCCCGCTCTTCCCTACTCCTTCGACGCGCTAGAGCCGCACATCGACGCGCGCACGATGGAGATCCATCACGACAAGCATCACGCCGCGTACGTGACCAATCTCAACAAGGCCCTCGAAGGGCACGCGGACCTTCAGAAGAAGAGCGTCGAGGATCTACTGCGGGACATCAAGAACGTGCCCGAGGACATCCGCGCGGCGGTTCAGAACAACGGCGGCGGGCACGCGAACCACACGCTGTTCTGGACGATCATGTCGGCCGACGGAGGTGGCGAGCCCGACGGCGAACTGGCCGACGCCATCGTCGACGCGTTCAAGAGCTTCAGCGCCTTCAAGGAGCAGTTGTCCGACGCGGCTGTCAAGCGATTCGGAAGCGGCTGGAGCTGGCTTTCCGTCGGCAAGGACGGCCTGAAGGTCCACAGCACCCCGAACCAGGACAGCCCGCTCATGGAGGGCCGGACCCCGATCCTGGGAGTCGACGTCTGGGAGCACGCCTACTACCTGAAGTACCAGAACAGGCGCCCGGACTACGTCGGCGCCTGGTGGAACGTCGTGAACTGGGAGGAAGTGGGCCGGCGCTACGCGAAGGCGGGAGGCTAGCCCCCGCTCGCCTGCTGCTTCGGCCGGGCACGGCGCTCCGCCAGCCTTCGCTCCACGATCCGGCGCGCGGCCGCAAGAGGCGTCTCGTCGGCTGCCGCGGCCTCGCGGAAGATCTCCCGCACGGTGCCGCCGATGCCGTCGACTTTACGGCGCGCGGCAGCCTCGTCCTCTCCCAGGGCGATGAGGCCGAGCGCCGCGGCGCCGCCGCCGTTGGCCACGAAGTCCGGCGCGTACACGATCCCGCGTTCATGAAGACGATCGGCGATGCGCGGCTCCGCGAGCTGCGCGTTCGCCGATCCGGCGACGATCCTGCA
Source organism: Gemmatimonadota bacterium (assembly GCA_035699465.1). Classification (GTDB taxonomy): domain Bacteria; phylum Gemmatimonadota; class Gemmatimonadetes; order JACCXV01; family JAHWKZ01; genus JAICNR01. Next base: position 2,468 of record DASSPT010000061.1, read on the forward strand.
ATTCAGCCGTTCCACGGATGCGTCGTCCAGGATCCCGCCGATCGCGCACGGTGCGAGCACATCGCACGCGGTCTCGAGGGCATCCTCCACGGCAACGCTCCGGCCCCCGATCTCGGCGGCAACCCGTCGCGAGCGCGCCTGGTCGATGTCGCTGACGAGGACGTCGGCGCCCGCCTGGGCGAGAAGCTCGGCCAGCGGACGCCCGACGTCACCTACCCCCTGTACGAGGACCGCGCGGCTGGCCGGGTCGGGATTCCCGAACGCCGCCTCGAGCGACGCCTCAATCGCGTGAAGGACCCCGCGCGCGGTGTACGGGCCGGGATCGATCGTGGTGCCATTGGTGAAGTCGACGCCGTGGACGTAGCGCGTGGCTCGGGCCACGACCGCCATGTCCGCGGGCGAGACTCCTACGTCCACGCCTGAAGAGAACGTGCCGCGAAGAGATTCGAGCAGGCCCCCATAGCGTCGGAAGAGCGCTTCGCGACCTTCGACCCCGAGGGGAGCATCCGGGGCGATCACGCACTTTCCGCCCCCGAAGGGCATGTCCAGCACAGCCCACTTGTCGGTCATCGCCTCGGCGAGGCGCATCGCGTCCTCGAGCCCGGCCGCCGGCGACGCGTAGGCCCGCATCCGCGTTCCTCCGACCGCGGGCCCCAGGGTCGTGTCGTGGATCGCGAGGAACATCCAGGCCGCCGCCCGTGCGTCGTAGCGGCATACCACAGCCTGACCGTCCCAGCGGGCGATCGCGCCCTCGAGCGTGGGGCGCTCGGAGGCTCCCGCGCTCAGCGAAACTGGTACGTCAGCCGCGCAAGGACGAGACGGCCGAGCTCCGGCGCGCCCACGAACTCGCGATGCATCTGATCGAGCACGTTGTACGCGGTGACCGCGAACGAGGCGCCGGCCACCCACGGGATGGCGACCTCCATGTTCGCGTCGACCAGGCCGTAGCCGGGCACGCGGCCGATGTACACGCCCGTGTTCATCGGAAACGACTCGACGAACCGGCCCTGCACCTCGGCGGTGAAATCGTGGGCCGCGTCCCGATACCGGACCCCGATCGATCCCTTGCGCTTGGGGGCGTTCAACGACACGTCGAGGAGGCCTGCGCAGCCCGGCACCCCGTCGAAGTCGAAGCACTCGGTGTTCACCCAGGAAGCGGCGCCCTTCAGCATCCAGGCCTCGGACATCAGGAACTCCGCCGAGACGTCGGCCCCCCAGAAATCGACGTTCCCGAAGTTGCGGTAGGCGAGCAGGACGTCCGGCTGGTCCACCTGGTCGGGGACGATCGTCCCCACGGGAACCTGCGCCAGCGCCGAGGTCAGCTGGGTCACGGTCGGTCCCAGCTGCTCCGGCGGCAGCACGCCGGAGAGCCGCTCGGTCAGGAACGCGGCGACCGTGGCGGGATCGAAGAACACGGTCGGGGTCTCCACGCGGAGGGGGGTGACGAAGTCTTCGACTTCGCTGCGATAGATGTCTCCCGCGAGCGCGAGCCGGTTGCCGATCAGGCCCTTGTAGCCGATCTCGGCCGTGGTCGTGATCGTGGGCGTGATCCGATCGATGTCGACCGGCCCGACGTCGTCGGGAACGAACGTGAGCGCGGTGCTGTCGAATCGCCGCAGCACCGTACCCACCGCCGCCCCCGGATCCTGCACGAGCGGGAGCAGCGGCCGGACCTCGGCTGGCGCGAGCGCATCGATGATCCCGTTCCAGAGCACCGCGGCATTCGCCGGCAGCTCCATCCCCGGCGCGAACGGGGAGCGCATGCACAGCCCCTCGTCGAATCCGCCAGCGCAGTCCCGCGAGAACGTGAAGCCGCTCTCGGGCGTTCCGAGCGTGCGTATGTCGTAGCCGACCGGACCGACCGGTATGCGACCCGCGACGAGGTCCAGGAACAGATTGTTCGTAGTCGGAGTCGAGAACGCGCGGTTGTAGGTGACCCGGAAGTTGTGCGTCTCCTCGGGCCGGAACACGAGACCGGCGCGGGGCGAGAACACCAGATCCTCGAGCCGGTTGTGCCAGTCCAGCCGCGCCGCCGCCACCAGCTCCAGCCGGTCGGAGAGGCCCGTCTCGGAGTGGAGGTAGCCACCCAGCTCGTCGATCGTGTCGTCGTCCTCGTTGCGGCCGGTGATCGTCCCTTCCGTGCGCGGCACCGTGTGCTGATAATCCACGCCATACGTCAGGAACTCCCGCGTGCCGATCGCGGTGGCGTGCTGGGCCTGTACGGCGAGCACGTAGGACTCGTCGATGATCGGCATGCCCGTCCGGAGCAGGAACGTCTCGCCCGACTCGCTGAAGTTCGCGAACGTCTGCGCGAAGAAGTTCCCCTTGCGCAGCCGTGCCTGCGCGTACGTGTAGCGCCAGTCCTTGGCCTGGCCCGCGCCGAGACCGGTCAGCTCGATCGAGGACAGCTGGGTGTTCACCCCCGCCGAGAGCACGACCTCGCCGTCGTCCCACGGGCGCACGTCGAAGCGGCCCTCCATCGCCCAGCGCTCCTGGTCGAAGTCCCGCAGGCCGATCTTCGTGTCCGGATCGGTGACGATCTCATCCTCCCGGGCCTCCTGCTCGGCCGGGTCGATGAAGCGCCAATCATTGCCGCGGAAAAGCTGACCCGAGATCCGGATCCCCATGTTCTCCCGGATCCGCTGCGCGTGGCGGACCTCGCCGTGTACGACGGCGCGCTCGCCGGCCGCCAGGCTCACCATCGTCCCGGGGTCGTCGATGGGAGACGACGTGATGAGGTGCATCACTCCGTTGGCGCTGTTGGGGCCGTAGAGGGCCGCACCCGGCCCCAGCACGATCTCCACTCGCTCTAGGTCCAGATTCGTGGCGGGAATGAAGTTGTAGGCGTTGACGCGAAGCGAGGGGACCTGGGCGTAGCGGTAGTCCGACATCACGAGCAGGGCGCCCGAGAAGATGTTGTTGAAGCCACGCGCGACCACGTTCGATTGCGCGAGCCCGGTCTGGGCGACGTCGACCCCGGCTTCCCCCTTCACGTGATCGATGACCGTCGGCGCGGCGCGCTCGCGGATCTCCTCCTTCTCGACGGTCTCGACGGTCGCTGGGGCCTCCAACCGCTTCTGAGGCCGCCGCGACGCCGAAACGATGATCGGGTTGAGCTCGATCGCCTCGGCCACCAGCGCGATCGACATCGGTTCGCCGGCCTGTGCCGCGACCGTGGTCTCGATCCTGCGGGTGGCGAAGCCCAGGGACGTGACCTCGACGTCGTAGGTCCCGGGCGCGACCTGGAGCTCGAACCGTCCGTCCGCGTCCGTCAGGTCGCCCGCGACCTCCTGGCCGCCGGGCTCCAGCACCCGAACCACGGCGTTGGCGATCGTTTCTCCGGTCTCGGCGTCCATGACACGCCCGGCGAGGGTGCCGGTCTGGGCCCAGGCGGGAGCCGCAGCCAGGCCGAGGAGAACGAGGAGGGCGAGGAGTCGGCCGGGGGCCGGGCGCATGGCGAGTCTCCTGTTCGGGGTGGAGGTCGTGAACGACGATCTCGCCGTATCTCTCGACGAAATCAGTCGTTTGTCAAGCGAGCGACCTCGGCCTCGACGGCCTCGGCCAGCGCGCGCGTCGACGCCGGTGCGAAGGGGTTGAGATTGAGGATGTCCTCGTAGAGCTCGTCGGTGTCGGCGGCGGTCATGTTGAGAGCCGACCACACGCGCCGCTCCGACGGCGTGCCGTACTGGGATCCGCCCAGGCCCGCCGAGTCGAGGGCGCGCGCGATCAGGAAGACCAGGGCCTGCGACCGGGCCATCTCGCGGTCGTGCGTCTCCGGGTCGAGGCGGATCGTCTCGAGCCCGAGCCGCCGCGCGATGACCTCGATCGAGCGCGCCGCGGGGGCGTAGCCCTCGGCCTCGCAGATCACGATGCGCTGACCCCGGATATTCCGCTCGGGCGCGCTCTCTGGTCCGAACAGGGGATGGGTCCCGACATGCGAGACGCCGGGCGGCAGGAGCTCCGCCATCCAGCGCATGGGCTCGACCTTGACCGAGGCCATGTCCACGACGGTGGCCCCCTCCCGAAGGTGGGGCGCGATGGCGGCGAGGACCTCGGGGAGCGTCCGGACCGGGACCGCGAGGAGCACGGTGGGCCGCGCCGCGCAGGCGGCGAGGTCCCCCCACGCCGCACCCCGCGCCGCCGCCTGACCCGCGAGATCGCGGACGTCGGTGACCATGACCTGGAAGTCCGTCTCCAGAACTTCGGCCGCCAGCTGTCCGCAGCGACCGTACCCGACGATGCCGAGCTCGGGCCTCATGTCATTCGCCGCCCAGCTTCTGGCCGAGCTGCTCCACGAGCTCACGCTCCTCGGCGGTCAGGTTCTCCGGCACCTTGACCTGTATCTCCACGTACTGGTCTCCCTTCTTGCCGTCGCTTTCCAGTCCCTGCCCCTTGAGCCTCAGCCGGGTCCCGTTCTGTGTGCCGGGCGGAACGCGGACCTGGACTTTCGTCCCATGGATCGTGCGTACCCGGATCTTCGTGCCCAGCATCGCCTGCACGACCGTGATCGGAACCGCGCAGTGGATGTCCAGCCCCTCGCGGCGGAAGAAGTGATCGGGCTTGACGCGCACGGTCAAGACCAGGTCGCCGGGCGGTCCACCGGCTGGACCGGGCTCGCCCTGGCCGCGCAACCGTATGCGATCGCCGTCCGTGGTCAGCGGCGGGATTCGCACCTTGACACGCCGCGGCTCGGTCACGCTGCCCTCGCCGCGACACCGGGTGCACGGCTCCTCGATCAGCGTGCCGCGGCCGTAGCAGCGCGGGCAGGGGCGCTGAACGGCGAACCCGCCCTGCACGAGCGACACGCTCCCGCTGCCCCCGCATTGCGGACACGTCTCGACCTTCGTCCCCGGCTCCGCTCCCTTCCCCTGGCAGCGGGGGCACTCGACCTCCAGCGGGATGCGGATCTCCACCTGTCCCCCCTTGGCCGCGACCTCGAACGAGACCCGCGCGTCGACGCGCCGATCCGCTCCCTTGCGGGGAGCTCGCGGTCCCGCCCCACGCGCCTGGCGGCCGCCGAAGATCGACGAGAACAGGTCGCCGAGGTTGAACCCCTCCGCTCCCCCCAGATCCCCGAAGTCCACCGTACGCCACTCGCCCCCCGCGCCGGGCTGGCCGAACCCGAACCCCTCGAACCCGGCGCCCCCGCCGAAGCCCGCGCCCGCACCGGCGTTCCGCATGGCATCGTACCGCTTGCGCTGCTCGGGATCGGAGATGACCCGGTACGCTTCCGAAATCGACTTGAAGCGCTCTTCCGCCGATGGGTCGCCGGGATTGACGTCGGGATGGTACTTCCGGGCGAGCTTGCGGTAGGCCTTCTTGATCGCCTCGGCGTCGGCATCCGAAGAGACGCCGAGAGTCTGGTAGTAGTCCTTCGCGGCCACTAGCGGGTCGCGAAATACTCGTATACCTGCACCTGCGCGGGTCGCAGCAGCTGGCTACCGAAGGCGTATCCCGGAATCGCTACCGTCGCGACGGTGCCGTCCAGCTCCGCGGAGGGAGCCGCGAGGGTGGAGATCGCCTCGTGCCTGTGCGGGTCGAACGGCTCGCCGACCTCGCCGATCCTGGTCAGCCCTTCCCGCTCCAGCGTGTCGACCAACTTCCGCTCGAGCAGCGAGACTCCGTCGATGACCGCGGTCGCCGGCGTCTTGTCCGGATCCAGGCGGGTCACGCGTTCGAGGTCGTCGATAGTCCCCAGGAGTTTCTGCACGAGATCGCCCTTGGCCCGCGCCCAGGCGGCGGAACGCTCCCGCGCCTCGCGCTTCCGATAGTTGTCGAACTCGGCCTGGAGTCGCAGGAACCTGTCCTTGAGGGCCGCCAGCTCGGCCTCGATCTCCTCCTCGAGATCCTCGGTGGCGATGGCGCCGGCATCGGCGGCCGACTCCTCGGCGCGCTCGCTCTCATCGGAACCGGGAGCGGCTTCGGGGTCTTCGATCGGTATCTCGCGCGGGTCGTCCTTCGGTGTCATGTCGAGATCGAATATATACCGGTGCGCCTTCAGAGTCCCAAGCAGCGGAGGACCGACTCTGGCGAAGGTCAGTCCTCTCCCAGCAGGAGCCGGAACGCCTCCTCGTCGAGCACCGGCACCTTGAGCTCGCGCGCGCGATCCAGCTTGGAGCCGGGGCTCTCTCCGGCCACGACGTAATCGGTCTTCTTCGATACCGATCCGGCCACCTTTCCACCACGCGCCTCGATCGCGGAGGTGGCGCCGGCCCGGCTCAGCGAGGACAGGGTGCCCGTCACCACGAACGTCTTCCCCGAGAGCGGGCCGGAGGCGCGCGGGCGGCGCTTCTCCGTCATGTCGACGCCGTGCTCGGCCAGCCTCTCGACGACTGTCCGGTTCTCGGGCGCGTCGAAGAACTCACGCACGGACTCGGCGAGCGTGGGTCCGATCCCCTCGACCTCCTCGAGCCGGTCCCGGTCGGCGGCGACGAGCGCATCCATCGAGCCGAACGCCTCGGCCAGCGCACCCGCCGCCGATGCCCCCACGTGCCGGATGCCGAGGCCGTACAGCACGTGCCTGAGCCCGCGCGACTTCGAGCGCTCGAGGGCGGCCACGAGATTCCCTGCCGAGAGCTCCCCCATCCGCTCCAGTCCGGCCAGCGTTTCGGCGTCGAGGTCGTACAGGTCCGCCAGGTCGGCGACGACCTCCTTGTCGATCAGCTGCCGGGCGAGCATGTCGCCGAGCCCGTCCACGTCCATCGCCCCGCGGGACGCCCAGTGGAGGATCCGCTCGCGGAGCTGCGAGGGGCAGGAGGCGTTCGGACAGCGGTGAGCGACGCCCTCGAGCCGGACGATCTCCGCGCCGCACGCGGGGCAGCGCTTCGGCATCCGGAAGCGCCGCGCCCCGCGCGGTCTCTTCTCGGGGATCACTCGCACGATCTGGGGGATCACCTCTCCGCCGCGCGCGACCACGACCGTGTCACCGACCCGCACGTCCTTGCGGGCCACTTCGTCCTCGTTGTGGAGTCCCGCCATCTGAACCGTCACGCCGCTGACTTCGACGGGATCCAGCACGGCAGTCGGGGTCAGCTTCCCGGTGCGGCCGACGGTGACCATGATGTCGCGGACGACCGAGATCGCCTCCTCGGCGGGGAACTTGTACGCCACCGCCCAGCGGGGATGCTTCGCGGTGGCACCGAGGGCCGCCTGGTGGTCGAGGTCGTCGATCTTGACGACCACCCCGTCGATCTCGAAGTCCAGCTCGTGCCGCCGCTCCTGCCAGTCGAGGCAGTACGCGACGAGCGGCTCCCGCTCTTCGAAGCGGCGCCATTCGGGGTTGATCGGAAATCCCCATTCCGCCATCCGCTCCAGGCCCTCGGACTGCGACGTCACGCCGGACTGGAGCAGCGTATAGGCGAAGAAATGGAGCGGACGGGACGCCGTGATGCGCGCGTCCAGCTGCCGCACCGAGCCCGCCGCCGCGTTCCGCGGGTTGGCGAAGGTCGGATCGCCCGCTTCTTCACGGGCTTCGTTCAGCCGCTGGAACCCGCTGCGCGTCATGTACACCTCCCCGCGGACGATCATGGCGGAGGGAAGTCCCTTGCCGGACACGCGGAGCGGGATCTCGCGCACCGTGCGCAGGTTCACCGTTACGTCCTCGCCGATCGCACCGTCGCCGCGTGTGGCCCCGCGGACCAGAACGCCGTCCTCGTAGCGCAGCGAGATCGACAGCCCGTCGATCTTGTGCTCGGCGACCCAGGCGAGCGCGTCGGGGTCGTCCACCGTGCGGCGCACCCGCCCCAGCCAGGCCTCGAGCTCCTCGGCGCCGTTGGCGTTCTCGAGCGACAGCATGGGGATCTCGTGCGCCGCTCGGGGGAAGGCGTCCTGCGGAGTTCCGCCCACCCGCTGGGTCGGCGAGTCTGGCGTGGCGATTTCCGGGTGCGCTGTCTCCAGCTCCAGGAGCTCGCGCATCAGCGCGTCGAACGCGGCGTCGCTAATGACGGGCGCGTCGAGGGCGTAGTACAGGCGCTCATGACGACGGATCTCGGCGCGCAGATCCTCGGCCCGCCGGGCGGGGTTCTTCTTCGAGGGACTCACGGCGTCAGAGAATCGGCGCGCGCTACCGATCCGTCAACGCAAACCAACAGGAGCAAAGAAGGTCGGGACATGGACGTGCCGATCTCGATTGCCCATGCAAAAATCGTCGCGGCGCGCGACCGAGGAGACCCGAGGCGTACTGTTTTGTACGCCGCAGGGTCACCGAGGGAGTGCAACCAAGAGATGGGCGATTTTTCAGCCTACGAGTGCCTCGCAGCGCGCCTCGTCTCGCACACGGGCGAAGATCCTGCGCTGGAGCGCGGACAGATCGCGACCACCCTCCTCCCACTCGCGGCGCTGCCAATCGCACTCGGGCCCCTCGTCGAGGATCTTCCGCGCGCCGTCGATGGCGTCGGCCGCGGTGCCCAGGGCCGCCGCCCACGGGCGGGCGAGCCGCAGCATCTCCTCGATCTCGTCCAGCAGCGTGACGGTCTCGCCGCTGATCGGGTGCGCGATCGGCTCCCGCCAGCCGAAGCGCTGGGCCTTGAACCAGCCGTCGGCCAGAAACGCCGGCTCGAGCTGCCACTCCGGCTCGCGCGCTTCCCAGCGCGACAGGAGCTCGGCGCCGAGCGCCTGGGCAAGGCCCACCAGCGCTCGCGTCCGCTCGAGGCCGATCTGCATGTCGAGCATGCGGAACTCCACCGTCGGATAGGCGACGTGCGGCCGCACGTTCCACCACACCTGACGCGGCGCGGTGATCCCGCCGGACGCGATCAGCGCGTCGATCACCCGCATGTAATGGGACCAGCTCTCGAAGTGCGGCGCGAATCCCGTGCGGGGGAAGGAGCCGAACACGTGCATGCGAATCGTCTGGAAGCCGGTGTCGACCCCCTCGAAGAAGGGAGCGTTCGCCGACAGCGCCAGGAGAGGTGCGCACCACCGGCGCAGCTGGTTGGCGACGTAGACGCGCGCTTCGGGGTCCTCCACCTCGATGTGGACGTGCATCCCGAAGGAGAGGTTCCGGCGCGCGAGATACTGCAGCTGCTTCCCTACCCATTGATACGCCTCGGTAGACACGAAATCCTGGTCCTGCCAGCGTGCGAACGGGTGGACCCCGCCGATACCGATCGCCACGCCCAGGGAGGCCGCGATCTCGAGCAGATCGCAGCGCAGCGCTCGCACTCTGGCCATCGCCTCGCCCAGGTCCGACGCCTTGCGGATGTTGGCCTCGATCACGGTGTGCAGGAGCTCGTAGCCGAGCCGTTCGGCGAGCTCGGGCGGGGCAGCGCGCAGGATTTTGTCGACGACCGGCGTCAGATCACCGGTCTCCGGGTCGCAGAGCTGGAACTCCTCCTCCACCCCCAGCGGGAGGGAATGGGTCGTAAGCGAATCAGGCATACGAGGCGCGCAGGAACTCGCGTTCGGCGTCCGGCATTCCGTACAGGTCGTAGAGATGGCTCTCCGCTTCTGCCTGCAGCTCCTCGATCTTCGCCTGCGCGCGCTCGATCTCGGTCTCGATGCGCGCGCGATGCTGCAGTACCACCACCACGTGGGCGGTGGTGACCGGAAGCTTGATGAACATCTCGAGCTCTTCCTTCGACATCCCGCGCAACTCGTTGAATCGGCTCTTGAGCCACAGCTCCAGGTAGGTCGCCGCCTCCTCCGTCGTGGTGACGATCGTCGAGCCGCGACGGAAGATCACGACCGGCCCGCGGCGCTTTACGTCCGCGACCTCGGTCAGGGGGCGCGGGACGTTGATCTCTCGGATGATCCCCTCCGTCTGCGCGATGGGTACCAGGGGGACCTTCGCCTCCTGCGCGATCCGGTGCACTTCGTCCATCGCCGCCAGCCGGTCGCTGTTCTCCTCGGCCAGATCGAGGAGCCGGTCGCGCGCGTCGCGGAACGCCTTACCCGCTTTCGAGGTCAGCATGGGAACCGCGAAGCCCGCCAGGCGCTCCTCCGCGGGGACCGCGGGAGCTCCGGACCGTTTCGGGAAGTAGTGCTGCCAGTAGAAGTGAAAGAGGCTGGAGTTGAGGATCACGGCGAGGTCTTCGATGGGCGTCGACTTGAGGCGTGGAGCCAGAGACACGAGCGGCGCCACCGACAGGACGCCTTTGGGCGCCAGCGCCGCCATCGGGACGTCCTTGTAGCGGAACGGCACCTTGGGGACCTTGAGCGCCTTCAGGTGCCGCCTGTCGAACGGCTCGTCCTTCACGCCGCGCAGATAGGTGGTCGGCGGGCGCAGCATGTGCCGTCCGAGCAGGTAGCTCCGCCGGATGAATCCGACGGCGCGGTTGCGACGCCTAGTATCGAGGGCAGCCCACTCCGAGTGGGAGATCAGCTCTTCGCGCGAGGCCGCCTCCAGCGGATCGGGCGTGCCGGGCAGGATGTCGCACAGGCGATCCACGCGCTCGGTCCGCATGGCGGCCTTCTCGTAGCGCGTGGCCAGGGTCCTGGCCGAAACCTTCTTTCGCGTTTTCTGGACCACCTAGGGCCTCGCCGGAGGAATGGACGTGCATTCGAGGACGTCTGCATCTCGAATCGCAGCGTTGCTCCTCGTCACCATAGCCCTGCTATGCCTCCTCGTCGCGCCTTGCGATTCGATCGCATCCGCCCTCTCGGTGCTACGTCTATTCCTCCGACGAAGGCCCCTGGCCTCGCCGCGCGAAGGGGGTTATCCGGATGTGAGGATGCGCGCAGGGTCCATCCGCGCCGCCCTGTGCGCGGGGGGAACCGCGGCGAGGATGCTGACCAGGAGCCCCAAGCTAAGCCCCAGCGCAAGGATCGGCCAAGACAGGGAGAAGAAGCTCTCGGGGAGAAGAAGGAGATCCGGCAGGACACGATCCAGGGCCAGGTCGGCGGCGTACGCGGCCGCGGCCGCCAGCCCGAGCCCGGCCAGCGCGCCCCCCAACCCTATCAGCGCCGCCTCGCACAGGAACAGGAGCCGGATATCCCCGCGGCTGGCTCCCACCGAGCGGAAGATGCCGATCTCGTGGCGGCGCTCCATGACCGAGAGGAGGAGCGCGTTTCCGATCCCCACGCCGGCCACCCCCAGGACCACGAGACCGATCAGCCCGAACGCCGCCTGGAGCACCCGCGTCAGCGTCCGGACGCGCTGGGCGATCTCCCGCCCGGAGGTGACGTCGTAGCCCATGGTCTCGATCCGCGCCGCTACGTCCTCGACGTCCTGCGCCCGGGCGGCGACGACCGTGAGCTGGAAGTACTCCGGTGTCGTTTCCCCCGCCATCTCCCGGTTCCACCGCTCCACGATGTCGCGCGGCAGGCTGACGCCGACGAGGGGCACCCGGTCGCTCGCGCCGATCAGGCTGATCGAAGCGGTGCGCACGCGTTCTTCGGCGCCCGGGCGGAAGGAGGAGGTACCGAGGAAGAGCGCGGCCTGCTGTCCGGCCAGGATCTCGGGCGTCAGCTGAGGGAGGTCGTTGGTCTTGGCGAATCCCGTGTTGTACATGTCGATCAGATCCTCGGAGATGACCGCCGGTATCACCCCTCCATCATCGCCCGTGCCGAATCCCGACTCGACGGGAATCTGATCGGCGACCAGCTCGGTATCGATTCCGAAGACGCCGGTGTCCGTCACGAACCCCTGACCGAAGAACCGCGCGCGGAGCTGCGCCGGCAGCTTGAGGGCGGCCATCGGCATCACGCGCTCGACGCCCTTCAGGGCTTCGATCCTCTCCACGGCGTCCGGATCCAGGCTCGAGAACGGGCTGTCGAACTTGATCACCGAGAGGGAGTAGGAGCGCGGAACGACCGTCAGGTGCGTGATGGGGAGCGAGCTCACGACGCGATCGAGCAGCGCGCGCCTCGTCCCGGCGACGAAGGCCAGCAGGAACACCAGCATCGCCACGCCGATCGCCACCCCACCCGCGAGCAGGAACGCCCGGGCGCGATGACGCCCCAGGTTGTGGATCGACCTGCGGATGGCCCGGAGCGGGCCGATCACGGCGACCCCGCCACGCCACCGCCGCTGACGATGCGGCCGTCGGCGATGCGGAGGACGCGGTCCGCGACCTCGCTGATCGCGGGGTCGTGCGTCACGATCACCACGCCGAGACCCTGACGCGCGAGGCCGATCAGCAGCGCCACGATGTCCGCGCCGGTGCGCTCGTCCAGGTTCCCGGTCGGCTCGTCCGCCAGTACGAACTCGGGCTCGTTGACAATCGCCCGGGCGATCGCCACGCGCTGCTTCTGCCCCGCGGAGAGAGTACCCGCCGGCTGGTCCACCTGATCGCCGAGGTCCACGCGCGCGAGCGCACCCCGGCCGCGCTGGGCCGCGTCGGCCGGCGGTCGGCGAGCGAACAGGAACGGGACCAGGACGTTCTCGAGCGCGGTTTCGTCGTGGGAAAGATGGAACGACTGGAACACGAAGCCGATCCGCTCGTTGCGGTACCGGCTGAGGGCTCTATCGCCGCTGGCGTACAGATCCTCGTCGTCGACCAGAACGCTGCCGGCGGTAGGCCGATCGAGTCCGCCGATCGCGTTGAGGAGCGTCGTCTTGCCGGACCCGGAGCGTCCCATGACCACCACCAGCTCGCCCGATCGCATCTCGCAGGAGACGCCGGCGAGCGCGCGGATCGTGCGCCCGTCGAGCGCGTACAGCTTCTCGACGTTCCGGCAGGTGATCTCCATGCGATTGTGCCCCGGGACTCGGGGCAGCCCTCAGCTCCCGCCGGTCAGCGACCGAGCTCCCGCACCCAGGCCGCCACGGCGGCGATCTCGGCGTCCGTCAGCGTGCCCTTCCAGCCGATCATCGCGGTGCCGGGGCTGCCGTGCTCGATCGTGTTGGTGATGGCCTGGAGCGAACCGTCCCCCGTGGTCCAGGTGCCGTCGGTGAGGTCGGCGGGTGGCGGCTCGAGGCCGGTGGCCGCGGGCCCGTCGCCGAGCCCCCCGTCGCCATGGCAGGTGGCGCAGTTGGCGGCGAATACGGCCTGTCCGCTCACCCCTCCGGAATCGCGCGGCGGCGCGTCGGAAGGATCGGCGACACCCGCGGTGTCGGAGCCCGCCGGTCCGTCCCCGTCGGCCGGCTGCGGGCCGTCCTGCTCGCCGCCTCCGCAGAACGCTGCCGACAGGACGATCGAACCGAGGATCAGCGCTTGCAGAACTGGACGCATGCGGTCGCTCCTTCCGTGGGTTTGTTCGCGGCGCACCGGTTCGCCGCTCAGCGAACGGTCACCGTGTGACCGAGCGTGTAGGCGGCGCCGAAGACTCCGAGGCCACCGCTGACGTTGTCGATTCCGCGGAACTTCTGGGCCGCCGACTCGGCTTCGGAGAGCGTGCTGATCGCCGCGCCGAGCGGCTCGTAGAAGGTGTTGTAGGCCGTGATCTCGACGTCCACGAGCTCGCCCGCGGGCCGCCCCATGAAGGCCGAAGCGGGAATCGTGAACGCCCCCTGGGAAGCCGCCATGTGTTCCGAGAACACGCCGCCGTCCACCGCCACGTTCACGCGCTGGGCCCCCGTCACGCTCCACGTCACGTGGAGCCCTTCGCCCGCGGCCACCTCCTCGGGGATCTCGATCTCGAAGTCGGTCGGCACGGCCGTGGTGTCGGACGTGACCTGGATCGTGCTCCCGTCCGAGGCGGTCACCACCGCCTCCAGCACGAACCGCCGGCCGGGATCCACGTTGATGCCTTCGGAGTAGCCCACTCCGGGAACGACTCCGGGAGTGATCTCCGTCCCCAGCTGGCGCGAGAACACCGAGCCGTCGGGATTGACGCGGTCTATGACGGCGGTCGCATCCAGCAGGACCTCGCGGTCGCGGTCGAAGAAGAACGCCAGGTATCCCTCGAGCGTATCCTCGGAGGGCAGCGAGCGATCGCTGCGCGCGATCGCGATGACGAGGATCTCCCGGGAATCCGGCGGGTCGGTGGGACCGGAGCCTCCGCTGCATCCGGAGGCCACCAGTGCCGCGGTCAGCAGGAGGGCGCGAAGTCTCATCGGGACGCCAATATATCCGGCGCCCTCTCCGATTCCCACCGGGCGAGGACGATCTCCATCATGCGCCCCAGATCCGCGCGCGTGAGGCGATGGTGCGGCCCGAGGCCGATCACCGACGCGTCCACCACGGAGACGCCGGCCACGTCCGTGCCCGGACCAAGGACCGCGCAGACGACCGCCGCACGCACGCCGGCCGCGCGGGCGAGCGCGAGCACGTGTCCGGTGGCCTTGCCGCTCGAGCTCTGCCGATCGAAGCGCCCCTCGGCGGTCACGACGCCGGCCGCGCCGTTCAGCCATTCGCCGAGGCCGGCGACGCGGGCGCACCACTCGGACCCCGAACCGAGCTCGGCGCCGAGGAACGCCGGCAGCGCGGCGCCGAGGCCGCCGGCCGCGCCCGCACCGGGCCGCCGCGCCAGGTCCGGGGGCGCGCCGAGAGCGCGCCAGGCTTCGTCCATCCGCCGGAGCCCGGCGGCCAGCAGCTCCACCGCCTCGGGTTCGGCGCCCTTCTGGGGACCGAACGCCCGGGCGGCGCCGTCCGGTCCGTGGAGGGGCGAGGTCACGTCGGCGAGCGCCTGGAGTCGGATTCCGCCGCTGAGCGGCGGCGCGGCAGGCGGCACGATCCGCTTGAGGCGCGGGAGGTCGATCGGGCCGAGCACGGGGTTTCCGGCGCCGTCTTCGAAGCGGAACCCCAGCTCCCGCGCCATTCCGAGGCCGCCGTCGACGGTGGCGCTGCCGCCCAGGCCGATGACGATCTCCGCCGGCGACAGCCCGGCCGCCGTCCGGATCAGCCGGCCGAGACCCGCGCTCGTGGCTCGCAGGGGGTCCCGCGACCCGCGATCGACCAGGTGGATCCCGATCGCGGCCGCGCTCTCCAGGTACGCGACCCCCTCCTCGGGGTGCCACCCCCAGAGCGCCGAGGTCGCCCGACCCGCGGGGTCGGGAACGCGGGCGGAGACCGCCAGCACGTCCGGCCGATAGCGGCGAAGCGCGGCGAGGAAGCCGTCTCCACCGTCCGACATGGGCAGAGTCACGACGTCGGCGCGGCCTTCCAGGGGGGCCGCCAGCGCCTCGGCGACTCCGATCGCGTCGAGCGATCCCTTGAACGCGTTGGGGGCTACGACTATGCGCAACGATCCGTGGAGGTGGGGCGCGACGCCGATCCCGGTGGCTTCAACGCCCGGCCAACGCCCGGTCGAGATCGTCGACGAGGTCGCTCGGGTCCTCGATGCCGAGCGCGAGCCGCACCATGGCGTCCGGTATTCCGCGTTCGCGGCGTTTCTCGGCCGGCATCATGCGGTGAGAGGTCATGGAAGGCATCGACACGAGCGACTCGACCCCGCCCAGGCTCGGCGCCAGCCCGATCCATCGGAACCTTCCGACCAGCGCCTCCGTCTCGGACGCCGTGAGCCGCGGCACGAAGGTGACGACCCCTCCTCCGCCGCCGGTCAGCACCCGCGCCGCGACCCCGCTGTCGGGATGATCGGGTAGCGTCGGGTAGTGCGCGCGCTCGACTCCGGGGTGGCCCGCCAGGAACTCCGCCACCGCGCGCCCGTTCTCCGAGTGGCGGGCCATGCGAACGGCGAGGGTCTTCATCCCGCGCTCCAGCAGGAACGCCGCGTGGGGGTCGAGCGATCCGCCGAGGACATGCAGCAACTCGGTGGCTCGGCGAATCCGCTCGGCGGATCCCGCGAGCGTACCCGCGATCAGATCCGAGTGACCGCCCAGGTACTTGGTGCCGCTCTGCATGACGAGATCCACGCCGAAGCTCGCCGGCCGCTGATGGATCGGGCTCGCGAAGGTGGCGTCGACGAGCGTCGTGATCCCCCGCGCGCGCGCCAGCGCCGCCAGCGCCGGGCCGTCGGCCACCCGCAGCAGGGGGTTCGAGATCGCCTCCCACAGCCAGAGCCGGGTCTCGTCTCGCGACGCCCGCTCCCACGCCGCCGGATCCACGTCCTCCGCGTACGTGACTTCGATCCCCAGCCGCGGCAGCTCGCGATCGAGGAGCGAATGCGTGCCGCCGTAGAGGGCCGGGGCAGCCACGATGTGATCCCCGCGGCCGCACACGGACAGGATCGCGGTGGCGATCGCGGCCATGCCGGAGGACAGCGCGAGTGCGGTCTCGGCCCCCTCCAGCGCCGCGAGCTTCTCCTGGACCGCCGTCTGGGTCGGATTGTTGCCGTAGCGGGTGTACTGGAGTGCGCGGTCGCCCGCCGGATAGAGGAAGGTGGAGGACTGATAGATCGGAGTGACGACTGCACCGGTCGCGGGATCCGGCCCCGAGCCGGCGTGGACGGCGAGCGTATCCGGCCGCGGGCCGTTCCGCTGGTCGCCGGCGCGCATTACCGGCGGATCCTACCGCCGGCCACCTGCGACGCGAGCCGAGGGGTCCCGAGCATTTCGGAAGCCGCCCGCTCGAGCGCTGCCTCGAGCGTGGCGGTCCCGCTGACCGTAGCCGCCGCTCCCGCCGCGCGGACAGCTCCGAGGACGGCGCCCTCGGCATCCATCCCGCGCGCGACGTGAAGCGCGACCCAGACGGCCCCGAACACGTCGCCGCACCCCGTCGGGTCGATCGCGTCCTCGGATCCGGCCGGGGCCTCGAACGCCGGACCGCCGCGCGGAAGCCACGTGGCGCCACGCGCGCCGCGCGTGATGAGGAGCCCCTCCGCGCCGAGGGCATGCACGCGGGACGCGAGCGCGCCCTCGCGATCGTGCGGCAGCGGGACGGCGCGCCCGTCGTGAAGGAGGCCGGCCTCGATCTCGTTGACCTGGATCCACGTCGCTCCCTCGACCCACCCCTCCCAGTCGTCCGGCGGGCGATGCTCGCGCGGCTTCCCTTCGCGGGGAGGTCCGAAGCAGAGATTGTGGACGTCCAGGTGCAGCGGGCCGGTGGCATGGAGTTTGACCTTCTCGAACGTCTCGCGCCCGACCTCGCTGCCCGAGATGAAGTTCCAGCACCAGGCGCTGACGCGGTCGACCCAGGGCTCGAGCTCGGCCCAGGCCAGGGGCGGCACGCCGCCGGCGAGCGTTTCCTTCCGCCCGCCTCGGTCGTCGTATTCGAGATGGACCTTGTTGTTGATCGCCGATACCGGGTGGACGCCCTCGAGCGATACCCGCGGGAGCCCCCCCCAGTCGGCGCGGACCCGCGCGATCGTGTCCTCCCCCACGGCCGTAATCGGGACCGCGACGATATCGTCGGGGAGGAACACGCTCATCGCGACCACCGAATGGTACGCACCCCCCATGTCGCGTACGGTGGGCTCGCCCGGCCGATCGATCGTGTCCTCGACAACCGTGCCGATGACGCCGATCTCGCGCGCGGGGCTCATCGCGTCCCCCCGCGCCTCCACGCCCTTCCGCCGCTCCCGACACGCGCTCTCCGCCCGCCGCTTTGCGTCGTCGCGGCGGCCGCTCGCTCCATCGCCAGACCCGCGGCTCCCACGATCCCCGCGCGACCACCCAGCTCCGTGAGGGCGATCCCGCCGGGAGGCGGCCCCGCCGGCCCGAGGTCGGCCTGGAGTCCCGCCAGGAGACGATCCCTGTAGACGTCCCACGAGCGCGTCAGCCCACCCGTGAATACGATGCGGTCGGGATCGAACAGAACGCCGGCGTGGGCCACGCCCTGCGCGAGGACGTCGATCGCGTGGCCGAGCCAGCCGACGATCCGCTCGTCGCCCGCCGCGTAG
>DASSPT010000062.1:0-11681 GCA_035699465.1 Gemmatimonadota bacterium
CCTGCGGCTTCTCGATCTTCGCGACGATCGGGACGACGCGGCCGTGCGCCTGCATGAACGCGCGCAGCTCTTCCACGTCGCTCGCGCGCCGCACGAACGACAGCGCCACGAAGTCGACGCCGTGCTCGCAGCCGAAGCGCAGATCCTGGCGGTCCTTCTCGGTGAGCGCCGGAGTGGAGACCATCACGCCGGGCAGGTTGATTCCCTTTCGCTCCTTGAGCACGCCGCCTTCCAGCACGATGCCGCGCACCACGTCAGAGCCTTCGATCTCCTCGACCTCGAGGACGAGGCGCCCATCGTCGAGCAGGATCAGGTCCCCCGGCGCTACATCCTGGGGGAGCTCGCGGTACGTCGTCGTGAGGAGCTCCCGCGTGCCTGGATTCTCGGTGTTGTTGACGATGCGGACGGTCTCGCCATCGCCGAGCTGCACCATGCCGCCTTCGATCCGGCCGATCCGGATCTTGGGACCCTGGAGGTCCTGCAGGATCGCCACGGCGCGCCCCAGCTCGTCCGACGTGGAGCGGATCACGTCGATCACGCGCGCGTACTCCTCGTAGTCCCCGTGGGAGAAGTTGAGCCGCGCGCAGTCCATGCCCGCGGTGATCAGTTCGCGGATGGTCTCGGGACTCTCGCTGGCGGGCCCCAGCGTGCACAGGATCTTGGTTCTCGTCGGCCTGATCATTGGGGGGCCAAGGTAGGTCCAACGGTTTGACTGCGCAGGAGGGCGTGGGTAGCTTTTTTCGGCCTGAGTGGGGCTGTAGCTCAGCTGGGAGAGCGCCTGAATGGCATTCAGGAGGTCGTCGGTTCGATCCCGATCAGCTCCACCATCCCCCTGGCTGTAGTACCGTGGTTGTCCTGGTGATTCCCCCCACCTGATCAGGTTCACGGGAGTTTCCGCATGCCGCTGTACATGGACATCCACCATAAGGTCGACGCCACACCGGACGACGTGCAGAAGGCGCATCTCAGCGACCTCGAGGCACAGGAGAAATTCGGCGTCAAGTACCTCAAGTACTGGTTCAATCCTCAGGCCGGGACGATATGCTGCCTGGTGCATGCGCCGGATCCCGAGACCGCGAACAAGGTCCACCTCGCCGCGCATGGACTCGCGGCGGACAAGATCATCGAAGTCCAGGACGAGGTCGTGGAGGCGTTCCTGGGGGGCAGCGTCGACGCGGGAACCGGGCGCATGACCAGTCCGGCCGGGACGCCGGACGGGGGCTTCCGCACCGTTCTTTTCACCGACATCGCGGGCTCCACGTCGATGACCCAGCGGCTCGGCGACGCCGAGGCGATGAAGATCATCCGGGCTCACGACTCGCTCGTGCGCCGGGAGATCGAGGCGCGCCAGGGGCGAGTGGTCAAGCACACCGGCGACGGGACGATGGCGGCCTTCCCGGCCGCTTCGGCCGCCATCTATGCCTCGATGGCGATTCAGAAGGCCTTCCACGTCCACAATCAGCGCCTGCCCGACCGGCCCATCGAGGTGCGGATCGGAATGAGCGCCGGCGAGCCCGTCGACGAGGGCCAGGATCTGTTCGGCGTGGCCGTGCAGCTCGCGCGCCGCGTGTGCGACGCCGCCGATGCCAACCAGATCCGCGTCTCCAACGTCGTCCGTGAGCTTTGTATCGGGAAGGAGATCGGCTTCGTCGACCTCGGCGCGGCGCCGCTGCGCGGCTTCGACGAGCCCGTCCACATGTTCGAGGTGCGCTGGTCGTGAACGGCGAGGCGCCGTCGACCGCAGGCATGCCCAGGGAGGATTTCCAGGAGCAGGCCGTCCTGTACGAGCTGGGCCGGCTCCCCGCTGACCGGCGCGACGCGTTCGAGGCCGAACTCGCCGCGCGCGGCGAGGACGGCAGGCGTGTGCTGGAAGGAGTTCGGCGCGCGTTCGCGCGCGCAGGGCTCGGTCCCGGATCGACCACCGTGTCGGCGGAGCGCGCGGCGCTCGCGGCCGTCACCGCCCGGCCCATCCACCGCCGGCGATCGAGCTCGCGGGGTTGGCCACTGATCGCGATCCTGGCCGGGCTCCTGTTCGTCGGCGCGCTGGCCTGGGCGCTGACGCTTCGGGCCGAGCGCTCGCGTTTCGCGCGCGAGCGCGGGGCCGCAACCGCTGTCGCGGACTCGCTGTCACGGGAGATCGCCGAGCGCGACTCGCTGGAGACCGCCCGGCCCGGGGCCACCGATCTGGCCCCCATCATGGCCTCACCCGACTTGACGGCCATCGACCTGACCGGGGCCACCGGCGGGCGCGGACGCCTCTTCGCGGCCGATGACGGGGCGCTCCTCGTGGCCGAAGAGATCCCTCCGCTGTCCGAGGAGGGCGGCTACCAGCTCTGGACCCGCACGGCCGGCGGCATGGCGGCGCATGTCACCGCGCTGGGCTCGGCGCCCGCCGGCTATCTGCTGGCGCGCTTCTCCGACGCGACGTTCCTGCGCGGCGCCAGCGGCGTCCTGATCACCGCCGAGACCGGCCCCGCGGGCGCATTCCCGAGGGGCGCCGTCCTGCTCCAGGGTCCGGTTCCGGCGGCCCTGCGCTAGCTCTCGTCCCGACGGGCTGCAGCTAGCGTGGCCGCGCCCGGTCCCGTAGCTTCCTGTGTTCGTGAAGCGCTGTCGGATCCAGCTCGTTCCGGCGCCGGGGTGGCGGAACTGGTAGACGCGCCGGACTCAAAATCCGGTGGCCGCAAGGCCGTGTGGGTTCGATTCCCTCCCCCGGCACCATCCGTTCGGGGAAGTTGACGGCTCCCGAAGCTCTCATCACCTTCGAGATCGATGCATCGAACTCTCGTCCTCGCGCTGCTTCTCCTCGCGGTAACGCTGGGGCTTCGCTGCGCCCGCAATTCGGAGCGCGCCGCCCTCGACGAGCCCATCACCCCGCCCGGGGCCGTCGAGCGTGAGCCGTACTTCGTATGGATGACGGACTCGAGCGCGACGATCCGCTGGCGGACCTGGCAGCCCGCGCAGTCGGGGATCCGGTTCTGGTCGGAGGCCGACACGACCGAGCTCCTGCTCGAGCAGGAGGGCCGCACGCACACGTTCCAGATGCTCCAGCTCCAGCCGGCGACGACCTACCACTACGAGATCCGCCTGAACGATACGCTGTGGTCGAAGACCGCGGAGTTCACGACGTTCCCGCTCCCCGGCTCGAAGGACGCCTTCACGTTCCTGTTGATGGGCGATACAGGCATGGGAAACGCGCCCCAGCGCGCGCTCGCCGAGCACATCAACGAGGAGACGCCGGCCTTCATCCTGCACGTCGGCGACATCGCCTATCCCGACGGCACCGACCGCGAGTTCACGGTCAATCACTTCGAGATCTACGCCCCGGTACTGCAACGAGCGCCAATGTTCCCCGCGCCGGGTGATCACGACCTCCGCACGAATTTGGGCGAGCCTTACATCGAGGCGTTCGAGCCGCCCGGCGGACACACGTCCGGATCACCCCTGTACTACTCCTTCACGTACGGCAACGCGCGTTTCATTTCGCTCGACACGAAGGACGATCCCGAGCACGCCGCGCGATACGGGTACATCGGAGACCCGACCAGCGAGCAGTACCAGTGGCTCCTCCGGGAACTCTCCGACGCGCGCCGCGATCCCGGCATCGACTGGATCATCGTGTTCTTCCATCACGCGCCGTACAGCGCCTCCACGGGTTTCGGCGGCCACGGCTCGCATCTGCCGACGCGTCGCGCGCTCAGCCCGCTGTTCGACGGCTACCAGGTCCCGCTCGCACTGAGCGGCCACGATCACGACTACCAGCGTTCACGCCCGATCCGCGGAAACACGATCCAGGAGGACGGCAGCGGGACGGTGTACATCGTGAGCGGCGGAGGGGGCGGCCGGTGGACCTTCCGCGGGACGGGGACCGACTGGTTCTCGGATTTTACGCGACAGATCAACCAGTACGTCCGGATCCGGATCGACCACTACGATCTTTCGCTGGAAGCGGTCGACACGGGCGGGAACGTCTTCGACGATTACGCGATGTCGATCCCCGAAGACCAACGCAAGCCCACGGTCGAGCAGGCCGAGCCGATCGCCACTCCACCGGCGGCGGCGGCCGAGACCGAGACCGCCGGTGCGACCCAGGTCGACACTTCCTCCACCGCCACGTCGAGCGCCACGACGCCCTAGGATCCTGAGTCGACAACTCGCCATTCCCGTAGCCCTCGCGGTCCTGGCCGCTCTGGGAAACGTGCTGGGTGGCTGGCTGGTAAGCTCGCGAAGCGGCTGGAGCAACACGATGCTCCGGCTGTTCGTCGCCGTGGGCGCCGGCTTTCTGCTCTGCGTCGCAATCCTCCGCATGCTCCCCGAGGCGGTCGCGCTCGAGCCCGTCGCGGCGCTGCCGCTGGTGGCCTGCGGGTACTTCTTGACCCACCTGTTCGAGCACGCCCTCGTCCCCCATTTCCATTTCGGGGAGGAGGTCCATTCGGAGTTCGTGCACCGCAGCTCGAGCCGGGCCGCGATCCTCGGCCTGGGCCTGCACTCCTTCTTCGACGGCGTCTCGATCGCCACCGGCTATGCGGTCTCCCCCGTGCTGGGCTGGCTCGCGTTCGTCGCGATCGCGCTCCACAAGCTCCCCGAGGGGTTCACGATCGCCTCGATCGTGCGCGCCGCTGGAGGGGGGCGGGGGGCGTCCCTGGGTTCTTCGGCGGTGGTGGGCGGCGCATGCCTGCTGGGAGCGCTGCTCCTGACGGGCGCCGCCAGTCTGGCGGGGTACGGGCTCGCGCTGGCGACGGGGGTGACGATCTATGTGGCCGCGACCGACCTGATTCCCGAGGTCAACAAGGAAGTGGGCCACCACCTGGCGTTCACGGTCCTGGGCGGCCCGGCGCTCTATCTGGCGGCGGCGTGGGTGCTGCGCCTCCTGGATCTTCAGTAGGGGACTTTCCGAGCTTCCGCACCATGTGCACCAGGGCGTCCAGCTCGGCCAGCGATTGGGCCACCAGGTCCACGTAGGTCGGCTCTCCCGCCACTCCGTCGATACTGGCACCGGGCAGAGAGTCGGCATCGCCGACATCGATTCCGGCCGGCACGCGCACGGCGGTCGGCCCGGTCGCGTAGGTGCGATCCCGGTCGGAGACATTGGGACGCTCCTCGCCGGTGGGCTGAGCGATCGTGGCGGGCAATGCGTCCGCGACCATGGAGTCGGCGGTGTCGAGCCAGGTTCCGATGCGGCCGAGGATGGCGCGGACCGAGTCGGACTTCGCGGCCAGAAAGGCCGGGGGGTCGCCCGCGGCCAGCAGGCCGACCCGGTCGCGGAACTCCTGGATCAGCTCGGCCGACAGCGTGCCGTCGTCGCGCCCCACGGCCTCGGCGACGGGCGCGCTCCAGCGAACGAGGTCCGTCAGGGGCGTCCAGTCGTAGAGAAGGACCTGCTCCCCCCGGTAGGAGGAGGTGTCGATGAACCGGGGCTCGAAGCGCGTTTCGGGTGTCGGCTCGCCGGCCGCCGGCTCCTGCGCCCCGGCGGAGCCCGCCCCGGCGGTGACCGCGACTGCGACCAGAGTAGCCGTCGACCAGCGAAAACATTCTCCGTGCATGGGGGTATATACCCCTGCGGCCGGGGAAAAGGTCAATCGAGATGCTCGAGGCTGGATGGCGCAAGCGGCTGTCCTGCCTTCACTTGCGCCCACCTTCCCCTTGACAGGCCGGTTGTGGATCGGGTATTGTATCATGTTCCACGATATTCGTCGATTCTGGGGGCGTGTCGGTGTGATCTGGTGAGAGGAAGACAGGCTGGTTCATGGCGAAAAAGCGCAGGAAGACAACGAACATGGCTCTGGGCTCCGGGTCCGACAAGGTGGACGAGGGCGCCCTCGCGCTGTATCTGGAGGACATCAAGAACCATCCCCTCCTGACACGCGCGGAGGAGGCCGAGCTCGCCCGTCGCATTCGGGAGGGCGACCAGCTCGCGCTGGAGAAGCTCGTCCGCTCGAACCTGCGGTTCGTCGTCTCGGTGGCCAAGAAATATCAGAATCTGGGCATGAGCCTGCCGGACTTGATCTGCGAGGGCAACGTGGGTCTTGTGCGGGCGGCCCAGAAGTTCGATGAGACCAAGGGCGTCAAGTTCATCTCTTATGCGGTGTGGTGGATCCGTCAGGCGATCCTGAAGGCGCTGGCGGAGAACTCCAAGACGTTCCGGCTGCCCATCAACCGGGCGACCACGCTCAACAAGATCTCCAAGAAGGAGGCCGAGCTCACGCAGAAGCTCGGTCGCGAGCCGAAGCCCGAGGAAGTGGCCGAGGCGATGGAGATGGACGTCGACGAGGTCCGCAAGCTGATGAACGTCTCGCGCAAGTCGCTCTCTCTCGACGCCCCGCTCTTCGAGGGCGAGGAGAAGACGCTGTTCAGCTATCTCTCCGACGACGAGACACTCGATCCGGAGGAGCAGACGTTCGAGAGCGCGAGGCAGAAGGAGATCCGCGAGACGCTGGACTCGCTCCAGCCCCGCGAGGCCAAGATCGTCAAGCTGTACTACGGGCTGGACGGCAACGAGCCGCTGACCCTCAGGGAGATCGGCTCGATCTTCAACCTGTCGCGGGAGCGAATCCGGCAGATCAAGGAGCGGGCCATCGAGCGGCTGCGCCACGTTTCCCGGGCGCGCCGGCTCGAGCCGTACCATTAGGCCGACTCCGCTTCGGTGCTCAGCGAACCCCCGGTCCTCGGCGAGAGGGCCGGGGGTTTTCGCTTTTCCGGCGTTCTTCGGCCCCCCTAGCCGACCGTGAAGTTGATCACCAGCTCGTAGCGACCCGCGGGCGTGACGTGAAACCCATCGTCCACGGCATCGCTCACGTCCAGCACGCTTCGCCAGGTGTGGGCACCGGCCGTCAGTCCTGAGATCACGACGTCCCAGGCGCGGAGCTTGGCCGTGACGTCCCCCATGGGAAGGTCGGCGTCGAAGAACCCGAAGGTATCGAGGTCCACTCGCTTGCCGTCGATGTACAGCTCCCATGCGAACGCCTCCCAGTTGGCCGCACGCCGGGATGCGTCCGTCGCAAACCAACCGTGGCCGATCGCGAGCTGGGGCAACGGTGGAATGCTGCAAGTTCCCGTCATCACGCCCGGCTCCGCCGTTAAGGCAGGCGAGCAGAACGCGAACAGGGGAACGACCTCTGCTGCTCCCTTCGTGACAATCGCCCCTCCGATCGTGTCGCCGGGCCGGATGGCGTCCTCGAGGCCGGACGGCCCATCGTCGCAAGCGTGGATGAGCGCGATCAGCGGGATCGTCATGAGACAGATCCGACGGAACATATTCTGCCTCCTTCCGGGTTCGCGGTTCACGGCAGATCGATACGGACGTTCTTCAGCTCTCCTTCGACCTCGGAGGAGTGAAGGAAGAAGTCCCCGCCCCCCGTCAACGACCCGCTGCCGACCAGGGTCAGGTTGTTCTGTTTCGCGCCGCCCGTCGGGTGGAGGGTCTCGTGGTAGAAGGACGCCTCGCCGACGCGCAGCGAGGGCAGAGCCGCCAGCTCGGAGATCGTCAGGACGTCATCCGCGATCGCCGTCTGGAGCTCCGACCAGTCGACGAACCAGACGGGTACCTCACCGAGCCCCCGCAGCAGGGATTGCGCTGGGAGGGGCGGGGTCTTGGTCACCGTGAACCCCGCGACGGTCATCGGCTCGCACCCGAAGGCCGCCGGGATGTCGAAGAAATCGAGGAGGTTGAAGCCGGCTCGGACGCAGGAGGGCGGGCGATAGAACACCACTGCCGCCCACGTCGCGTCGTGGATGATGACCCCCTGCTCGATCCTGGCATAGAAGGGTACAGGGGTGTTCTCGGAACGCGTGGCCGCCGACGCCAGGGAACCGGGATCGGGGCCGCTCGGGACCTTCACTCCCTCCTGGCATCCGAGGGCGAGGAGCGCCACCAAGGCGAAGCTGCAGAATCCGCCACTCATCGAAGTCCCTCCGTTTCGTGCGGTTCACTTGCATGGAATAGCTTCACGCATCTAGCATGGGGATGGTCCCTTACGGCCGGATGACGGAGGTCTTATCCGGCTCCAGGATTTGCCGATGGACGACACGTTCCTTCCGAATCCGAACGCGATCGAGCTGCGCGTCTTCGGCGGCGTCGACCTGCGCGGGCCGGAAGGAAGCGATGTTCGCCCTGACCTGCACCAGTCCAAACGCCAGGCCCTCCTCGTCTATCTCGCTCTCGCCTCGCCGCGCGGATTTCAGCGCCGCGATTCCCTGACCGCGCTCTTCTGGCCCGAGCTCGACGAGGTCCACGCGCGGAACGCCCTGAGTCAGGCGATCCACGTCCTGCGGCGAACCCTCGGGGCCGGTGTCGTGGTCAATCGCGGCCCGGAAGAGGTGGGGCTGGACGGGAACCGCCTGTGGTGCGACGCGGTCGCGTTCGAGCGGGCGCTGGACGGCGACCACCCCGCCGAAGCCCTGGAGCTCTACCAGGGGGATCTGCTCGAGGGGTTCTTCCTCTCGGGGACGCTGGAATTCGAACGCTGGATCGAGGACGAGCGCAGCCGTCTGAAACAGCGGGCTCGGGAAGCGGCGTGGGGACTCTCGCGGCAATGCGAGCGGGAGGGGGACGCCGTGAATGCCCTTCGCTGGGCGCGCCGCGCCGCCGAGCTGGCTCCCGACGACGAGCTTTCGCTCCAGGGTCTCGTCTTGCTGCTCGACCGGGCCGGAAACCGCGCCGCCGCGCTCCACGCCTACGACCAGTTCGCCCGGCGCCTCGAGGAGGACTATGCGGCCGAGCCGTCGCCGGAGACGCAAGCGCTGGTGCGGTCGATCCGCGAGCGACAGGCCCCGCGTCCCTCCCGGAGCCCTCGGGTGGAGAGCGAACCCGGTGACGCGGATCCTCCCGTTCCCGCCGGTGACGAGCGATCCATCCCTCGCCCTTTCGCCGCACGCGCCATCGTCCTGGCGCTCCTGTCCGTGCTCCTCCTCGCTGTCGAGGACCAGGGCCGGGTGGGTCGGGGGGAGTTCCATCCCGGGCCGGGGGCGGTTGTGGCCGTTCTGCCGTTCCGCGTTCTCGGCCCCCAGGCGGATCTCTGGCGCGAGGGAATGGTCGACCTTCTCTCGACCAACCTCGACGGTGTCGCCGGCATGCGGGCCATCGACCCCCGGGTGGTCCTGAGTCGCTGGCGGGACCGCATCGGCGAGGGCGCGGAAGCAGCGGACCGCGACGAGGCGTTCCGAGTCGCGCGGGAAACGGGGGCCGGGTATGCGCTGATGGGGACGCTGGTCGCCTCCAAGGCAGAGGTCCGGCTGATCGGCGAGATGTACGACCTCCAGTCGGGGCGTCTTCGGGTCCGAAGCCAGGTGGAAGGCGCTCCCGACAGCATCCTCGTGCTGATCGACCGATTGAGCCTCGAGGTCCTTCGATCCGGGCTCGCGCAGGAGGCCTTGCCGCTTCCGCGGCTCGATGTCCGCCGGATCACCACCCATTCGCTTCCGGCTATGAAGGCCTACCTGGAGGGAGAACGGGCGTTCCGGAGAAACCACTGGGCCGAGGCGATCGCCGGCTTCGAGCAAGCCGCGGAATCGGATACCACTTTCGCATTCGCCTACTACCGGCTCACGATCGCGTGCAGCTGGGAGGTCGTGTCGTGCGACGTCGGGATGAATTACGACAGCCTGGCGATGCGCTTCGCGGACCGGCTGCCCGAGCGGGATGCGCAACTGATTCGCGCCAACGCCCTGTGGTGGCCGGCCACGGCCCCGGAAGCCCTTCAGGCGTTCCGTCGATTCGTGGAGCGATACCCGGACGACGTGGAGGGGTGGTATCTCTACGGGGACATCGCCCATCACGTCCACGTGCCGGAGTGGCCAGACGTTCCTCGTCGTTTATCACTCTACGCGCTCGGGCGAGCGATCGATCTCGATCCCGGCTTCGGCCCCGCCTACATCCACCTCGTGCCGGAGGCATTCGCGCGTAACGACACCTCGCGAGCGAGCGCTCTCGCCTCCGGACTGCGCGACATCGATCCGGCAGGTGCGGAGGCGACAGCGACGACCCTCGCGTATCGCCTGGCATTCGGAGACCCGGCCTCACGGGCGAGCACGGTGTCCGCCCTCGACGCCGCTGAGACGGAGGTTCTCATGCGCATGGAGTGGCTGCCTCTGGGCGAGGCAACGTCCCCGGCGCACTTGGAAGAGGGGGTCCTCGTGGCGAACGCCCTGACCGCGGAGCACCGCCCCCTCGAGGCCCGACAGCAGGGCCAGCGAGCGTTGATCGAGATCTACGCGAGCCGGGGTCGATTCCGCGAAGCGGCAGAGGCCACCACCGACTTCCCGGGTACAATGCCGAAAGGCGCTGCACGGATGATCCTGATGAGCTGGCTCTCCGACCTGAGGGTCCGCGCGAACCTCGATCGCGTCGTGGGGGCATTGACGCTTCAAACAGCGCCTGCAGACCACTATCTGCTGGGCGCGCTGGCTGCGCGCCAGGGACGATGGGACGATTTCGAGCTGGCGGTCGCGGCGCTGCAGGAAAGCGCCCGGTACGCGACCCCCCAGGCGCGGGCCGTTCGAGAGCGGGAGCA
Organism: Gemmatimonadota bacterium; assembly: GCA_035699465.1. Classification (GTDB taxonomy): domain Bacteria; phylum Gemmatimonadota; class Gemmatimonadetes; order JACCXV01; family JAHWKZ01; genus JAICNR01. The sequence continues at coordinate 10,506 of DASSPT010000062.1, forward strand.
GCAGGTCTTGAGGGGGCTCGCGGCATCGATCCGAGGGGACAGACGATCCGCGATCCGGCTCATCGAGGGGGCTCTGCCCAGAATGGTCGGGACGCGGGTCCACCTGCTCCGCTACGAGCTGGGGAAGCTCTGGCTGGCCGAGGGCGACCCCCGAAGAGCGGTGGGGTATCTCGAGAGCATCGAGTACCTGGTCCCGGCCATCAACGCTCCGGTGGAGCTGTACCTCGGTCGGGCCTATGAGGCTCTGGGCGAGCCGGACCGGGCAAGAGTCCACTACGCGCGCTTCGTGAGCTGGTGGCAGGACTGCGACCCGGAGCTCGAGCCGCTACGCGCCGAAGGGCGCCACGCCCTGGACCGCCTGATCGCGGCCGTTGATTAGCGGCTCTTGCGCTCTGCGGAGTCGGCCACGGGGCGGCGCCGGAACGCGTAGAGGAGCAGTCCCACTACGAGCGCGATCGCTCCGGCAATGAGGTTCCAGCGGGTGGCGCTCAGCAGGAACACGAAGCAGAGGGCGAGCGCGGCGATGGGGATCAGCGGGCCACCCGGCAGGCGCACGGTCGATTCCGTGCGGGGAAACTTCCGGCGCAGGACGGGGACCGCCGCCGCGGTGCCCATGTACGTCGCCAGCCGCGCGACGATCGAGAGCATGGCGAGCTGGACGAACGAGCCCGACAGCGCGAGAGCCAGCGCGATCGTGCTCTGGACGATGATGGCGACGTACGGTGTCCGCCACTTCGGATGGACACTGGCCAGCGCGCGGGGGCCGAAGCCGTCCTCGGCGAGGGCGAACAGGTAGCGGGGCCCCATGAGCGTGGTGTTTCCCACGTTCCCCTCGATCGAGACCGCCGCGCCGACCGTCATCACGACCCCCGCCCACGCGCCGACCAGCAAGGTGGCGGCGTCCGCGAGCGGCGCTCCCTCGACGCGCTCCGCGAGGTCGGGCAACGTGCCCAGCGCGACCAGCTGAATCAGGAAATACAGCGTAGTCACGAGCGCGATCATCGTGAGGAGGGCGAACGGGACGTCGCGTTGCGGGTTCTTGTACTCCCCGGCCGCAGCGGCGGTGTTCTCGAATCCCGCATACGCGAACAGCAGCAGGAGCGCCGCCTCTCCGAGCACGTCGGTGCGGGGCGCCGGGATCGGGAACAGCGCGCTCGTGTCGATGGCGGGCAGCCC
>DASSPT010000063.1:0-14430 GCA_035699465.1 Gemmatimonadota bacterium
GGGCTCCTCTGCCTCGAGGCCGACGCTCGGCTAGGCCGAGGCGACTCGCTGGCCGAGACGCGAAGCGCGCTCGAGCGCATTATCGCCGGGATCCGCGTCTACTTCTCGGTTTACTCGCTCGACTTCCTCTATCTGGGTGGAAGGCTCGATCGAGTGGGCGTGCCGGGCTCACGGGTGGCGGACGACCGGCCGATCCTGTCCCTGGAGGACGGCAAGCTGGTCCTCGTCGAAAGGGTCATCGGCGAGACCACGCGAGTCGACCGCATGGTCGAGCTGGTGGCGGCCGAGTTCGGCGAATCGGAGCCGCTGGCGGGCGCGGTCACCCACGCGGGACGGCGCGGTGAGGCGGCCGCGGCGCGACTGGAGGAGCTCCTCGGCGGCGAGTCCGGGCGGGTCGAGATCGCCTTTTCGCTCCCGCTGGGACCCGTGCTGTGCGCACACACGGGCTTCGACGTGTGCGGAATCGCCGTGTTTCCTGGCCGCCTGTCGGCGGCCGGACGTTGAAAACGCCGCCGGACGTTGAAAACGGCCCATCTGCCGCGTTGGGCTCCTCGCTCTTCCTGCGGCGTGGGAATCACCACGCCTCGGAAGCGCCTCGTCGCCCGCCTTGCAGCTGGACCGTTTTGAACGTCCGGGAAAACCTGGACCGGTGGGGCTTTACGCCTCGAGGCGCTTCACGTGGGCGTGGAGGCGCGATTTCTGACGCGCTGCCGTGTTGTCGTGGATGACGCCCTTGCCGGCCATGCGGTCGAGCAGGCTCTCGGCCTTGACGAGGGCGTCGCGCGCGGTCTGGGCGGAATCCGCCTGCCGGACCTTCTTGATTGCCGTGCGCATGCGGGAACGGTCGCGGCGATTGCGCTCCCGGCGCTTCTCGTTGGTGCGAACCCGCTTCTCGGCGGACTTGACGTTCGGCAAGACTCTCTCCGTATGCTGAGATGACGCCGGGCGAGCGCCCGGAACGTGTCGGGAACGAGAGCAGGAAGATACGGGCCAAGCCGTTGCGGGGCAAACGGTGAGGCCGCTAGTTTGTCGCTTCGCTCGCCCGGATTTCGATTACCCGCCATCCCCAGCGAATCGCCGGCCATGATCGAGTCGCTCGTCTACGTGCTCCCGGTGCTCCTGTTCTCGGTGATCGTCCACGAGTGCGCCCATGGGTACGTCGCCGAGTGGTGGGGTGACCCGACCGCCAGGATGCTCGGACGGCTGACGCTCAACCCGCTACCGCACATCGATCTGTTCGGGTCGATCCTGGTGCCGGGGATGCTGCTGCTTTCGGGGTCGGGAGTGCTGTTCGGGTGGGCGAAGCCCGTGCCCGTGACCCCGGAGAACTTCCGGGACCGGCGGATGGGGGACATCACGGTCTCGCTCGCCGGGCCGGCCTCGAACGTGCTCCTGGCGCTCGGCTTGGCCGCGGTGCTGGCGTTGACCCGGGCGTTCGCGGGGCCGGGCGGGGTTCCCGAGTCGGTCTTCACCCTCTGCACGTACGGGATCCTGCTCAACCTCGTGCTGGCCGTGTTCAACCTCCTGCCGATCCCGCCGCTGGACGGGTCGCACGTGGTCGCGAACCTGCTGCCTGGTCCCGCGGCGTACGCCTACCGGTCGCTGGGGCAGTACGGGCTGCTGATCGTCTTCCTGCTGATGTTCATCCCCGGCCTCCTCGGCACGATCTTCCTGCCGGCCCGGTTCGCCACCGAGCTCCTGATCCGGGCCGCCATGGGGATCTCGTGAGCGTCGCCCGGCCGAGGAGCCGGGTCCTGAGCGGGATCCAGCCGACGGGGGAGCTCCACATGGGGAACTACTTCGGAGCGGTCGAGAACTGGATCCGGCTGATGGACCAGTTCGATTGCTTCTACTCGATCGTCGATTACCACGCGATCACGGCGGGCTACGACCCCGCGACGTTCCCGGCCGCCGTCGAGGGCATGGCCGTCTCGCTCCTCGCCGCCGGCCTCGACCCCGGCAAGTGCAGCCTGTTCCTGCAGTCGGAAGTTCCCGAGCACACCGAGCTGTGCTGGATTCTGACGTCGCTGGCGCCTCTCGGACAGCTGTACCGCATGACCCAGTTCAAGGACAAGTCGGGCGACCAGGGCGAGGCGATCAACGCGGGGCTCCTGATGTACCCCGTCCTTCAGGCGGCCGACATCCTGTTGTACAAGGCGGACAGGGTGCCGGTCGGCGAGGACCAGGTCCAGCATCTCGAGCTGTCGAGGACGCTCGCGCGGCGCTTCAACAACGCTTTCGGCGAGACGTTTCCCGAGCCCCAGCCGCTCCTCACCGAGGCGAAGCGGATCCTGGGACTCGACGGGCAGACGAAGATGTCGAAGTCGAAAGGCAATCACATCGGGATCCTGGACGAGCCGGAGACGATCCGGACGAAGATGGGGACCGCGTTCACGGACCCCCAGCGCCTGCGCCGCACCGACCCCGGCAGGCCCTGGGTCTGCAACGTGTTCACGTGGCACAAGCTCCTGTCCGACGAGGCCACCATCGAGCGCGTGGATCGGGAGTGCCGGTCGGCGGAGCTGGGTTGCTTCGAAGACAAGATGATGATGGCCGATATCCTGATCGAGAGGTTCCGGCCGATGCGCGAGCGGGCGGCCGAGCTGCGCTCGAGGCCCGAGACGATCCGCGAGATCCTGGCAGCGGGAGCCGACGCCGCGCGCCGGGTGGCCAGGGAGACGATGGAGGAGGTCCGCGAAGCGATGGGTCTATGGCAGACGAAGCGCGGCCCGGTCACAGCGTAAAGATCGAGGCCCTCGATTTCGAGGGTCCGCTCGATCTTCTGGTATACCTCGTCCAGAAGAACGAGGTCGACATCTGGGACATTCCCATCGCTCTCATCACCGAGCAATTCCTGACGTACCTTCGAGGCATGACGGCGGAGCGGCTGGAGGCGGCCGGAGAGTTTCTCCTCATGGCCGCCACGCTGCTCCGCATCAAGTCGCAGATGCTCCTGCCCCGGCCCGAGGTCGAGGAAGACGAGGACGTGGAGGATCCGCGGCGCGAACTGGTGCTCAAGATCCTCGAGTACCAGCAGTTCCGCGAGATCGCCGATCAGCTGCGCGACCGCGAGGCGGCGGGTCGCCTGGTCTTCCCGCGGGGGTTGCAGGATCTGACTGACGAGCTCGGGGTCGACACGGGACCCGGCCTGCCCGAGCCCGAGGAACGCGTATCGCTCTCCGATCTGCTGCGATCGTTCACGCGCCTGATGGAGGAGGCCCAGCGGGACCGGGTCCACAGGCTCGAGCCGCTCGGGGTCACGATCGAGGAAAAGGTCAACTTCGTGCGTGAGCGGCTGAGGCGGGACGGTCAGACGAGCTTCCGGGACCTGTTCGTCCCGGGCGAGCCGCGATCGCACTGGATCGTGACGTTCGTGGCCCTGCTCGAAATGGTGCGCGAAGGGGAGGTGCGTCTGCGGCAGGGCGAGAGGTTCGGCGAGATCCACGTCTACGCAGCGGGCGGGGCTGGCGCCGGGGAATGAGGGACTCCACGGCCAGCCCGAAGCAGATCCTGGAAGCGCTTCTCTTCGCCGCGGAGGAGCCCCTCCCCGCGCGCCGGATCGCCGCCATGATCGAGGAGGCGGCTCCGGAGTCGATCGCGGACCTGGTGCGCGACCTGAACGCCGATTACCTGCGCGAGGATCGCGCCTTCCACGTGCAGGAAGTCGCGGGAGGATACCGTCTCGTCACGCGACCCGAGTTCGCGAGCTGGGTGGCCGACCTGCGCGCGTCCGACGCCTCGCCGCGGCTATCCCAGGCGGCGCTCGAAACGCTCTCCATCGTGGCCTACAAGCAGCCGGTGACGCGGGCGGAGCTCGAGTCGATACGCGGGGTGACGGTGGAGGGCGTTCTCAAGACCCTCGTGGACCGCGAGCTCGTGCGGATCACGGGCCGGGAGGAAGGGATGGGCCGGCCGCTCCTGTACGGGACGACGGATCACTTCCTGGAGTATTTCGGCCTCCCCTCGCTGGACGCCCTTCCGCGTCCCGACGAGCTCGAGATCCTGTTCGCCGATCGGGAGCGTCAGGAGGAGCTGGCGCTCGAGGAAGAGCCGGCCCCGCACGCGCTCGGCGCAACCGACGACGACGAGCGCGCCGACGGTGAAGAGGAGTAGCGGTGACGCGCGTCCGCCTGCAGCGTTTCCTGGCCCAGGCCGCAGTCGCTTCGCGCAGGAAGAGCGAGGACCTGATCGCGGCCGGCGTGGTGAAGGTCAACGGCAAGGTGGTGACCGAGCCCGGGACGACGGTCGATCCCGAAGCGGACGAAGTCCTCGTGAAGGGCCGCCCCGTACGGGCGCGCTTCGCGGAGGACAGTCCGGGCGAAGCGATCGGGATCGCGCTCCACAAGCCGCGCGGCGTGTTGACGGCGAGGACGGACTCGCGCGGGCGCCGGACGGTCTACGACCTGGTCGACGAGCCCCGCGGTGAGCGCCTGGCGTACGTCGGGCGCCTCGACCTCGACACGGAAGGCCTGCTGCTGATGACGACGCATGGAAGACTCGCGCACCGCCTCACTCATCCGCGGTGGGAGGTCGAGCGCGAATACCGGGTCGAGGTCGAGGGCCCGCTCGACGAACGACGGCTCGCGGCGGCGGCGCGAAAGGGGATCGACCTCGAGGACGGGCGCGCGGGCCCGTTCCGGTATCGGGCCGTGGCCCGGAAGGGCGATCGCGCGACGCTCGAGCTCGTGCTCACGGAGGGCAAGAAGCGGGAGGTGCGGCGGATCGTCGAGGCCTGCGGCGGCCGCGTGCAGCGTCTGGTCAGGACGCGTTTCGCGTTCGTGACGCTGGCCGGCATCGAACCCGGCCGGTGGCGGCGCCTCGAGCACGACGAGATGAGCCGGCTCATGGGCCTCGTGGACCTGCCGTCCGTCTCCCGCGACGCGGAGAAGAAGGGGGAGCGGTCATGGATCTGAGGGACAAGAAGATCCTCATCCTCGGGGGCTGGGGACTCGTGGGTTCCGCGATCGCGCGGGTCCTCGTCTCGGAGGACCCCGCCGAGATCGTCATCCACTCCCTCTACCCCGGGGAGGCCGAAGAGGCAGTGCGTTCCATCTCCGCCGCCTTCCCGGATACGCGCACCCGATTCGCTCCGGTGTGGGGAAACGTGTTCGTGCGCGAAGACCTCAAGGACCACGACCGATCACGTCTCCTGAAGGACGGCGAGACGCGGCGCGCCATCATCCAGGACACGATGGACGAGCTGTCCGACGATATCCTGTCGCGGGCGTGCCTGTACCGGCTCCTCGCGGACCGGCGGCCGGACGTCGTCATCGATTGCATCAACACCGCCACCGCGTTCGCCTACCAGGACGTGTTCTACAGCGTGCGCCGGCTCCAGAAGGCGGTGGCCGACGTCGACGCCGGCACGTCCCACGTCGACCAGCTGCGGGAGGAGATCGAGCACCACCTGACGACGCTCTCCCTGCCGCAGCTCATCCGCCACGTCCAGATCCTTCGCGGGGGGCTCGCCGCGGGGGGAGTGACCGCGTACCTCAAGGTGGGCACCACGGGGAGCGGCGGGATGGGGCTGAACATCCCGTACACCCACTCCGAGGAGCGCCCGAGCCGGACCTTGCTCTCGAAGTCCTCGATAGCCGGGGCGCATTCGATGCTGCTCTACCTGCTGGCGAGGACACCGGGGGCCCCGATCGTCAAGGAGATCAAGCCCGCTGCGGCCATCGCGTGGAAGCGGATCGGCGCAGGGCCCGTCCTGCGGGGTGGCAAGCCGATCCGGCTCTACGACTGCCCACCGGACCGCGCGGTCAGCGTCGAGGCGGCGCTCGACGGCAAGGCCGGTGGCTGGACCGAGCTCGTCGACACTTCGGGAGAGCCGAAGGTCCTGGAGTCCGTGTTCATCGACACCGGCGAGAACGGGATGTTCTCGTGCGAGGAGTTCGAGACCGTGACCGCGCTGGGCCAGATGGAGTACGTCACGCCGGAGGAGATCGCAGCCAGCGCGCTGGTGGAGCTGAAAGGCGGCACGACCGGCCGCGAGGTCGTCGCTGCCCTGGACGGCGCCACGCTGGGGCCCACCTACCGGGCGGGGGTAATGCGCCATCGCGCGCTCGAGCGGATGCGGCGCTTGCAGGCCGAGCAGGGACTCGACTCGATCGCCTTCGAGATGCTGGGCCCGCCGCGCCTCTCCAAGCTCCTCTATGAAGCCTATCTTCTCAAGCGGCTGTTGGGCTCGCTGGCGCAAATCGCCGAATCCGATCCCGACGAGACGAGCGCCAGGGCCAGCGATCTGATCCACGAGGACGCGGGACTTCGCGCCGGTATGCTCTCCATCGGGATCCCCATCTGGCTCCCGGATGGGCGGATCCTGCGGGGACCCGAGATGAAGACCCCGCCGTACAAGGAGGAGGCGCGGGTGGGCGTCGACCCTCAGGCGGTCGAGCGCTGGGCGGACTCCGGCTGGGTCGACCTGCGACCCGCCAACATGCGCCGCTGGCGGGACCGGGCCCGGGAGATCCTAGCGGGCCTCGCGCGGCATCCCGCCGAGGACACGTCGTCGGCCCTCTTCGAGGACGCCGAGTACTGGCATGCCGAAGGCGAGCTGCCGGTGGGTCGCGTCGCGGCGTGGATCCTGGGGGTGGAAGAGAGAGGCCAACGCGGGAAGGCGTCGTGAAAGTGGCGGAAGCGAGAGAGAGCAGCGAGGCGGCGCCGAGCCCGGAATCGGAGCGGATCGCCGTGCTCGTGCGAGACGCGCAGAACGGCAGCCAGCGGTCGTTCCGCGATCTGATGTCGGCCTACGTGGGCGCCTTCTACGGGCTGGCGCGCCGCTATTGCGGCTCCCACGAGGACGCCGACGACGTTCTGCAGGAGGCCTTCGTCAAGGTGTTCCAGAACCTCGGCGGCCTGTCCCGTCCGGAGGCGTTCTTCCCCTGGTCGCGGCGTATCCTGATCAACACGGCGCTCGACCACATCCGCCGCCGGCGGCGCGGGATGGACTTCGAGGTGGAGGTCGAAAACCTCGAGGAGACGCCGCACGACGCGATCGGCGACGCGCCCGACCGGCGGGTCGAGCAGCGCGAGTTCTTCCGCCGGCTGGAGCGGGCGCTCGCGTCGCTGCCGCCTCGGCAACGGGAGATCCTCACGCTCCACGACATCGAGGGGTTGTCCACCGAGGAGATCGCCGGAATCTGCGAGTGTCCGCCGGCGACGGTGCGATCGAACCTTTTCTACGGACGCGAGAAGCTCCGGAAGCTGCTCTCCAACCGCGGGGATTGGCACGAAGATTGAACATTTCGACGGATCGAGCGTCTTCAGCTTGGACCGAGGAGGGTCAGGACCGATGAAGGGAACCGAGCACCTGGACGTGCAGGTCGTGTACGACCTGCTGGACGGCCGGTTGGATGCGGCCGCCGAAAGCGCCGCCCAGGCGCACCTCTTGCGCTGCGACCGCTGCCGGGGGCTGGAGCGCGAGTGCGCGGGGGTGGTCGAATCCATGCGCTGGTACGGCCTCGAGCCCGTCGAGCCGCCACAGGGCTACTGGGAGGAATTCTGGGAGCGCTGGTCGCCGGAAGTGGCCGGGACTCCGGAGCCGAACGAGGACGAACACCCGCAGGTCGTTCCCTTGCGCGTCGATCGCCGCGGCGCCTGGCGGTTCGTCCCGGCGTTCGCCACGGCCGCGGCGGTCGCCCTGCTCGCCGGTCTCTGGTGGAGCGAGCGGCCTCGGGAAGTCGAGATGCAGACCGCCGCCAGCGAAGCACCTCCCCTGCGCGAGGCCGTCGCAGTCTCCGACTGGGGTGAGGACTACGCGCGCTTCGAGCAGATGGCGATCGCCGTCGGCGGGGTCGACCCCGTTTCGAAGGGAATCGTTCTGGCCAGCCTGGCCGAAGCTCCTTGAGCCGAATCGCAACCTTTCTCCTGATCACGGCGCTCGTCTCCGCGTGCGGGGAGCGAGGCGTCCCGTCCGAGGTCCGTCTGCGGCTGGAGTACGAGGAAGGGGACACCCTGCTCTACGAGTACCACACCACCGGCACGGTGACGATGCCGGACACCAGCGACCCATCGGGCAGGAAGAGTCATCCCTATCAGCGCAACCTGATGGTCGAGGAGGCCGTGCGCGACGTCACGCCGAGCGGTAACTACGTTCTCGTGTGGACGTTCCATCTGCGTCCCGACACTCTGGCCGGTCAGAAGAGCGAGGATCTGCCCGACAGCGTCCAGCTCACCGTCCAGATCACCCCCCAGGGAAGGGTGCTGTCGGTCGGCGGTGTGGAGACCGCCCGGCCGCTGTTCGGCGAGATCGACTTCCAGTCGTACTTCGAGCAGAGCCAGCCGGTGTTCCCGGAGCGGCCCCTCAAGGTGGGCGACAGCTGGACCCAGGAGGTGCGGGTGGTGTCCCCGAGCTCGGAGCCGGTGACGACTTCGTCCACGTACGTGCTGGAACGGGTGGTGGAGGAGGGCGGCGAGCCCGTCGCCGTCATCGCCTTCGAGGGTGACATCTACCTGCCGTTTCTGTCACGGCCGGCGGAGGCCGATTCGGTCGCCGCGACCGCCACCACAGAAGAGCGGATACGGGTCAATGGCGAGATGTACTTCGGACTCGAGAGCGGCAAGGTGCGGCGGGCCGAATCCGAGGCCGATGCCACGCTGACCAAGGTCGAGATCGTCGAAGGGGACCCGGTCCGGCGCGAGGTTCAGATCCGAGAGTCGACCCGCTACGAGGTGACCAACCCCTAGGGGTCGGCTTGCACCACACTCCCTCGCTTGCTAACCGGCGGACAGTTGCCGAGTTTATGGCGATGCCCCGGCTTCCCGAACATCTGAAACGGTATCTGCTTACGGTTCTGGCCGCCGTCGTGCCGGCATGCACCACGGGCGGCACGCCCGGCGTGGGTGAGCGTCTGCCCGAGCCGGAGTCGGTGTTCGAGGATCCCGAGCTGCTTTCCGACGAGGCCGTGTTCGGGCGGCATGTCGTGCTCTCCGCAGACGTCCGGGCGGTGGTCGATGCGCCGAGCGAGGAGATCGCCGCGGCGGCCCTGGCGGCGGCGTTCGCCGCGGCGGACTCGGTCGAGAGGCTCGTCATCCCCAACTACGAGAAGAGCGAGATCCGGGCCATCAACGCGGCCGCCGGGCAGCACCCCGTGGCGGTGAGCCCGTGGACGGAGCGCATCGTACTGGCGACGGTACGCTGGGCGGACCGGTCCGGCGGGGCCTTCGAGCCGACCATCGGCCCACTGGCCGAGCTGTGGGGATTCGGCGTGGACGTCAATCGCGCGCCGACGCCCCAGGAGATCCACGAGGCCCTCTCGCACGTCGGCTACTCCAAGATCGACATCGACCCCGAAGCGCACACCATCTTTCTGCCCGACCCCGGCATGCGGCTCGACGTTCGTGGCGCCGCCAAGGGATTCGCGCTCGATCGGATGCGCGAGGCGATGCTGGAGGCCGGAGCCACCGCCGGGATCATGGATTTCGCGGGGGAGATGCTGTTCTTCGGTCCCGGCCCCGAGAACGGGCGCTGGCCGATTCAGCTGCTGGACCCGTACGACCCATCCCGGAACTACGCCTACCTGCTGCTGCCACCGGGTGGGCTGGCGACGTCGAACTTCTACGATCGCACCGTGCAGATCGGCGGCCGCAGGTACGGGCACGTGATCGACCCCCGTACGGGCCAGCCGACGGCGGGGCTCGCGAGCGTCACCGTCTTCACGAACGAGGGTGTCACCGCCGACATCCTGGCCACCGGTCTCTTTTCGATCGGCTGCCAGCAAGGCACCCAGTGCACGGAGATCGTCCAGATCGTGGAACGCTATCCCGAGCTGAACGCGATCGTCGTGCCGGAACCCGCCCCCGGCGACAACGCGATCGTGACGGTCACCCGCGGTATGCAACCTCATGTCGTGCGCCTGCAGCGCCCGTTCCGTCCGACAGCCGACCCCGACTAGCCGACGAACTGAGTCCCGATGAGCCTGCGGGTCCTCTACCTTTCGCGAGCCGAGCGGTTCCCGGAGGCGCTGGAGGGATACCTCGACGCGGTTCCCGGCAATTACCTCCGTCGCTGCGGTACCCCCGAGGAAGTCGAGCATGCCCTGCAGCGGGGGATCGTCGAGCTGTTGCTGATCGACGCGGACGGCGGTTTCGACGCGGCCGCCGACCTCTGCACGAGGTTGAAAGCCGATCCGTTCAACTCCGTGGTCCCGATCGTCTTCTACTCCCGTGAGCACCGCATGGAGCAGATCGCGACCGCGTTCGAGCGCGGCGCGGACGAGTTCCTGAGCGGCACCCAGACCGGCCGCGAGCAGGAGCTGCGCCTGCGGATGGTGCTGGAGCGGGCCGCGCGGGACGTGGCGGTGAATCCCACGACCATGCTCCCGGGTACCAAGATCATTCAGCTCGATATCCAGCGACGCATCGCGAGCGGTGAGAAGTTCGCGGTCTGCTACGCGGACATCGACTCGTTCAAGGAGTTCAACGACAAGCACTCCTACCACAGGGGTGACCGCGTCATCTGGATCGTCTCCTCGATCCTGCGGGACATAGTGCGTCGACTATCGAACCGGGGGTTCGTCGGCCACGTCGGTGGCGACGACTTCATCTTCACCCTCCCGGTCGAGGACCTCGAGCCGGTGTCGCGGGCGATCATCGAGACGTTCGACACCTTGATGCCGCTACAGTACCCGCGCGAGGACCGCGAGCGGGGTCACTACCTGGCCGAGGATCGCCAGGGAAGCATCCGCGAGACGCCGCTGATGTCGATCTCCATCGGGTGCGTCACGAACGTCCATCGGCGTTTCACACATCCTGCTCGGGTCAGCGAGCTCGCTAACGAGATGAAGAGCTATGCCAAGACGTTCCCGGGCTCGCTGTACATCGTGGATCGCCGCCGTGACGTGCGCACCGAGGGCGCTGTCGCGGGCCGCGGGGGGATTCGGGAGCGCGGGTCCAAGTGAGGCGCTATCTTCTTTCTTCATGAATGACGCTCGCGAGTACAGGCGCCAGCTGAGCGACCTGGAGGAGAGGTTGGATCTCCTCGGGAGCTATCTTTGACCTCGCCTCGCGGCGTGATCGCATAGCCGCGCTCCAGTCCCGGAGCGCGGAGCCCGACTTCTGGAACGACAACGAGCGCGCCCGCGCCGTCCTCTCGGAGCTGAAACAACATCAGCAGTGGGTCGAGGGATACGACGCCCTCAAGGGAGAGATCCGCGACGCCCGGGACATGATCGAGCTCCTCGACGAGGGTGACGAGGCCTTCACGGAGGAATTCGAGACGCTCGTGACCGGCCTCGTCGACCATGTCGGGCAATACGAGTTCCGGACCATGCTCCGCGAACCCGACGACTTCCGGGGCGCCATACTGACGATACATCCCGGCGCCGGAGGCACGGAGAGCCAGGACTGGGCGATGATGCTCCTGCGCATGTATACGAAGTGGATGGAGCAGAGCGGCTACAAGTATCAAGTCGTGGATATCCAGGAGGGCGAGGAAGGCGGGATCACGCGGGCGACCGTAGAGGTCGAGGGCGACTACGCATTCGGTTACCTGAAGGCGGAGAAGGGGGTGCATCGGCTGGTTCGCATCAGCCCCTTCGACGCCAATTCGAGGCGCCACACTTCGTTCGCGTCCGTGTTCGTGTACCCCGATATCGCGGACGAGATCACGGTCGATATCCAGGACAAGGACCTCAAGGTGGACACCTATCGCGCCAGCGGAGCCGGCGGACAGCACGTCAACAAGACCGACTCGGCGGTGCGCATCACCCACCTGCCGACGGGGATCGTCGTCCAGAGCCAGGCCGAGCGCAGCCAGCACCGTAACCGGGAAACCGCGATGCGCCTACTCAAGGCCAGGCTCTATCAGTTCCTCAAGGCGGAGCGCGAGAAGTCCCGCGAGGAGCTGGAGGCGGAGAAGAAGGAGATCGCGTTCGGCAGCCAGATACGCTCGTACGTCCTCCATCCCTACACCATGGTCAAGGACCACCGCACGGGATGGGAGACCTCCGACGTGGAATCGGTGCTGGAGGGGGAGATTCGGCCGTTCATGGAGGAATACCTACGGCAGACCGCCAGCTCAGTCGGGCGGTGAAAATAATCGGGCGGTGAAAATGATCGATCTGCTTCGTTTCGCTCCTCGTGTCTTCCTGCGGCGTACCTTTCAGTACGCCTCGGAATCCTCTCGTCGCGCGCCTCGCATCTCGACCATTTTGACCGCCCTGTCCGAATCTTGAGCAGCCGGCGGCGATTGACTGCATGAGCGTCGAGACGAATCCGCAGGCCGTGCGGCGGGATAAGCTGGCAGCGCTCGAGGAGCGTGGCATCGATCCGTATCCGGCGCGCTGGCGGGTCGACGATCACGCGGCCTCGCTGCTCGAGGCCTTTCGCGACGACGCCGAGCCGATGGCGGCGCGGGTCGCGGGCCGGGTCGTCTCGATTCGATCGCACGGGAGGACGTCGTTCCTGCACGTCGCCGATGCCACCGGGCGGATCCAGGTGTACCTGCGACAGGACGAGCTTGGCGAGGAGACGTTCGCCCTTCTCGACTACCTCGACCTGGGAGACTTCGTGGGCGTCGGCGGCCACCTGTTCCGGACACGGACCGGTGAGGTGACGATCCGCGCCACGGAGATCGCGGTGCTCGCCAAGTCTCTGCGCCCCCTGCCCCTGGGCAAGGTGGTCGAGGGGGAGGGGGAAGCCCGCGCGTACCATCAGGTGGCGGACCAGGAATTCCGCTACCGCCAGCGGTACGCGGACCTCGCCGTCCACTCCGAGTCCCGGCAGGCTTTCGTCGACCGCGCGCGTGTCGTGCGGTTCCTGCGGAACTTCCTGGACCAGCGCGGGTTTCTGGAGGTGGAAACCCCGGTGCTGCAGCCGGTCTACGGTGGAGCCGCCGCCAGGCCGTTCACGACCCGTCACAACGCGCTCGACTCGACCCTATACTTGCGGATCGCCGACGAGCTCTACCTGAAGCGGTGTATCGTGGGCGGGCTGGAACGCGTGTACGAGATCGCGAAGGACTTCCGCAACGAGGGCATCGATCGCTTCCACAACCCCGAGTTCACCATGCTCGAGCTCTACCAGGCCTATGCCGACTACCGCGACTTCATGGATCTGGCGGAGGAGATGCTGGTCGGCCTGGTCGAGGAGTTGCACGGGGGCACGCAGCTGACGTTCCAGGGCGGCACCGTCGACGTCTCGAGGCCCTGGCCGAGGCTCCCTTTCCTGGACGCCCTGGCGGAGGCCGGGGTCGACGTGTCCGATCTGTCGAGGGCCGCGCTCGCGCGGGAGGCCGCGCGGCTGGGAATCGAGATCGCGCCCGAAGAAGGCGCCGGCAGGATCCTGGACGGGCTCTTCAGCCGCCTGGTCGAGCCGGGGCTCGAAGGGCCGGCGTTCGTGATCGATCACCCCGCGGTTCTCTCCCCGCTCGCCAAGACGCATCCGCGAGACCCGCGCCTAGTCGAGCGCTTCGAGGCCTACCTCTTCGGTTCGGAATGGGCCAACGCGTTCAGCGAGCTCAACGACCCGCGGGAGCAGCGGAAGCGGTTCGAGGCGCAGGTCCAGCAGGCCGCGGAGGGGGACGAGGAGGCGCCGAACGTCGTCGACGAGGACTTCCTGCGGGCGCTGGAGTACGGGATGCCGCCGACCGCGGGGATCGGAATCGGCATCGACCGGCTGACTATGTTCCTTACCGATCAGGCGTCGATACGGGACGTCATCCTGTTTCCGACGCTGCGGCCGGAAGAGGGTACATGAACCTCGAGTGGAAGATCGCGCTCCGCTACCTGGGCTCGAAGCGGCGCCGCGGACTCATCTCCGTCATCGGGCTGATCGCCATCGGTGGGGTATTCGTGGGGGTGGCGGCGCTGGTCATCGTGATGAGCGTCATGAACGGCCTGCAGGACGATCTGCGTGAGAAGATCCTCACGAACACGCCGCACCTGCTGATCCAGAAGTACAACTCCGAGCCGATCGCGGATTACCAGGCGGTGGCCCAGACCCTGCGCTCCACTCCGGGCGTCGTCGGAGCCTCCCCCTTCATCTACACGGAGGGGATCATCGGTCACGGGAGGGGACGCAACGAGGGTGCGGTCATCCGGGGGGTGGATCCGGGTCACGAATCCGAGGTCGCGGACACGCACGAGCAGGTGATATCCGGCGACTGGGATCTGGAGCAATCGCCGGACGATCCGTATCCGAAGGTCGTGCTCGGATATCTTCTGGCCGACAGGCTGGGCGCGTTCCCGGGCGACACGCTGACGCTGACGACCCCCGAGGTCGCGTCGGTGTCGCCGCTCCACGGTACGATCCCCAAGCTCCAGAAGTTCGAGCTGGCGGGCACGTTCAAGAGCGGACTCTTCGAGTACGACTCCAAATTCGTGTACGTTTCGCTGGTCGCGCTCCAGGACTACCTGCAGACCGGCGACATCGCCTACGGGGTGGCGGCTCGCGTGGATGACGTGTGGGATGCACGCGACACCGGAGAGG
>DASSPT010000064.1:0-4250 GCA_035699465.1 Gemmatimonadota bacterium
TCGAACACTCGTCGGACCTGCGCCACGTGGTCGGCGTCGTGGAGGTTCACGTGCGAGTTCGCGAGATGGAGCTTCAATCCCTTGACCCCGAGCTCCCCTGCGCAGCGGCGCACCTCGTCGATCGCGTACGGACGGATCGGACTGACGGAGCAGAACGCCGTGAGGCGTTCGGGATGTCGCGCGACCTGCTCCGCGACCCAGTCGTTCTCCGCGCGCACGTTCTCGTATTCGTCCCCGGGCCACTCGTCCCCCGGGCTGCTGAACCAGTACGCGACGGAGAGGACGACTGCGCGCGCGATTCCCACCGCGTCCATGTCCTGGATCAGCATGTCCGCGGTGATCGCCTGGGAGAACGGACGCGGCGGCACGATCGTCGCCGACTCGACCGCGATCTTCCACTCGTCGGGCGCGACCTCGACGAGCCCCAGCACGAAGCTTAGATCGTCGGTGGAGAAGCCGTTGGCGCCCGAGCGGATCATCCCGGTCACGAAGGCCGTCGAGTCTCCGAGCTCGTACGCGTTGGGAAAGAATCGCGTGTCCGGGGTATACGTGGTGGCGATCCCCTCGATCGCGTCCGCGCCACGTGTCCAGAGCGCGTTCTCCACATCGAGGATAAGGGCGTCCTCGACGAATATGTCGCCGGGGTCCCCCGTCTCGATCACCCGGTTCCGCGCGTGGACGACGCGATCCAGCGGCGACGGAAGCTCGATGTTCGGAATGGCGGGCGGCGCAGGGCCGACCGCGCGCGGGCTCATCAGGTGCTGATGGTGGTCGACGAGGGGAGAGACCGCGACCGGCGGATGTCCTGCATGCACCTCGGTCCCGGGAGCGGTCCGATGGACGCCGCCGAACGCCAGGAGCGAGGGCAGGAGCAGGACCGTCGGGATCAGGGGCGATGGCATCGTATGTTCTCCAGAGGGAGGTCTCGAATGGATGTCACGGGGATTGCGGGCGAGAGGGTACCGCCATCGGGAGGGCAGGAACAGCCACAGAAAACACGCAATTCTACCTATACAGATGATTTCTTCCCCGTTCAGGAGCATCGACCGATAGGGTGCTAACTTCCTTTCCGACAATCATTTGGGGGCACGCCGCCCGACTGGAGGATCGCGAGGACCCTATGCTGGAGCGGTTCTCACCGCGAGACGCCGTCCGGTGGATCGCCTCGCTGGCGCTCGCGCTCTTCCTGTCCGCGTGCGCGATCCTGCAGCGCCCGGAACCGGAGCCGCCGCCCGACCCCACGGCGCTGACCGCCGAGACCTTCGAGCGGATCCGGGACAACCCGCCCTGGCTCGCCGCGTTCCTGCGCGAGATGCCGAAGGGCGGGGACATCCACTCCCACCTCACCGGCGCGATCTACGCCGAGAGCTATATCCGCTGGGCGGTGGAGGACGGCCTGTGCCTCGAGCGCTCGTCGCTCGCGCTGGTGGCGCCGCCCTGCCAGCCGGAGTCGACCAGGATACCGGCCTCGGCGATCCTCGCGAACACCACCCTGTACGGCGACGTGATCGACGCCTGGTCGCTCCGCAACTGGCACCCGGCGCGAGGTGTGGGGCAGGACCAGTTCGCCCAGGCGTTCCTCAAGTTCCGCGCGCGCGACAGGACGGGGGACATGCTGGCCGAGGTCACCAACCGCGCGGCCGGCCAGCGGATCAGCTACATGGAGATCCTGCTCGGCCCGCGGCTCGACGCGGTCATGGCCCTCGGGCGCCAGGTCGACTGGACCGGCGAGGCCGATTCCAGCCGCGCGCGGCTCCTCGCGGCCGGGCTGCGCGACACCCTGGCTCAGGTGGAGCGGATGCTCGACTCCGCCGAAGAGCGGCGTCGGGAAGTCCAGAAGTGCGAGACGCCGGAACCGGACGCGGGCTGCGCCGTGACCGTCCGGTACCTCTACCAGGTCCTGCGCGCCCGTCCCGCGGACGAGGTGTTCGCTCAGATCCTCGCTGGATTCGAGCTCGCCCGCATGGACCCGCGGGTCGTGGGCTTCAACCTCGTCCAGCCCGAGGACTCGCCCATGGTGATGCTCGACTTCTCCCTCCACATGGCGATGATCGACGCGCTCCACCCCTTGTATCCGGAGGTTCCGATCGCGCTCCACGCCGGCGAGCTCACGGAAGGGCTCGTCCCGCCGGAGGCGCTCCGGTTCCACATCCGCGCCTCGATCGAACAGGGTCATGCCCGCCGGATCGCGCACGGCGTCTCCGTGATGCACGAGGACGACGCGCAGGGACTCCTGGGCATGATGGCCGAGCGCGGAACGCTGGTGGAGGTGGCGCTATCGAGCAATGACGCGATCCTGGGAGTCAGCGGCAACCGCCACCCTCTCAGGACGTACCTCGGCGCCGGGGTGCCGGTGGCGCTCATCACGGACGACGAGGGCGTGACGCGGACGACCCTGACCCGGGAGTTCCAGCGCGCGGTCGAGGAGCACGGACTCGACTACTGGACGATCCGGCGCATGGCGCGGAACTCCCTCGAGCACTCCTTCGCCGATCCCCCCGAGAAGCAGCGGCTCCTCGCGGAGTTCGACGCCGCGGTGAGGGAGTTCGAGCAGCGCTGGTCGAGTCCGCCGGGTCTATCCCGATAGTCGAAGGGGACCAGAGCTACTCCAGCCCGGCGTCCTTCAGGAAGCGGACGAAGCGCGGGTCGTTTCGGATCGGGTCGTACAGCGGATCGATCTTCGGCGCGAATCCGCCCCCGTGCGAGTCGTCGAACCAGATCCGCGCGTCCAGCCACGGGAACGCATCCTCGTACTGTCCTAACGCGACGTGGACCTCGGCGATGCAGGCGGCGCACGGGTCGGGGTCCGCCTCGAGCTCCGCGAGGATGTCGAGCGCCTTCCGCCGGTCGCCCACGCGGGCGTGCATGCGCGCGAGCTGGGCCCGGGCGCCCGGGATCTCCGGGGCGAGGGCGGCGGCCCGCTCCGCCGCCTCGAGCGCCTCGGCTCTTCGGCCCCGCGCTTCGTGGATGAGGCTCAGCACCGCCAGCGGGAAGTACAGCTCGGGGGCGAGCTCATTCGCCCGCGCGGCCATCTCCTCCGCCTCTTCGAGTCTATGCGTGGTCAGAAGCGTCAGCGCATAGGCCGAGTGCGGAGTCGGCGAGAGAGGATCCAGCTCCAGCGCGCGCCGGTGCTCCGGGATCGCCTCCTCCAGGCGGCCAAGGGCGCTGAGCGCCAGAGCGTACCAGTGATGGGCGAGGGGGTAGCTCGGGTTGAGCTCGATAGCCCGGCGGAAATCCGCGAGCGACGCGGCGAGCTCGTGATTGTGCGATCGGAGGTATCCCCGGGACGCGAGGGCCTCGACCAGGTCGGGCTCGAGGGCGAGCGCCCTGTCCGCGGCCTCCCGCGCCCGGGACAGCGTGGCGCGAGAGCGGTATCCGTAGGCCACCAGCGCGAGGTAGGCGTCCGCCAGGCCGGCGTACGCCTCGGCGAACTCGGGATCGCGCGCGATCGCGGCCTGGAAGTCCTCCAGCGCGAGCTCGAGCCCCTCACGGGTTCGGCTCCTCCAGGCGTGCCGTCCGCGGAGATACAGGTCGTACGCCTCGCGGTCGGGAGCCCGGGCGCGGATCCGGAAGCTCCCCATCGCGCGCGGGAGCCGCAGATCGAGCGCCTCGCCGACGGCGCGCGCGATCTCCTCCTGGACCGCGAAGATGTCCTTCGACTCCCGGTCGTACGTCTCCGACCAGAGCTGGTAGCCTGTCCGGGCGTCGACGAGCTGGACGGTCACGCGGACCCGTTCGCCGACCTTCCGGACGCCTCCCTCGAGGATCGCGCCCACCCCGAGCTCGTCGCCGACCTCGCGGACGTCGACGTCCCGCCCCTGGAACGCGAACGACGACGAACGGCCCGTCACCCGCAGCTCTTCGAGCCGGCCGAGAGAGGCGATCAGCTCCTCGGTCAGGCCGTCGGCGAAGTACTCGCTTCCGGGATCGGTTCCGAGGTCCTCGAAAGGGAGCACAGCGAGCGAGGCGATCGCCACCGCCGGGTCGGGCGCGGCCGCGGATCCCGGCGGCCGGGGGACATCACCCCCCTCTTCGGCGTCCCGGTACCGTGCGAGGAGCACGACGAGGAGGACCGCGAGCAGCGCGGCGCTCGCGGTGTACAGAATCCCGCGACGGCCGATCGCCGCGCGCCAGGTCCGGGCCCTGGCGCCCGCTCCGCTCTCGCCCGCTCCGCCGGCTGCGGTCTCGGCCGCCTCGACGCGGAACACCCGGATCGGGGCGGCGAGCCCCTTGAGGCGCCGCTCGCCCAG
>DASSPT010000065.1:0-32171 GCA_035699465.1 Gemmatimonadota bacterium
CCGATGAACGACGAGAGACAGACGAGCGGCGTGACCGCCGCGCCGGCGCCGGAGCGGGCGGCCGCGAAGCCGGCGGGGAACGTCGGCAAGGTCGTCCAGGTGATCGGACCGGTGCTCGACGTGGAGTTCGAGACCGACCAGCTCCCCGAGATCAACACCGCCCTGCGGCTCGACTACGAGCCGGGAGAGGGTGAGGAGGGCGAGTCCGTCCACGTCACCGCCGAGATCCAGCAGCATCTGGGGAGAAACCAGGTCCGCGCGGTGGCGATGTCGTCCACCGACGGGGTCGTGCGAGGCATGGAGGTCCTCGACACCGGCGCGCCGATCTCGGTGCCGGTCGGGAACGAGACGCTGGGTCGGATCTTCAACGTGCTCGGCGAGCCGATCGACGAGCTGGGGCCGGTGAAGACGACCGAGCGTCGCTCGATCCACCAGGATCCCCCGGCTTTCCCCGACCTCGAGCCCAAGACAGAGATCTTCGAGACCGGGATCAAGGTCGTCGACCTCCTCGCCCCGTACGTCAAGGGCGGAAAGACCGGCCTCTTCGGCGGCGCCGGCGTCGGGAAGACCGTCATCATCATGGAGCTCATCCACAACATCGCGACCGAGCACGGCGGGTACTCGGTGTTCTCGGGGATCGGCGAGCGGACCCGCGAGGGGAACGACCTGTGGCTCGAGATGAAGGAGTCGGGCGTGCTCGAGCGCGCGGTCCTCTGCTACGGGCAGATGAACGAGCCACCCGGAGCGCGGCTCCGCGTGGGACTCTCGGGCCTCACGATGTGCGAGTACTTCCGCGATCAGACCGGGACCGACGTCCTCTACTTCATCGACAACATCTTCCGCTTCACGCAGGCGGGCTCGGAGGTGTCGGCGCTCCTGGGCCGCATGCCGAGCGCGGTCGGCTACCAGCCGACCCTCGGCACCGAGATGGGCGAGCTCCAGGAGCGGATCACGTCCACCAAGCGCGGCTCGATCACGTCGGTCCAGGCGATCTACGTGCCGGCCGACGACCTGACCGACCCCGCGCCGGCGACGGCCTTCAGCCACCTGGACGCCACGACCGTGCTCTCGCGGCAGATCGCGGAACTCGGCATCTACCCCGCCGTGGATCCGCTCGATTCGACCAGCCGCGTCCTCGACCCCAACTACATCGGCCAGGAGCACTACGACGTCTCCCGCCTCGTCCAGCGGATCCTCCAGCGCTACAAGGATCTCCAGGACATCATCGCGATCCTGGGGATGGACGAGCTGTCGGAGGAGGACAAGGAGCTGGTGGCGCGCGCGCGCCGGATCCAGCGCTTCCTGTCGCAGCCGTTCCACGTCGCCGAGCAGTTCACCGGAATGGCGGGCAAGTACGTCAAGCTCGAGGAGACGATCCGCTCGTTCCGCGAGGTGGCCGAGGGCAAGTGGGACCACCTGCCCGAGCAGGCGTTCTACATGGTCGGGACGATCGAGGAAGCCGCCGAGAAGGCGAAGCGGATCTCGGGCGAGGAGTAGCGATGGCCTCGCCCACCCGCGCCGCCGGCGAGAAGCAGCTCGAGGTCCGGATCATCACGCCCGAGCGGGTCGCCTTCCAGGAGAAGGTCGACGCGGTCGTCGCGACGGCCTACGACGGGGAGCTCGGCATCCTGCCCGGTCACGCGCCGATGATGGTCGTCCTCGGGATCGGGGAGCTCCGGGTGCGGATCGGGGACCGGTTCGAGTGGTTCGCGATCGGCGAGGGGTTCCTGCACGTGGCGGACGACGTCGTCACCGTGCTGACGCCCTTCGCGGAGGCGGCCCGGGAGGTCGACGTCGAGGCGGCCCGGCGGCTGGAGATCACCGCCGCCGAGAACCCGCTTCTCCAGGGGACGATCCTCGGCGAGGAGCAGCGAAAACGCCTCGCCAAGCTCCGCGAGCGGGTGGCCGCCAAGGCCCGCTGAGGGCCGCCACCTCTCCATCCACCGCCGTCCACAGACTTCCCACAGGCCCATTTCGTCCCGGGAGCCTTCGTTTCCGGCGTCTCCGGCGTCCCGTTTCGACCGCTCGGGCCCGGATGTGGACAACTGTGGACAAATCCGGGCGGCGCCTCGGCAATATCATGTAAGTCGTTGCAATAACATGACTTGTACTGCACGGCCTCGGAATCGACATACAAACGGCCATGCACATTTCTTCCGTTGGCGCGAAGCTATTTCGCGAGCGAGCGCACCATCGTTCCGTCGTTTCGTCCGGCGTCCATGGAGGCCGGCTCGACCCTCAGGAGCGCCTCGTCGGCCTCCGTCAACTCCATCCGGCACTGCCCCTGAAACCACACCCCCGGCTCGATCACGAACGAGCGGGTCAGGACGTCGCCGTCCATCCGGGCCCCCTTCTGGAGCTCGACCCGCTCGGTCCCGATCACCTCGCCCTCCACCTTGCCGATGACGACCACCTGACGGCCCCGCGCCCGGCCCGTGAACGAGCCGCTCTGCCCTATGATCAGCGTGTCGCCCACCTCGAGCGTCCCCTGGAACGCGCCGTCCAGGCGCAGCGTCCCCTCCACGCGCGCGGTCCCCTGACAGTCCACCCCTGCACCGAGCAGGGAATCCAGTCCGTTCGAATGCCCTTCCCTACGGGCCATCCGGCCTCCAGGCTGAAGGTTCATCGTAGATAGGGCGCCGGGTCGATCGCCCGGCCGTCCCGGCGGATCTCGTAGTGGAGGTGCGGGGCGGTGGATCGGCCGCTGTTGCCGCTGTAGGCGATCGGCTGGCCTCTCGCGACCCGCTCCCCCCTCTCCACCAGCAGCACGGCGTTGTGCCCGTACATCGTCTCGATCCCGCCACCGTGCGCGACGACCACGTAGTGGCCGTAGACGGGATCGCTGTCGGCGGACGCCACCAGCCCCCGCGCCGTCGCCAGGACGGGCGTGTGGACGGGGACGGCGATGTCGACCCCCGGGTGACCGCCCTCCTCGCCGAACCCGGCCGTTTCGAACCCCTTGAGAGAAAGGGGCCAGCCCGATGGCACGCTGTCGGGCGCTTCGGTCGCCCGGCCCGGAGCCGGCTCCCCCGGCGCGGCGATCCCACGGCCCTCGGGACCGGGCTCCTCGCCCGTCTCCGCCGGCCGGGACCCCGCCACGTCGGGAGGCAGGCCCGCCATCTCGCGGATCTGCGCGTAGGCCCGCTCGGTCCGCTCCAGGTTCTGGGCGATCTCGTCCACCTTGGCGTTCTCGACCTCCAGCCGGGCGTTCTCGCGCTCCAGGAGGGTGGCCTGGGTGGCCCGGGAGGCGACCCGGCCGTAGCTCAGGACCGCCAGCGCCACGGCGATCACGAGAACTCCGGCCACCGCCATCCCGGCCTTGAGCAGGCGGTAGGAGACCCGCAACCGCCGGACATTCTTCTCGTCGTGGGGGACGACCAGGACGGTGAGGAACCTGTCCTTCACCGCCGCGCGGCCAGCAGCCGCTCGACCAGACCCTCGAAGTCGTCGAGGGAGGTGTACGTGATCTCTATCCGACCCTTCCCGCGCGCCCCCGGCCTGACCGTCACCCGTGTGCCGAGCGCCCGCTGGAGGTCCTCCTCGATCCGCCGGCGCTCGAGCTCCGCGCTCCGCGAGGTCTCCGCCGGCTCCCCGGGACTCCGGTTCTCCCGCTTCACCCTGCGTTCCAGTTGCCGCACGGACAGCCCGCGGTCCGCCGCCTCCCGTGCCAGCTCGGGCATCCGGCGCCGGTTCTCGAGACCGAGGAGCGCCCGCCCGTGTCCCGCCGTCAGGCGGCCCTGGCGCACCATCGACTGGACCTGATCGGGGAGGTCCAGGAGCCGCAGCGCGTTCGTCACCGCGGGGCGGCTCCGCCCCAGATGCTCGGCGAGCTCGGCCTGAGTCGCGCCGAACTCGTCGATCAGCCGCCGGTAGCCCGTGGCCTCCTCGATGGCGTCCAGGTCCTCGCGCTGGAGGTTCTCGATGAGCGCGATCTCCAGGAGCTCGCGCTCGTCCACCTCGCGAACGACGACCGGCACGGTCGCGAGGCCCGCCTGCTGGGCCGCCCGCCAGCGGCGCTCGCCGCTGACCAGCTCCCACCGGCCGTCACGGGCGGGGGTCACGATAAGCGGTTGCAGCACACCCTTCTGCGCGATGGACGCGGTCAGGTCGGCGAGCGCCTCCGGCTCGAAGGTGTGGCGGGGCTGGAACCGGTTGGGGGAGATCCTGGCCACCGGTACCTCTGTCACTCCGGAGCCCGTGCCGGACGCGACGGCCTGCTCGCCGAGCAGGGCGCCGAGACCTTTGCCTAGCCGTTTTCTGGGGGTCGGCATCGTTCGATCAGCTCCTCCGCGAGCTTCATGTAGCTCACCGCGCCGGCGGACAGGATGTCGTACAGGATGACGGGCTGGCCGAAGCTCGGCGCTTCCGAGAGACGCACGTTCCGTGGGATGACGGTACTGTACACTTTTTCCCCGAAGTACTCAACGGCCTCCTCCTCCACCTGGCGGGCGAGGTTCAGGCGCTGGTCGTACATGGTCAGGACCACGCCCTCGATGGCGAGCCCCGGGTTGAGGCTCTTCTGAACGATCCGGATCGTGCCCAGGAGCTGGGAGAGCCCCTCGAGGGCGTAGTACTCGCACTGGATGGGGATCAGGACGGAGCCCACGGCCGTCAACGCGTTGACGGTCAGGAGCCCGAGGCTCGGCGGACAATCCACGAGCACGAACTCGTACTCCTCGATCTGCCCCTCGAGGGCGGAGGAGAGGCGGTGCTCTCGTCCGATGATGCTGACGAGCTCGATCTCGGCGCCGAAGAGGTCCACAGTCGCGGGCAGGATGTCGAGATACGGGACGGCGGTGGGAATCACGGCCGACCGGATTGGCTCCCCTCCGACGAGGACGTCGTAGACGTTCGCGTCGAGCGCGCCCTTGTCGACTCCCAGTCCGCTGGTGGCGTTCCCCTGAGGGTCGAGATCGATCAGGAGCGTCCGGCGCTCCGCGACGGCGAGACAGGCCGCGAGGTTGACCGCGGTGGTCGTCTTCCCCACTCCGCCTTTCTGATTGACGATCCCGATCACGCGGGTCCGGCGCTCCGTGGCGGCCCGGGCCGTGGGAGCGGAAGCGGCGCCCGTGCGAGGGCGTTTGCGTTTTTTCCGCCCGCGCCGCACCGTATCCGGCGGTTCCGATGTTTCACGTGAAACATCCCTGCCGCCGGGGGCCGGGCGCTCGATGTCCTGCAGGGAAACCGGAGGATCCTCCGCGAAGGCCCGCTGAAGCTCCCGCTCGAGCCGTTCTCGCGCCGCCCGAACGTCGCCGGGTGTCGGAGATTCCGCGTGGATCATCAACGGATTGTGATCAAGAAGTCGGCCCTGGGAATCCGTTCGAGTTCGTACTGTTTTCCTCGCGACGTCCCAATGTTGTCGCTCCCCCACCCGCCGGCAAGCGGAAGCGTCGCGATCGTCACCCTTCCGCTGGCTGGGGGGTGGCGGCGGGCTCGACCCCTCGCCGCAGCATCCACTGCTGCACGAACGTGAGCACGTTCGAGACCGTGTAGTAGAGGACGAGGCCCGCGGCCAGGTTCAGGAACACGAACGTCAGGACGACCGGCATCACGTACGTCATGGCCGCCATCTTGGGGTCCGTCTGAGTCATCTTCGACGACACGAACATCGTCAGCCCCATCAGGATCGGCAGGATGTACCAGGGATCGGGCTGCGAGAGGTCCGGCAGCCAGAGGAACGGTTGGCCGCGGAACTCGATCGTCCCCTGGAAGACGAAGAACAGCGCGAACAGGATCGGCATGGGGATCAGGTTCGGCAGGCATCCCCCGAGCGGGTTGACCTTCTTCTCCCGGTACAGCCGCATCGTCTCCTGCTGCATCCGCTGAGGGTCGCTCTTGTACCGTTCGCGGAGGCGCTGGATCTCCGGCTGGATCTTCTGCATCGCCTGGATCGAGCGGAACGACTTCGTGGTCAGCGGCCACATCGCGAGCCGCACGAGCACGCCGAACAGGATGAGCACGAGCCCGTAGTCGGGCACGAACCGGTGGAGCCAGAGCATCGCCACCACGATCGCCTTGGCGAACGGCGTGATCATCCAGCGGATCCAGGACCACCCGTACTGGTTCACGTCGTCGAGGCCGTCGTTCAGCGCCGCCAGCCGCCGGTATTCCTGCGGTCCCAGGTACAGGCGGTACGCGCCC
Organism: Gemmatimonadota bacterium; assembly: GCA_035699465.1. Taxonomy (GTDB): domain Bacteria; phylum Gemmatimonadota; class Gemmatimonadetes; order JACCXV01; family JAHWKZ01; genus JAICNR01. The sequence goes on from DASSPT010000065.1 coordinate 6,142, forward strand.
GAGCCGGAACCGACCGGGCTTCGGACCGCGACGTCCACGCGCGGCAGGCTGTCGTCCGTCGCGCCGGCCACTTCGACGGCGCTCAGCATCCCTTCCGGGGGAGCCAGGAGGACCGCGAGAAAGTACTTGTTCTTGAGGCCGGCCCAATCGACCCGGCCGCCCCGCGCGATCCGCTCCTCTTCGACGTCGCCCGCGTCGAAGGAGACGATCTCGCCGTCGATCCTGCCGACGGCGCGTAACTGCCCGTAGTCCTCGTTGGGGTTCTTCTCGTTCGTCCGGAGCCGCGGACCCAGAACGGTCACCAGCACGCCGTCGCCCACACCCCGGAGCTCCAGACGGTAGTCGACGACATAGTCGTCGGGATCGAAGCGATAGCTCTGCTCGATCCGGCGGCCCCCCGATTCGTGGGCGAAGGTGACCTCCCGGGGCTCGTCTCCGGCCGCGAGGACGATCCTGCCGTCGCTGGGCTGGAACGTCAGCGAGTCGATCGCGAGCCGCCGGTCCCCGATCTCGACCGTGCGAGCGAGAAAGGCCGCCCCCTCCGGCACCAGGCGGACGGACCCCTCCCCCTGGTACGACTCGTAGCGGAGGAGCTCGACCTGCCGGACCACCGCGCCTCGAGGGTCGAGCGTCATCCGGTACAGGGGGGTCTCGACCGTCACGCTCGGAGGAGTCGCCCCCCCCGGGAGGAGCTCGTTCGCGAACGGATCCGGCGGTGCGGGGGCAGAGTCCACGCGGGTCCCGGCCGTGTCGTCCGCGGCGGCGGCAGGGAGGGTGGTGTCGACCGGGGCCGCGACGGTCCGGGCGGTGTCCGGGGCGGCGGGGGCCGCTCCTTCCGTCACAACTGCGGTTGTATCCTGCACGCCGGCGTCGGCGGGGGGCTGCATGCGGCCGTACCACCACTGGCTGGCCACCAGGACGAGGGCCATCAGCAGGAACGCGAGGAGCACTCGACGCTGTTCCATCGCCCTCAGCTCCTGGCGGGACGGCGACGCGTCCCGGCGGGTGCCCGCGGCGGCACCGGATCGAAGCCGCCCTCGTGCCAGGGGTGGCAGCGGCCGATTCGGCGGGCCGCCAGGATCGACCCCTTCAGGGACCCGTGGATCCGGATCGCCTCGATCGCGTACCGGGAGCAGGTGGGGTGGTACCGGCAGGTCGGCGGCGCCCAGGACGTGAGCAGCTGGTAGAGGCGGATCGCCGCCACGAGCAGGCTTCTCACCTGGGCTCCGTCTCGTCGACGAGCGCGTTCAGCGCCGCCCTCAGCTCGGCATGGCTCAGGTCGTAGGCGGCGGGGCGCGTCCGCACGAGCCAGTCCTCCATCTCGCCCCGCGGCAGCAGGATCTCCCGCATCAGCTCCTTGATCCGGCGTCGGAGCCGGTTCCGCTCGACCCCCGTGCGCCCGTGCTTGGGCGTGATGCACGTGGCGCGGGCGAGCGGACCGGCGGCCGGCCGACGATACAGCTCGAGAGCCGGGCCGCGCGCTCGCCCGCCCCCGAGGAGCGCCGCGATCTCGCGGCGCGTCGTGATCCGACGCTCGCGCGGAAGCTGCCCCACGGGCCGGGTACGAACCTTTGTGGAGGTGGAGCGCCGGACTACTGCCGCTTGCGGCTGAACTCCGCCGACACGGTCAGCTTGGCGCGACCCTTGCTGCGCCGGCGCGCGAGAACCTTGCGCCCGTTCTTCGTCGCCATGCGGGTGCGGAATCCGTGCTTGTTGCGGCGCTTCCGCCGGCTCGGTTGATACGTGCGCTTCATGGAAATCCTCGTCTGCGATGATTCGGAAATCGACCCAGAAAAAGGGACGCGAATATAGATTTCCGGTGCCGCTCGCGTCAACTCCACGCACCTGTTGACAGCCTATCGACGCACGGCTACTATGGACTCCCCTCGACGCTTTGCACACTCCGATCGAACCGAATTCCCGTCAAGCGGAGCCGCCTTGCCGTCTTCCGAACTTACCCCGACCGAGGTGTGGTCCCTCATCCTCGAAGAGTCCCGCAAAGTCATCAACCCTCAAACGTTCAAGACCTGGCTGGAGCCCACCGAAGCGATCGGGCTGTCCGACGACCGGCTGCTGGTGAGCGTCAAGAATCAGTTCGCCGTCGATTACATCGAAGGGCAGTACGGAACCGTTCTCGCGCGCATCGCGGGGACGCTCTTCGACACCGACATGGCGATCAGCTTCCGCTCCGACTCCGCGGATCAGCCGGAGTCGCTGGGAACCCGCGCGGTGGCGCCATCGGACATCGCGGCCAGCGCGCTGAACGCGGTCGAGCGACCCTCCCCGCCCGGGGCGGTCAACCAGGGGATGCCCCTCAACCCCCGCTTCACGTTCGAGACCTTCGTGGTCGGCAACTCGAACCAGTTCGCCCACGCCGCCTCGCTGTCGGTGGCCGAGACGCCCGCCGTCCGCTACAACCCGCTCTTCATCTACGGCGGGGTGGGTCTCGGCAAGACCCATCTCATGCAGGGGATCGGGAACGAGCTCCTGGCGTCCGGCAAGCTCGAGCGGGTCTGCTACATGTCCGCCGAGCAGTTCATGAACCAGATGATCGAGGCGCTCCAGTTCGGCAAGACGCTCGAGTTCCGCAACAAGTATCGGCGCATGGACCTCCTGCTCATCGACGACGTCCAGTTCCTGCAGGGGAAGGACGCCACGCAGGAGGAGTTCTTCCACACCTTCAACGCCCTGTACGACGCGCACAAGCAGATCGTCGTCACGAGCGACCGGCACCCGAAGGAGATCCCTACGCTGGAAGAGCGGCTCGTGTCGCGCTTCGAGTGGGGCCTGGTCGTGGACATCCAGCCGCCCGATCTGGAGACCCGGATCGCGATCCTGCAGCACAAGGCGGCGCGCAACAACCTGCAGCTGCCGCAGGACGTCGTCCTGTTCATCGCCAAGAACGTCAAATCCAACGTGCGAGAGCTGGAGGGGTCGCTCATCCGGCTCATCGCGCACTCCAGCCTCAGCGGCTCCGACATCACGATCGAGCTCGCCGAGGAGGTCCTGAAGAACATCCTGTCTCACGAGACCGTCCGCATAACCGTGGACCGGATCCAGCAGGAGGTGGCGCAGGAGTACGGCGTCTCCGTCGAGGGGCTCAAGTCGAAGAAGCGCACCAAGACGCTCACCGTTCCCCGGCAGGTGGCGATGTACCTGTGCCGGCAGCACACCGACCTGCCGCTCGTAGAGATCGGGCAGGCCTTCGGCGGTCGCGATCACACGACCGTCATTCACGCGTGCGACAAGGTCGAGAACGAGATCCGCGAGGACCGCACCATCCGGGTTCGCGTGGAGCAGCTGCGGGAGCGCATCGCTTCCTGAGGTTGCCCGGTGTGGACGGCGCTGAGGATAACGAACGGGGCGGCGTGGACGGATCCCGGCTTCCGGGAAGTTCCCCACTCCTCTCCCCAGAGACGGGCGGTCGGTCCACATTCCAGCCCCAGGAGCTCGAGCTTCTTCGACGACACGTTCGTCGCGGCGGGCCGCCATGAACCGGTCGTGGACCGCGGGTTGTCCACAGCCGGATCGCTACTAGTACTACTACGAATGGGTAAGTTAGAAGAACCAGAGATCTTCCTTCGCTGGGGATAACAACCGCTCATCATCGGGGGCAGGATGCAGTTCACGATCGGGCAGAGCGAGTTCATCGAAGCGCTAAGCGCAGTTGCCAACATCGTGCCGGCGCGCACGCCGCTGCCGATCATCGGGAACATCCTGCTGAGTGCCGATTCCGACGAGCTCGCGCTCTCCGCCACGGACCTGGACCTGTCCGTGACGATCCGTGTGAAGGCCAAGGTCGAGTCGCCCGGACGCGTCACGCTGCCGGCGCGAAAGCTGACCGACATGATCCGCGCGCTGCCTCCGAGCCCCGTGCGGGTGAAGGGCGAAGCGGAGCACGTCACCGTCGAGTGCGAGAACAGCAAGTTCCGCGTCCACGGGCTTCCCGCCGAGGACTTCCCGACGTTCCCGTCGATCAGCTTCGAGGACGGCATAACCGTCCCCGCGGGCACCGTGGAGCGCCTGGCGGCGCACACGAGCTTCGCTGCCTCCAACGAGGATACGCGTCCGATCCTCAACGGAGTGCTCTGGGAAGTGCAGGGCGACCGCATGCAGATGGTGGCCACGAACGGGCACCGCCTGGCGCGCTACGGCGTGCCCACGCCGGCCGGACCGAAAAAGCCGGCGCGCGACGTCATCGTTCCTCCGAAGGCCCTGGCCCAGATCGGGCGCATCTTCGGTCCCGACGACGAGCTCGTCGTCGCGATGGACGACAAGCAGATCGGATTCCGAGGCGAGCGCGGCGTGGTCTACAGCCGGCTCATCGAAGGCCCGTACCCGAACTACGAGCAGGTCATCCCGAAGGACAACGACAAGCGGCTCCGCGCGGACAAGGAGCGGCTGACCGCGGCGCTGAGGCGCATGGCGGTCATGGCCAGCGACCAGACCCACCGGGTACGCCTGTCGATGAAGGACGACGCCCTCAAGCTCTACGTCTCTACACCCGACGTGGGCGAGGGCAGCGAGGAGATGATGGTCTCCTACGAGGGGGATCCCATCGACATCGGCTTCAACGCGAACTATCTGCTGGAGGTCCTGCGATTCGTCGACTCCGACGAGGTCGAGATCTCGCTCAAGGCACCCGAGCGGGCCGCGCTGGTGAAGCCGGGGGGGGAGAATGGGGAGGAGTACTTGTGCCTCGTCATGCCCCTCCGATTACAGGAATAACGGTCGGTGAAAACGGGTCATCTGCTGCGTTCCGCTTCGTCGCCTTTCCTGCGGCGTGGGATTGCTACGCCTCGGAAAGGGCTCCTCGCGCGCCTTGCATCTGACCCGTTTTGACCGACCGTGTCTTTCGATGAGACTCACCAGGGCTTCGATACGCGGTTTGACTCACCCCGCCACCCATTGGTTGAACGGCCCTCCCGCGGTTCGTTGATGGAGACTCGGTAGCTCGATCAGGGGGATGTTTTCGGGGCCGTTTTTTCGCGGCTTTCGAGGCCCGCCGGCGGTATCTTCTCTCGCCCCTCCCGAAGCGCGTTCCGACCCCTCTGCCACGCGGCCGGAGGAGTGCCCTGGAGCGGTAGATATGACCATGTTGGAGAGGGTCGAAAAAAGACCGAAAATCGTTGCCGGAAACCGTTGCGCAAACTACCTTTAAGGGTGTTCCCAGGGCATGCCTCGCGGAGCCGGCCGTGCGCCTGACGGAAGTCCGGCTGGAGCAGTTCCGAAACCTGGCCGACGTGGGCCTGGAAGTGCCGCCCGAAGGAGCCGTTCTCGTGGGCGCGAACGGCCAGGGGAAAACGAACTTCCTGGAAGCGATCCACTACCTGTCGCGGTTCCGGTCGTTTCGTGGAAGCGCACACGTCGATGCGGTCGCGTTCGGCGCGGGGCACTTCCGAATCGAGGCCGGCTTTGTCTCCGATGGGCGATCCCGGACGCTGGCCGTGTCCGCGGACCGCGAACGCCGGCGGATCGTACTCGACGACGCGCCGGTCGGGCGGCCATCGGAGGTCGCCGGGACGCTCCTGGCCGTCAGCCTGCGGCCGGAGGACCTGGAGCTCGTGACCGGCTCGCCCTCGGCGCGCCGCGAGTACGTGGACGAGCTCCTGGGCCTCGCTTCGCGGCCGTATCGACGCGCGATCGCGGAGTACGATCGCGTGCTGCGGCAGAGGAACGAGCTCCTGCGAAGCGGCCGCGGAGCCGCGCAGCTCGAGGCCTGGGACGAGTCGCTGATCTCGAGCGGCGTGCCGATCGTGACCGCGCGGGCGCACCTGGTGGGCCGGCTCGCCGACCGATTCGCGCGGACGGCGGGGCGGGTGGCAGAGAGTGACCGATACGCGATCGCCTATCGCCCGTCGGTTCCCGTCGATCGGGCGGGCGCCGCGCGGGAGAGCGACGTCCGCGAGGCATGGTCGCGTGCCCTCGTCGACCGGTACGAGGTCGACAGGGTGCGCGGCTGGACGACCGTCGGACCGCATCGGGACGAGCTGGAGATCGTCAGGGACGGCCGCGAGCTCGCGCGGTTCGGCTCGCAGGGCGAGTGCCGCACCGCGGCGGTGGCGCTGCGGCTCATGGAAGCCGAGTTGCTGGAGGCCGACACCGGCCGGCGGCCGATCCTGCTCCTCGACGACGTGTTCTCCGAGCTCGACGGCGGTCGGGGCGAGCGGCTCCTGGAGTGGCTCGGGGATCGCCACCAGCGGTTCGTCACGAGCCCCCGGCCGCTCGCCTGGCTGACGGACGGCCTCGCCGCGTGGACGGTGTCCGAGGGGCGCATCGAGTGTCCGACGCCGGCCGCGGCCGGATGAAGGGACCCCGGCGGCTCGACTCGGCGCTCGATTCCGTGCTCGATGCGCTCGGCCTGTCCCAGGCGGTGGAGCGGCACGCCGTGTTCCGCGAGTGGGCAGAGCGCCTCGGCCCGGAGATCGCCCGTTCGGCGCATCCGCACCGCGTGGACGGGGACACGCTGATCGTGCGGGTGGCGACCTCGGCCTGGCTCAACGAGCTGTCGCTGAGGCAGAGCGAGCTCCTCAAGCGGCTCAACGCCGGCCGCACGCGGAGCTCGATTCGACGGCTGGTGTTTCGACTCGATCCTGAAGCGAAGGGATGACAGAGCGCATGGCGAAGGCAAAGACGAAACCCCGCGGCAACGGCGACCCCGAGCGCAACGCTCAGGCGGCACGGGAATACAGCGCCGAGAAGATCCAGGTCCTGCAAGGACTGCAGGCGGTGCGCAAGCGCCCGGGCATGTACATCGGCTCGACCGGCCCGCGCGGCCTCCACCATCTCGTCTACGAGGTCGTGGACAACGCCGTCGACGAGGCGCTGGCCGGATACTGCGACGATATCTCGGTCACCATCGAGACCGACAACGCGGTCCGTGTGGAGGACAACGGGCGGGGCTTCCCGGTCGACATCCACCCCACCGAGAAGAAGCCGGGCGTGGAGGTGGCGATGACCACCCTGCATGCCGGCGGCAAGTTCGATCACGGCTCGTACAAGGTCTCGGGTGGTCTCCACGGAGTCGGCGTATCGGTCGTCAACGCGCTCTCCGAGTGGCTGGAAGTCGAGGTCATGCGAGACGGCCGCCGGTACCACCAGCGCTACGAGCGCGGCGACAAGGCCTCGGAGCTCCAGGTGATCGGCACGGCCGAGGCTACGGGGACGATCGTCCGCTTCCGCCCCGACCCCGAGATCTTCGAGGCGCTCGATTTCGACTACGAGACCCTCGCTTCGCGCCTGCGCGAGCTGGCGTTCCTCAACAAAGGCGTCCAGATCGAGTTCCAGGACATGCGCGGCGAGACCCCGCGCATGGACGTGTATCGCTTCGACGGCGGGCTGGTCGAGTTCGTCAAGCACCTCAACAAGACCCGCAAGCCGCTCCACCCGAAGCCCATGTACGTGGAGACGACGAAGGAAGACGTCGAGCTGCAGTGCGCGATCCAGTACAACGACAGCTACACCGAGACGCTGTTCACGTACGTCAACAACATCAACACGCACGAGGGCGGGACGCATCTCTCGGGATTCAAGGCCGCGCTCACGCGCACGATCAACGCCTACGCGAACGACCGCGGGCTGTTCAAGAAGTCCGACTTCACTCTCTCGGGGGACGACGTTCGCGAGGGGCTGACCGCGGTGCTCTCGGTCAAGGTCATGGAGCCCCAGTTCGAGGGTCAGACGAAGACCAAGCTGGGCAACTCGGAGGTACGGGGCATCGTCGAGTCGGTGTTGAACGAGGCGCTGAGCTCGTGGATGCAGGAGAATCCCGGCGCCGCGAAGACGGTGGTCGAGAAGGCGATGCAGGCCGCGCGCGCGCGCGAAGCGGCGCGCAAGGCCCGGGACCTGACCCGCAAGAAGTCGGCGCTCGAGGGCGGCATCCTGCCCGGCAAGCTGGCGGACTGCTCGATCGACGACCCGATGCTGTCCGAGCTGTACCTGGTCGAGGGCGACTCGGCGGGCGGGTCGGCGAAGCAGGGCCGGGACCGGAACTTCCAGGCCATCCTGCCGCTCCGCGGAAAGATCCTGAACACGATCCGGGCGCGCGTGGACAAGGTCCTCTCCAACGAGGAGATCCGGACGATCATCACGGCGATCGGCACGGGATTCGGGGAGGACGAGTTCAAGCTGGAGCTCAGCCGGTACGGCAAGATCATCATCATGTGCGACGCCGACGTCGACGGGGCCCACATCCGGACGCTGCTCCTGACCTTCTTCTTCCAGTGGATGCGCGAGCTCATCGACGCCGGGAAGATCTACATCGCGCAGCCCCCGCTGTATCGCGTGTGGAAGGGATCCAAGGAGTTCTACGCCTTCGACGAGGAGGAGCGGGAGAAGGCGATCGAGCGTCTCGGCGGCAACGGCGTCAACGTCCAGCGCTACAAGGGCCTCGGCGAGATGAATCCCGACCAGCTCTGGAAGACGACCATGGACCCGGAGAGCCGCACGATCCTCAAGGTCCACATGGAGGACCACACGGAGGCGTACGAGCTGTTCCAGACGCTGATGGGCGACGACGTCGAGCCGCGCCGGGACTTCATCGAAAAGAACGCCAAGTACGTCAGAAACCTCGATGTCTAGTGGTGGATCGCTGAAAACGGCCCATCTGCGGCGTTGCGCTCCTCGTGTCTTCCTGCGGCATACAGTCGTACGCCTCGGAATCCTCTCGTCGCGCGCCTTGCATCTGCACCGTTTTGAGCGATCCACCCGTACCCAGGTGTTTACGGGTTATCCAATGAGGGAGAGCGAGTAGCATGGCCATAGAGCAGGGCCGAGAGCGGATTCTCGAGCGTCAGATAGTCGATGAGATGAAGGAGTCGTTCATCGACTACTCGATGAGCGTCATCGTCGCGCGCGCTCTCCCGGATGTGCGCGACGGCCTGAAGCCCGTGCACCGGCGCATCCTCTATTCGAGGTCGGAGATCGGGCTCGGGCCGGGCCGCCCGTACAAGAAGAGCGCGACGGTGGTCGGCGACGTGCTGGGCAAGTACCACCCGCACGGCGACACGGCCGTCTACGACGCGATGGTCCGCATGGTGCAGCCGTTCTCGCTGCGCTATCCGCTGGTCGACGGCCAGGGGAACTTCGGCTCGATCGACGGCGACTCGGCCGCCGCCTACCGGTACACGGAGGCGCGGCTGGCGCCGATCGCGGCCGAGATGCTGGCCGACATCGACAAGGACACGGTCGACTACGTCCCCAACTACGACGATCGCCTGCGGGAGCCGTCCGTCCTGCCGGCGCGGATCCCGAACCTCCTGATCAACGGAGCCAGCGGGATCGCGGTCGGTATGGCGACCAACATCCCGCCCCACAACCTGCGGGAGGTCGTCAGCGGGCTGATCGCGCTGATCGACGACCCGGAGATCGAGCTGCCGGGGCTGCGGAAGCACATCAAGGGCCCGGATTTCCCGACCGGCGGTTACATCTACGGGACCGACGGCATACGCGAGGCGTACGAGACCGGCCGCGGCAAGGTGATCATGCGCGCCCGCGCCAGCACGGAGATCAAGGACAACGGTCGCGAGCGGATCGTCATCACCGAGATCCCGTATCAGGTCAACAAGACGCGGGTCATCGAGCAGATCGCCGACCTGGTGCGGAACAAGAAGATCACCGACATCTCCGACCTCCGCGACGAGTCCGATCGCGACGGGATGCGGGTGGTGATCGAGCTCAAGACGACGGCCCAGAACGCGGAGGTCGTGCTCAACCAGCTCTACAACCACACCCAGCTCCAGCAGACCTTCGGGATCATCAACCTGGCGCTGGTCGACAACGTACCGAAGGAGATGCCGCTCAAGGAGATGCTCGAGCGATTCGTCGAGCATCGCCACGAAGTCGTCGTGCGGCGCTCGAACTTCGAGCTCAAGCAGGCCGAAGAGCGGCTGCACATCGTCGAGGGGCTGCGGATCGCGGTCGACAACATCGACGAGGTCGTGGCGCTGATCCGAAAGAGCGGCGACACCGACGCCGCGCGTGCCGGCCTGATGGAGCAGTTCGACCTCTCCGAGCGTCAGGCGCAGGCCATCCTCGACATGCGGCTCGCGCGGCTCACGGGCCTCGAGCGGGACAAGCTCGAGGAGGAGTACCGGGCGCTGTTGAAGACGATCGCAGGTCTGCAGGAGCTCCTCGGATCGCGGCGGCTGAGGATGGAGAAGATCAAGGAGGAGCTGCGGGAGATCGCCCAGAAGTACGGCGACGAGCGGCGCACGGAGATCCAGGCCGGCGGTGCCGACATCTCGATGGAGGACCTGATCGCCGAAGAGGACATGGTCGTGACGATCAGCCATACCGGCTACATCAAGCGGATCGCGGCGTCGACATACCGGAGGCAGCGGCGCGGCGGCCGCGGCGTGACGGGCATGGGGACGAAGGAAGACGACTGGATCGAGCGCCTCTACGTCGCCAGTACACACGATTATCTGCTGGTCCTGACCGAGCAGGGGAAGTGCCACTGGCTGAAGGTCTACGATATCCCGCAGGGCGGGCGCGCCAGCCGCGGCCGGCCGATCGTCAACGTCCTGGAGACCGACGCCAACGACCAGGTCGCAGACGTCCTTCCGGTGCGGGAGTTCGACGACCAGCACTACCTGATCACGGCCACCCAGCAGGGCCAGGTGAAGAAGACCGTGATGTCGGCCTATAGCAACCCGCGCCGCGGCGGTATCATCGGGATGAAACTGGATCCCGGCGATCGGGTGATCGGCGCGGCGCTGACGGACGGCACCAACGACATCGTGCTCGCGACCCGCAAGGGACAGGCGATCCGCTTCTCCGAGGACGAGGTCCGCGACATGGGCCGGGACACGATGGGAGTGCGCGGGATCACGCTTCAGGGCAAGAGCGACGGCGTGCTCGACATGGTGGTGGTCAAGAACGAGAGCAACGCCCTCCTGTCCGTCACCGAGAACGGCTACGGCAAGCGCACGCTGATCTCCGACTATCGGGTGACCCACCGCGGGGGCAAGGGGATCAAGACGCTGAATCCCACCCCCAAGACCGGACCCCTGGTCGCGGTCAAGGAAGTCGTCGAGCAGGACGAGCTGATGATCGTGACGACCGGCGGAATCATCATCCGGCTCCCCATCCAGGGCATCCGGATCATGGGCCGCGCCACGCAGGGCGTGCGGTTGATCAACCTCGAGGAAGGCCACAAGGTCGGGGACGTGGCACGAGTCGTGCTGGAGGAGGAAGAGGAGGGGGCTCCATCCGAAGGGGTGGAAGACGCCGCCCAACTGGAAGAGCAGCTGGAGCTGCCCTCGGAAGAGGAGTGAGCACAGAGCTGAAGGTCTCCGTCGAACCCCGGGTTCCCCGGGCGGCCTCGGACGGCTACATCCTGGTCGTGGACGACGATCCCTCGATTTGCGACACGCTGGCCACGATGTTGCAATTCAAGGGCTACCGGACCGATATCGCGCACACCGGTCCCGCCGCGCTCCAGCTGGCCCGCCGCGAGCCACCCGACCTCGTTCTGCTGGATGTCATGATGCCGGAGATGGACGGGCTCGCGGTGTGCCGCGAGTTCCGGTCCGACCCGCGGCTGGCGGACGTGCGGGTCGTGATGCTGACCGCCCGCGACGGCCGCAAGGACGTGGTCCAGGCGCTCGAGGCCGGAGCCAGCGACTACGTCACCAAGCCCTTCTACATCGACGAGCTGGTCGCGCGCGTGCGGACGAACCTCGAGGTCAAGCGCTACCACGACGACCTCGCCGCCATGCTCCGCATCTCCCAGGCGGTGTCCTCCTCGCTGGAGATCGAGAAGGTCCTGTACACGATCGTCAGCGAGCTCGCCCAGGTCGTGCAGTCGGACCGCGCCTCGCTGATCAAGATCGTGGACCGCCACACCGGCTACGTCGTGGCCACGCAGGACGATCCCAACCTCCACAACCTGAGCATCGACCTCGACGGCTATCCGGAGATCCAGAAGGCCTCCGCGGAAGGCGACGTCGTGGTCGTGGACGACACGCACACCGATCCGCTGATCGGTCCCGTGGTCCACACCCTGCCCGCCCGCAAGTCGATCATGATCGTCCCGCTGCGCGTCCAGCGCGCCGATCTCGGGGAGTACGTACTCCAGTCCTCGCGGCGGTACTGGCCGTACACGGAGCACGAGGTCAAGTTCGCGCGCGTGGTGGCGAACGCGGCCGCGAACGGTCTCGCCAATGCGGCGCTGTACGAGCAGGCGGAGATCGACAACCAGCGTCTGACCCGGCTCGCCAACACGGACGACCAGACGGGCCTCTACAACCACCGCTACTTCTACCTGCGGCTGGAAGAGGAGTTCAAGCGCGCCGACCGCTACCGCTCCGACCTGTCCCTGATCCTCCTCGACATCGATCACTTCAAGCAGGTCAACGACACCTACGGGCATCAGCAGGGCGATGCCGTGTTGCGCGAACTGGCGGCGGTGCTGCATCGGACGATTCGCGAAACCGACCAGCTGGCGCGATACGGCGGCGAGGAGTTCGCCGTGCTGCTCCCCGAGACGAATCTCGCCGGCGCGTACCAGCAGGCCGAGCGCCTGCGCCGCCAGGTCAAGGCGCACTACTTCGAGGCCCTGTCGGGAAAGCCGTTGACGATCTCCTGCGGGGTCGCGTGCCTGCCGTTCAGCTCCGAGGATTTTCCCGCTCCGCGCCACCGCCAGGACGCGCTCATCAGCTGGGCGGACCAGGCGCTGTACACCGCCAAGCGCGGCGGCCGCGACCGCACGATCACGTTCGAGGGCCGGCCCTCCCACGAGTGAGCCCCGAGGCCTGGATCGCCGGGCTCGCGGCTGCGGTCGTGCTCTCCGCGACGCTGCTGTGGCTGGCGATCGGATGGCTCGGCCACTGGCGGCTCAACCGGGCGCCGGGCTCCTCCCGTCCCGCCGATTTCACGTTCACGCCCTGGGAGACCGACGCGGCGCACGAAATCGCCGATTTCACGACTTCCGACGGCGTCCGCCTGCACGGCTGGTTCCTGCGCCACGAAAGCGAGTCGCGGGTCGTCGTCGTGATGCACGGGTATCGAGGCGAGAAGTCGGACGTGCTGGGGATGTCGACCGCGTTGTGGCGGGCGGGGTTCGACGTGCTGTTGTTCGACTTCCGCGGCCGCGGGCGGAGCGCGCGCGCTCCGATCACGATGGGATACTGGGAGACAGCGGACCTCGCCGCCGCGCTCGACTGGATCTCCGGCCGGGTGCCGGACGCGCGAATCGGGCTCCTGGGGTTCTCGATGGGCGGCGCCGTGGCGATCCTCGGTGGAGCGGACGATCGCGTGCGGGCAATCGTCGCCGACAGCGTGTTCGGGAGCCAGCGGGAGGTGCTCGAGCACGCGGCCGACCGGGATGCGCGACGATTCTTTCGCGGCTGGATTCCGGGCAGCGTGTTCCTGCCCCCCATGGAGTGGTGGCACCGGCGGAGCGGGAGGCCGGGGTTCGACGAGATCGCGCCCGGGCGGCGCCTGGCCGCGCTGGCGGATACCCCGATCCTGTTCATCCACGGGACCCGCGACCACTGGATCCCCCCCGACCATGCCCGCCGGCTGATCGAAGCGGCGCCGGAGACGAGCGAGTCGTGGATCGTGGACGGCGCGCTCCACTGCGGGGCATACTTCGTGGATCGACCGGGGTACTGTGAACGCGTGGCCGCCTTCTTCGAACGGCACCTGGGGGGACGCTGAAAATGGCCGATCCGCTGCGTTGCGCTCCTCGTTCTTCCTGCGGCGTGGGATTCGCCACGCCTCGGAAGGGCCTCGTCGCGCGCCTTGCATCTCGACCATTTTGAGCGTCCCCGGGCCTTTGACGGCAGTCAGGTCCGCGTTCCTGGCGAGCGGAGAATGAGCAAGTCGGCGGCGATTGTCGTGCGGTTGTTCGGGCCGGCGCGCGAGGCGGCGGGCACGGCGGCCGTGGAGCTCGCGCTGTCGCCGCCGGCCACGGCCGCGGACGCCTTGGCGGAGCTCGCTCGCTCGCATCCCGCGCTGGCGCCGCTCCTGCCCCGCACGCGGGTGGCCCTGAACCTGGAGTACGTCGACGCCCGAACTCCGCTCGCCCCCGGCGACGAGATCGCGATCCTGCCGCCTGTCGGAGGCGGCTGAACGTCTCCCTGCGTGATCAGCAGCCGCCGGTGAACACTGCTGACGGCGGAAAACCGAGGGCCATGCGCACCTTCTATCAGATCACGGAGACCGCGCTCGATCCGGAAGCGCTCCGGGCGGCGATCTCCGACCCCACCTCCGGCGCCATCGCGACGTTCGTCGGGGTCACGCGCAACTCCTTCGCCGGCAAGCCCGTGGAGCACCTGGAGTACGAGGCGTACGCGCCGATGGCGGAACAGGAGATGAAAAGGATCGGTATGGAAATTGCCGGACTATGGCCGGTGGTGACGGGAGTCGCGATCGCCCATCGGATCGGTCGCGTCGAGATCGGCGAGGCCAGCGTGGCCGTCGCGATCTCGGCGCCCCACCGGCGCGAGGCGCTCGCGGCCTGCGCGCACGGGATCGATCGGCTGAAGGCGACCTTGCCGGTCTGGAAGAAGGAAGTCTTCGCCGACGGATCCGAGTGGCGCGAGAATCGGGAGGAGGAAGAACTCGACGACGGGAGGTGAGTCCGCTTGATCACAGCGAGTTGTCGGACGCGAATCACCCGGGAGGACCTGACGTTCCTGATCGCGGCGCTGGAGAAGAGCGACCGCGAGCGCGCGCCCCTCCGCTCCTTGGCCGAAGACCCCGACGCGCTCGATCGCCTGCTCGACAGCCCGCTCCTGTTCCAGCGCCTGCTCGAGGCGCCCAGGCTCCTCGACGTTTCCCCGTACTTCTTCTACTACGTCGTCGTCCGGCGTGCTTTTCTCGATCACGGGATCGAGGACCGGCGCGTGGCGGACTACGTCGGGGCGCTCCTCTCCCAACACGTGCACGGCCGGGCCGGCGGCGGCCCGCGCTCGGGCGTGTATCTGGTCGATCTGGTGCGCGAGATCGCCGAGGCGCGGAGCTCCGAACACGCGTTCTCGCTGCAGACGGAGGTCGGCGACCGGGCGCTCTACCTGGCCGGCGTCTTCCCGGACTGGATCTACCATCGTTATCGGTACGGCCGCCGGCCCGTCGATCTCGAGTACTACGAGGAGCTGGGCAGTCGCTACTACGCGGTCGCGGCGCGTCACGAGGCGGCGGCACGGCTCGAGCTGGCCGACGTGCTGGCGTTCCTGGCCGAGGCGTTCGTGGCCTTGCGGCAGGCGCTGAACGACCTGGTCGACGACCATCTCCACATCGCTCCCCGGCCGGAGACCGTCGAGCGTCTCTGCAGGCAGGCCCTCTACCGGCCGGGGCGCTAGTGGCGCTGCTCGGGCAGGTCCAGCGGCTCTTCGAGCGCACGTACGGCCGGCCGGCCGGCGTCGACCTGGAGGCATGCGTCGTGGGCCCGCGGCGCTTCGCGGAGCTCGCGTCGCGAAGCGAGGACCATCCCGAGATGTCCGACTGGGCGCGCTTCTTCTTCTACGTGGAGGGCGCGAACCTTCGCCTGGCGCTCTTTTACGCCGAGGAGATGATCGAGACCCTGGAGGCGCGTGACCCGCGGCGGGGGCTTTCCGAGTCGAACGTCCTCCCGCTTCTCGTATTCACCGAGGAGGCGAGTCACGCGCTGCACACGACGTACGCGTTCGGCGAAGGTGGACCGGCGCGCGTGTCGGGCGATGAGTTCCTGGCCGAGCTGGAGCTCATGGCCCGGATCGACGCCTACCTGCTGCTGCGTCACTTCGTGGGCGCGCTGGCGCGCCGCATCGCGCCCTCCGATCTGGCCTGGGTGCGCCATCAGGCGCTGACTCGCTGGGACGTCCCCTACGACGACCCCGAGATGGCGGACCGCTATCGCGGGGCGGCACGGCTGGCCACGGCGTTCGTGGATCGGCTGGAGGCCGCGCCGGCCAGGCGCCGGCTGAGGGAGCTGCGCGCCTTTCGCGCCCTGCCGATGCCGGAGAAGCGCTCGCGCGTCGATCCCGGGGACCGGTCCGCGGAGCGCGGCGACTGGTGGTCCACCGAGCGCGGCGACTAGATCCCCCGAGCGTGGCGATCAGTTCCCGGATCGCCGGCGTTCGAGGAAGCGGGGGAGGCCGAGCGCGGGAACGGCCGCGGGGATGCGGTCGCCCTCGACCGTCAGCGTGACCCCGGGGAGGCCCGCGATCGAGACGCCCGGGAACGAGACGCCGTAGCGATCTTCGATCGCGGCGATCAGCGCGTTGGCGATCACTCCCTGCCCCTTGCACGTGGGATGGACGCCGTCCAGGCTGAACAGCCCACCCACCAGGAACTCGGTCGTCAGCGTCTCGCCGCCCACCACCAGGCCGTTCTCGGCGATATCGGTGACGATCCCGTGGACGTCGACCACGGCCAGGCCGTGGAGCGCCGCGGTCTGGGCGATCGCCTGGTTGTAGGCGGCGACGGCCGCGCGCGCGGCCGCCTGCTCGCCGGCGTCGAGGACGACGGTTCCGGGAAGCGGCAGGCCCGTGCCCCCCATGTCGACGGGTATCCCGTCTCCATCGAGGATCCGCTCGATCGCGTCGAAGGAGACGAGATCGTCGTGCGCCAGCGGCCCGTCCGGGCCGATGAGTGGGACCGGCAGGCCGCCGGGCCCGAGGATCGGCTCCAGCGTGGACGCGTCGACGACGACGTTGGGCACGAGAGTCAGGTAGGGCACGATCGTCACGGGCGGGACGTTGAGGAGGACGATCCGGTCGGTGGTGGCGAGCAGCTGCGCGATCAGCGCCTGGTAGGTGGAGGCGAACTCCCCGGCAGGTGTGGGGAAATCCGGATTCTCGCCGCCGCTCAGCACGAAGCCCAGCACGTCGTTGTTGCCGAGCCAGACGGTGACGAACGTCGCGTCCCGCTCCGCGACCTGGCCGGACCAGGTCCCCATCCCGCGCAGGACGAAGTCGAAGAACGGATTGCCGGTGAGCGACGTGGCGCGATTTCGCGCCACCAGCGCCTCGGCTCCGAGCGCCCCGGGGACGCCCAGGTTGCCGTACGGTCCCGGCTGGTCGGGGTTGAGCGGCGCGCCGGCCGGGGTCGCGCGCTCGATCGTGGGCGGCGTGAAGCTCAGGAGCTCGATCCGCCCTTCGTTCGTGCCCGGCTCGGAGATTCCCGGCGGGCTTACGAGCGGCTGGCTGAACGCCCCGCCCACACCCGCCTGTCCGGCCAGGAGCCGCGGGTAGGAGCACGACTGCCCCTCCAGACCGAGGGCCCCGTTCATGAAGCCGGCGGTCAGGCTGTTGCCGATCGCGACGTAGCGCGAGAGATCGAGCTCGTCCCCGCCCGGACCCGCCGGCTGGCCGTCGTCGCAGGAGGCGATGGCCGAAGCGAAGACCAGCATCAGGACGAGCGGGCCTCTGCCCACCGAGCTCACGGCAGGCCGAGGAGCGGGATACCGGGAAGCGTGCCGGTCCGGATGTGGGGGACGGATCCGCCGTACCGCGCATTGAGCGCGTCGATCACGAGGTTGGCGATCACGCCGTAGCCCTTGGGTGTGAAGCGCGCCCCGTCCAGGCTGAACGCCTGCCCGGTCGCGTAGTCCGCGCTCATGAGGATCCCGTCCGAGACGAGCCCCTCCCCTGCCAGCGTCTCCACGAGGGCGTGCACGTCGACGAGCGGCAGGTCGCGGTCGGCCGCCAGCGCGGCGATCGCCTGGTTGTAGCCGGCGACGACGGCGGCGACTTCGGCCTGCTCGGCGGCATCGAGCACCGCGCGGTCGGGCAGACGCGCGCCCGAGCCCCCGACGGGCGCGGGAATCCCGATCCCCTCTTCGAGGAGCGGGAGGGCGTCCAGGAGGATCAGGTCCGTCGGGGCGACCGGTCCCAGCGGTCCGAGGAGAGGCACGGTCGACCGCCGCGCGGCTTGCAGCGTGTCGCCGGTGACCGGGTCGATCACCGGCTCGCCGGTCTGGGGGTCGATGACGGGCTCGATGACCGTGATGAGCACCGGCTCGCCGGTATCCGCGTCGAGGACGAAGCCGGGGACCGCGTGCACGATCGGCATCGATCGTGGGTCCGGGATCGTGAACAGGACCACCTGGTCGGTGATCTCGAGGACGGCGTCGACCAGGTTCTCGTAGGCGATGGCGAACGTGCCGACCGGCGTCGGAAGGCCCGGGGCGAGGTCGGAATCGCCCCCCGCGACCACGTAGCGGAGGACATCGCTCGTACCGATCCAGAGGAGCACGAGAGAGGGGTCGAGTTCCACCAGTTGCTCGGCGAACGTGCCCTGGCCGCGGAGCACGAGATCGTAGAACGGATTTCCGAACGTGGAGGTCGCCGAGCTCTCCGTGCTCGATGCCTCGGTCACCAGGGCGCCGGGGACGCCGAGGTTGTCGAACGGCCGGCCGGGGGCGGGGAGGAGCGGGACGCCCGCGGGTCCGCGCTCCAGCCGCAGGGGCGTCAGGCTGACGAGCTCGAGCCGCCCCCCGCCCTCCTCGTCGACGGCGAGGCCCGCCGCCGACACGAGCGGCTGAAGCAACGGGTCGCCGCTCAGATGGAGCGACAGGAGCGCCGGCAGGGAGAGGGCCTGCGCGTCCTCGTAGAGCGCGCCGTCGGCGGCGCCGGCCGCGAAGTCGTCGCCGACGGCCACGATCCGCTCGGCATCGATTCCGCCCAGCCGATCCTCGACCTCCACGGGGACGCTCTCGTCGAGCCGGCATCCGGCGGCGGCGACGAGCGCGGCCAGGACCGCCGGCATCGCGCGGCGGACGGCGCGGTCACATCTCGGCTTCCGGCTCATCCTCCAACCCCTCGCGGATCCGCTCGTTCTGGACGGCCACCCGCTCCAGACAGGTTCGGCACGTGAACAGGTCGGGCATGTTCTCGTCCGCAACGAGGTCGTCGCGTCGGCCGCAAACGGAGCATTCCGGACGGGCGGCCTCGGCGCTCAACGGCCCTCCACCGGCAGGCCCTCCCGCTCCCAGGCGGCCATGCCGCCCCCCAGGACGCGCAGGTTGGGAAAGCCGTAGCCCGCGAGGATCCGGGCGGCGTCGGTCGCGCGCGTCTCGTCGTCGGCATAGAGAAGCACGATCTGGTCGGTCCGGACATGGAGGTCGGCCACGTTCGCTTCCAGGACCCCGAGCGGAACGAGCGCGGCCCCGGGCAGGTGCCCGCGGGTGGCGAACGCGCGCGAGTCCCGCACGTCGATCACGTACCAGGGCGGCGTGGCTGCCTGCATGAGCGAGCGCGCCGAGCGCGGGTCGACCACGCGCCACGCGTCGGGGGCGGCCGAATCGCCCGCTCCGGCCCGGGGCCGCACTTCGCGGGGCCCCAGGTGAGCCGTGCGCTTCGAGACGATCATGAGCTCGTTCCCCAGCGAGTCGACGACCATCTGCGTGTCGGCGGTGAAAGGCCGCGCGCTGTCCGCCGTGCCCGCCGCGGGCGCCGCGGAATCCCCCCCGCGCCCGCAGCCGGCGAAACCGGCGACCAGCGCCGTGCCCGCCGCCACGAGCGAACCGAGGGCCGCCCCCCGGGCGCTCATTCCGACCCTCGCATCCACGCGCCGCTCCGGCCGCCTTCCTTCGACTCGAGCCGGATCTCGCCGATCGTCATCCCGCGGTCCAGCGACTTCGCCATGTCGTAGATCGACAAGAGCGCGCCGGCGACCGCCGCCAGTGCCTCCATCTCGGCGCCCGTCCGCGCGGTGACGACGACCTCCGAGCGCGCCCGCACGCCGGGGAGCGCGTCGTCCGCGTCGAGCTCGATCGCGACGTGCTCGAGAGGCAGGGGATGGCAGAGCGGCACGAGGTCCGCCGTGCGCTTGGCGGCCTGGATGCCGGCCACGCGCGCGACCGCCAGCGCGTCGCCCTTGGGCAGCTCGCCGCCCGCGATCGCCGCGAGCGCGGCCGGGCTCATGGTGATGGCGCCGCTCGCGCGCGCTGTCCGGCGGGTCGGCTCCTTGCCCGACACGTCGACCATGCGCGCCCGGCCGGAGGCGTCGAGGTGGGTCGGGAAGGTCACGACCTCCGGTCGGCCTCGCCCGCGGGGACCGGATCCCGGGGTCCCGGGTGCGCGCCCTCGGGGCCCTTCCAGGCTCCCATCGCGCGGTATTTCTCCCGCCGCCGCCGGATCCGGTCGTCGACGCTCCACGCGGAGATCTCGCCCAGGTGCCGGCGGATCGCCTCCGCGATCGCGCGCGCGGTGGAAGCGTAGTCGGCGTGGGCGCCACCCAGGGGCTCGGGGATGATCTCGTCCACGACGCCCAGGCGTTCGAGATCCTCGGCCGTGATCTTCATCGCGCGCGCCGCCAGCTCGCGCTTCTCGCCGTCCTTCCACAGGATGGCGGCGCACCCTTCCGGGCTGATCACGGAATAGAAGGCGTTCTCGAGGATCAGGATCCGATCCGTGACGCCGATGCCGAGCGCGCCGCCGGACGCGCCCTCGCCCGTGACGACCGAGAGGGTCGGCACCCGCAGGCCCGCCATCTCCCGCAGGTTGTGAGCGATCGCCTCGGCCTGGCCGCGCTCCTCCGCGCCGATGCCGGGGTAGGCGCCCGGCGTGTCGATGAACGCGACGACGGGGTGGCCGAACTTCTCCGCCGTCTTCATCAGGCGCATCGCCTTGCGATAGCCTTCGGGGTGCGGCATGCCGAAGTTGCGGCGCAGGTTCTCCTTCGTGTCGCGGCCTTTCTGCTGGCCGACGATCGCGACCGGCTGGCCGTCGAAGCGCGCCAGGCCGGCGATCATCGCGTGATCGTCGGCGTAGGCGCGATCGCCGTGGATCTCGAGCCAATCGGTGAAGCAACGCTCGACGAAGTCGAGTGGATACGGCCGCCGCGGATGCCGGGCGAGCTGCACGCGCTGGATCGGCGTGAGATGGGTGAAGATCTCTTCCTTGAGACGCGCGAGCTTGGCCTGCAGCGTGGCGAGCTCCGCGGACACATCCATGCCGGCCTTGTCGGCCAACCTCTCCATGTCCTCGATCTCCTCTTCGAGCTCGACGATCGGCCGCTCGAAATCCAGATAGACCCCCTTCGGCATCAGCGTCGCCCCCCGTTGGCGCCGTTGGGCGCTTGCCGCGCGCCGTTCGCCTCGGACAACCGGACGCTGTTCTCGCCGAGGAGGCCGCCGAGCGTCTCGAGGAGCGAGTCGCTGAGGGCGACCGCGAGGCCGGTGGCGAGCTCGGCGACGCTGCTCCCGGTGTCGACGGTGAGTCGCACAGGCAACGAGCCGGAGTTCTGGATGAGGAGCCCCCGCACGGCGGCCAGCGTCTGGTTGTCGCACTTGTCGCGTGGGACCCGCACCTCGAGGCGGTGATTGCCGGTGAGCGCCGCCTCGGCCAGCGGCACGACGCTCGAGACGATCACCTTGCCGGGCTCTTCGTCGCGACGGTCCACCCTGCCGTGGACGAGGAGCGGGGTGTCGGAGAGGATGAGCGGGCGGGAGGTCTCGTACACGGTGCTGAACGCGATGGCCTCCACCGTGCCGCTGTAGTCCTCGAGCGTGAAGAATGCCATCTCGTCCCCCCGGCGGTCGCGCTTGGACTGCACAGCGGTCACCACACCACCGAGGCAAACGTCGCTCCCGTGCGGGGAGGCGGCCACCTCCGCGGCCGTGCCGCGGGCGAAGGCCTGGAGCTGGGCGCGGACCTTGTCCAGGGGATGCCCGGAGATGTAGAAGCCGAGCACCTCCTTCTCCTGACGCAGCCGGTCGCCGGGCTGCCAGGGGTCGATGTCGGGCATGGGCGGGAGCGACCGGCTCGTGTTCTCGGGCGCGCCGGAGAACAACGTGAACTGGCCGCGCTCGCGCTCGTCCGCCTTGCGCTGGCCGTAGGCGATGGCCAGGTCGAGCACGGCGATCTGCTGGGCGCGATGGCCGTCGAGACCGTCGCACGCCCCGGCGGCCACCAGGCTCTCCAGCACGCGCTTGTTGGCCTGCCTGAGGTCTACCCGCTCCGCCAGCTCGAACAGGTTCGCGAACCGCCCGTGGCGCTCGCGCGCCGCGAGGATCGATTCGACGGCGCCCCGGCCCACGTTCTTGATGCCGCCGAGGCCGAAGCGGATCCCCCGCTCCACCGTCGTGAACGACCACCCGGACTCGTTGACGTCCGGCGACAGGATCTCGATCCCCATGCGTCGGCAGGCGTCGATGTAGCGGACGACCTTGTCGCTGTTTCCCATCTCCGCGGTCAGCAGCGCGGCCATGAACTGCCGCGGATGGTGCGCCTTGAGCCAGGCGGTCTGGTACGACAGGAGCGCGTATGCGGCGGAGTGCGACTTGTTGAAGCCGTAGCGCCCGAAGGTCACGATGTCGCGCGCCAGCCGCTCGACGACGCCCTGGGCGTACCCCCGCTCCAGGGCGCCCGTCCGGAACCGCCCGAGCTGCTCCTCGATCAGCGACTGGATCTTCTTGCCCATGGCCTTCCTGAGGACGTCCGCCTCGGCCAGCGAGAATCCCGCCACCCGGTTGGCGATCTGCATGACCTGCTCCTGGTAGGTGATGACCCCGTAGGTCTCGGCCAGGAGCTCCTCGATGTCGGGATGGTAGAAGTCGACCGGCTCCTCGCCGCGCTTCCGGCGGATGTAGCGCTCGGTCATCTTCGTATCGAGGGGGCCGGGGCGGATCAGCGCGTTGATCGCGATCAGGTCCTCGAAGCGGTCGGGGTGCATGCGCTGACAGATATCGGCCGCCAGCGTCGACTCGAACTGGAAGATCCCGTCGGTGCGGCCCTCGGAGAGGAGGCGATAGGGCGCGGGATCGTCGAGGGGGATCCTGTCGATGTCGATCCGCTCCCCGCCGGCGGCGATCGCCTCCACGGCGTCGTCGATCACCGTCAGCGTGCGGAGCCCCAGGAGGTCGATCTTGAGGAGCCCCACCTTCTCCACGCTGGTCATGTCCCACTGGGTGGTCAGCTCGCCCTTCTCGGAGCGGTACAGGGGCACGTGCTCGACCAGGCGGTCGGGAGCGATGACGATCCCGGCGGCATGGACCGAGGCGTGGCGGGCGAGCCCCTGGAGCTTCCTGGCGTCGTCGAGGAGCCGCCGCGTGCGGTCGCTGGAGCGATACGCCTCGGCGATCTCCGGCACCTGTTCGATCGCCTCCTCTATGCGGACCGGCTGGGGAGAGCCGGGGGCGTTGGGAATCAGCTTGGCGATCCGGTCGGTCTCCGCCAGCGGTAGCTGGAGCACGCGGCCCACGTCGCGGACGGCGGCCTTCGACTTCATCGTGCCGAAGGTGATGATCTGCGCGACCGACTGGTCGCCGTACTTCTCCTTCACGTACTCGATGACCTCCCCCCGGCGGTCGTCCCGGAAGTCGATGTCGATGTCGGGCATCGAGATCCGCTCCGGGTTCAGGAAGCGCTCGAACAGCAGGCCGTAGCGCAGCGGATCCAGGTTCGTGATGCCGAGCGAGTAGGCCACCAGGCTCCCCGCCGCGGACCCGCGCCCGGGCCCCACCGCGATCCCGCGCTCGCGCGCGTGGCGGATGAAATCGGCGACGATCAGGAAGTAGCCCGCGTAGCCGGTCTTGCGGATCACGTCGAGCTCGTAGTCGAGCCGCTGGCGGGCTTCTTCGGAGATCGGGTCGTAGCGCCCCGCGAGACCGGCGCGCGCCTGTGCCTCCAGCAGGTCCTCGAGCGTGTCGTGCTCCGCCGGCAGCGGGAACGCCGGAAGGTGGGGGGTGTCGAAGTCGAGCTCGACCTCGCACCGCTCGGCGATCCAGGCGGTGTTCGCGAGGGCCTCGGGATGGTCCGGGAAGGCGGCGGCCATCTCGCCGGGACTCTTGAAATAGAACTCATCGGAGTGGAAGCGCATGCGATCGGCCTGGTCCACGAGCTTGCCCGTCTGGATGCAGAGCAGGACGTCGTGCGAGGAGGCGTCGGCGCGGGTCTCGTAGTGGACGTCGTTCGTCGCCACGAGCGGCAGACCCAGCTCCTCGGCGAGCTCGAGCACGCCGGCGTTGACCGCCCGTTGCTGCGGGATGCCGTGGTCCTGGAGCTCGAGGAAGAAGCGGCCCTCGCCGAACAGGCGCGCCATTCGCGTCGCGCACTCCCGCGCCGCATCGAAGTTCTCGCGGTCCAGGAACGTGGCCACCTCGCCCTTGAGGCACGCGCTCAGCGCGATCAGCCCCTCGCAGTGCGCGGCCAGCGACTCGTGGTCGATCCGCGGCTTGTAATAGAAGCCCTCGACGTATCCGATCGAGCTCAGCTTGATGAGGTTCCGCCAGCCGGTCTGGTTCTCGGCCAGCAGGACGAGGTGGAAGTAGTTGCCGCCCCGCCCGCCGCGCTCGTGGCGGCTCCCTGGCGCGAGGTACGCCTCCATCCCGAGGATCGGCTTCACGCCCGCCTTGCGCGCCGTCTCGTAGAACTCGACCGCGCCGAAGAGGTTGCCGTGATCCGTGAGGGCGAGGGCCCCCATCCCCATCTCCGCCGCCGTTCGCACGAGAGTGTCGAAGCGGTTCGCGCCGTCGAGGAGCGAGTACTGCGAATGCGTATGGAGATGGACGAAGGACATCAGCGGCGGGGTCGGGGTACGGGGTCCGCGGGCGCTCCGCGCAGGGGGACGAGATCCCCGCGGGCGCACCCGGCGCGTCGAACGTCGAAGGTAACACCGGCGCAGAACCGCACCCATCCGGGGGCGCCGTTCGCGTTCACGAGAACTCCGCTCCCGCACCCGACGGCCAGCCGGTCTGGCGCAGCGCCTCGTAGGCCACGATTCCGACCGCGATCGCGAGATTGATCGAGCGCGCGGCGGGCCGCATGGGGATCGTCAGGCATCGGTCCGGATGGCCCTCCCAGAGTTCACGCGGCAACCCCACCGTCTCTTTGCCGAAGAACAGCCAGTCCCCGCGCTCGAAGCGGGCCTCCCCGTAGGGGCGACCCGCGCGGGTGGTCGTGTACCAGGAGCGCTCGAGCGGCGGCGCGGCAGAGGCGAGGAAGCCCGCGAGATCCGGGTAGCTGTCCCAGTCGAGCCACGGCCAGTAGTCGAGCCCCGCGCGCCGCCGCCGGGAGTCGTCGAGGTCGAATCCGAGCGGGCCGACCAGGTGGAGCCTCGCGTCGGCCGCCACGCACAGCCGCCCGATCGTACCCGTGTTCTGCGGAATGAGCGGCTCGACGAGAACGACGTGCAGAGCCGGTCCGCCGTCGTCGGACATGTTCGCAATCTACGGATGCGGTCGAAGCATCGCCGCTTGACTTTCGCGCGCGAGTCGACGTTACTTCCGCCTCCTGCCGGATGCGCGTCCTCCAACTCCTCCGCCTCGCCTTCGCGGGAGCCGCCGCGCTCCTCGCGCTCGGCGTTCCGTCGCCGTCGGCGTTCGCGCAGTCGGGCCTCGAGCTGCGGATCTCCGTGGACCGGGCGGAGCTGCGCTGGAGCTCGACCGGCCGCCGCCTGGGCTGGCTCGGCCGCGGGATCACGGTCGAGCGGCTGGGGGGCAGGGCGGGTTGGGCGCGGGTCGGCGTCCAGGGCTGGATGTGGTCGGAGTCCCTGGAGCGCGCGGGCGGCGCGTACCGCGTGGCGCCGGAGAGCGAAAACCTGCGCGCGGCCCCGAACGGCCGGATCCTGGGGCAGCTGGTCGAGGGCGTCGGCGTTCGCCGCATCGGGGAGGAGGGACGCTGGCTCCAGATCGAGCTCGTGGGCTGGCTGCCCGAGTCCTCGGTCACGCAGCCGACCGGCGAGACGGATGCGCCCGCCGACACCGCCCGCGCCGCGCCTCCGCCGCAGCCGGTCGAGGAGGAGGAGGCCCCCGCCGTCGCCGCCAGCGCGATGGGAACTCTGTCGCGGGGCGTCGACATGCGGAGCGCACCGGAGGGGGGCGCCGTCGCGCAGATTCCCGCCGAGACGCCGATCCAGGTCCTGGAATCGCGCGGGGGGTGGACACGCGTCCGCGTCGACGGCTGGGTGCCCAGCTCGGCGGTTCGCGCGGGATCGCTCAGCGAGGTCGATCCCGACGTCGTGGCGGCGGCGCCCGCGGGCACCTTCATCGGCCGCACCGTGCGCTGGACCCTCGAGCACGTCGCGCTCCAGCAGGCCGACGCGTGGCGCCCGGACTTCACGCCCGGGGAATGGTACGACCTCGCGCGCGTGCCCGGTTC